>JACMJS010000269.1 GCA_014380515.1 Chlorobiales bacterium
TCAAAGAACACAGCGGGTCGGGCAAGTATGATTTGCTCGTCGTCGATTGCGCCCCGACGGGCGAAACGCTGCGGCTGCTCTCGCTGCCGGAAACTTTCGGCTGGGTGATGAAACTCGTGCGCAACGTGGAAAAGTTTGCCGTCGCGCCGCTGATTCGTCCGCTCTCGAAAATTTCAAGCAAGACCGCCGCGATGGTTGCGCCGCCGGAAGTCTTCAGCGCGATTGACAATTTATTTACCGCCACCGACGGCATCATCGATCTGCTCGGCGATAATACCAAATCGACCGTGCGGCTGGTGATGAACCCTGAAAAAATGGTGATCAAGGAATCGATGCGCGCGCTCACGTACCTCAATCTGTACGGCATCACGGTCGACCGCGTGATCATCAACCGGATTTTTCCCGAAGACAAAGAAGCCGGTTATCTCAACGAATGGAAAGGCATCCAGCATAAATACGTCGCCGAGATCGACGATGCGTTCGCGCCGATTCCGATCTCAAAAGTGCCGATGTTCTCGCGCGAAGTCGTCGGGCTTGATGCGTTGCGGTTGATGGCCATAGAAGTCTACGGCGACCTCGATCCCCTCACGGTGTTCTTCAATGAAAATCCGGTCGAGATTAAAAAGACGGCGGCGGGACATTTCCAGATGCGGATGAAGTTGCCGTTCCTCAATGCGGCAGGGATGAGCATCGCGTTGCAGCAGCAGGGCGACGACCTTACCGTGCGCATCGGCGACAACCAAAAGACGGTTACACTGCCGACCTTTCTCGCCGGTCTCCGCTCCGATGAAGCCTACTTCGAAGGTCAATGGCTCTGCATTGATTTCAAACAAGGCGAAGCGCAACCGGCGTAACCCAACCCTCTGTCCCGCTTGCTGGCGGGACATCTCCCTTTGACAAAGGGAGAGTTGAGTTCGAAGAAAACATTTTCGATGAATGATCTTTACCATTGTCCCCTTTTGATAAAGGGGACGTCTCGCGAAGCGGGACCGGGGTTAGCGCGACAGGCGTTCGTCTTTAATTCACCCGCAAGTTCGCCGATGAAATTTTTGCTCGCATTGCTTTTCCTCATCATTATTGTGCCCGCGCACCTCCACGCGCAGCGGCGGCAATGGTACGGCAGCGGACAGGCCAATGCGTCTTCGCCGATGCTTATCGGGTTTCGCTACGACAACAGCAACCAAAAGAACGGCAACCAGATGCTGTTGGAGTTTGCGTTCCTGCCCAATGTTTCCGAGACGAGCGTCTTGCGCGAAAGTCAAATCAAACTTCTTCCGCTTGCACTCGGCGGACGTTTTTTGACCGAAGGCATCAACTTTCGTTTCCGAGCCGCGCTTCTTGAGGGCGACATCTACCGCGACCCGCTCTCCTTCGGCCTCACGCTTATCGACTACGACCGCAGCAGCGTCCCCGATCTTTACGCCCGCTGGCTCAATCTGCGTGCGGGACTTGGCACTACAGCCGGAGACGACAACTTCGCCGTGCTACCGCGCGTGATTGCAAACGCGGGACTGAGTTCATTGCAGTTGGGCGAACTTCGATTTGCCGAACTTTTGCCGAACGCCGCCGAAACCCAATTCGGATTTGATGCAGGCGGACTTGCGGTCGTCTCGCTCCGGTTTTCAAACCGCGCGGCGTTCTCCATTGAAGCCGGTTACCAATCGCTGTTTGCTAGTTCGCAAGTGTCGAGAGTGTTGCTGGGCGTGCAAGGGTCGGTGTCGTTCGTCAATCCGTTCGGCGGCGTCGAACTCTATTTTCGCTACGATGAACAATGGACGCGAATCGAGTCGGTAGAAACCAAACCCTCGAACCGCATCAGCCGTGTAGAAGCGGGCTTACAGTTCATCTTCGGTCGCAAAGAAAGTTTCCGCTGATACCGCACTTAATACAGTTCCTTTCATAACTTTTATGTCATTCCCGCGCACGCGGGAATCTTGACTTCAGGGACTTTCCACGAGATTCCCGCTTCCCGCGATAGCGGGACCTTGGAGCAGCACGGGCGGGAATGACAAAAGAAAAAAGAGGAAATAAAAAAAACGCTTTCAATGACGCTGCTCCTTTTTTACAACTGCTTCATCACGCTGTGCCTCTGCGTCTTCGTTATAATCCTCGTCAAAAATCTGTTTGATCTCAAGCCGTTGCCCCGCGCGGAAGTGAATAGCGAAACGCAGCCTCGTATCTCAATCCTCGTGCCTGCTCGAAACGAAGCGGCGAACATTTCACGCTGTGCGCTTTCGCTCTTGCGTCAGGACTACGCCAACTTCGAAGTCATCGTGCTCAACGACAATTCCGACGATGGCACGGACGAAGTGCTCGAAGGACTTCAGCAGCTCCATCCGCACTTGAAAGTTATTGCCGGAACGCCGCTGCCCGATGGCTGGCTCGGCAAATGCTGGGCGTGCAAACAACTCGCGGACGCATCGACGGGCGAGTATCTTCTCTTTACCGATGCTGACACGATGCACGAACCCGCAAGCATCAAACGTGCGCTCGCGGCAATGCAAACTTCAAAAGCGGATTTGCTCTCGATCATCACCGATCAGGAAATGAAAACGGTGTGGGAACGGCTCGTCATTCCGTTGATTCACTTCAGCGTGCTGTGCTACTTGCCCGTCAAACTCATCTGGACGAATAAATCGCCGCTGTTCGCTTTCGCCAACGGACAGTTTCTTTTTTTTAACCGCGAGATGTATAAAAAAATCGGCGGCCACGAGGCCGTGCGTACCGCGATGGTTGAAGATGTGTGGTTCGTCAAGGCGGTGAAAGCCGCGGGCGGCACGGTGAAAATTTATGACGGGATTGACGCGGTGCGGTGCCGGATGTACCGCAGTTTGAAAGACGTGTGGCAGGGTTTTTCGAAAAATATATTCGCGGGATTGGGCTACAATGTGCTGGCGATTGCCGTGCTCTGTATTTTCAGTTTTGCCGTTTATGTTTTGCCGTCTATCTTTGTCCTGATTTCGCTCTACAGATTCTTAGCCGGAGCGGCTCAACTCACGCCTGATTTTTTCTGGTTTCCACTGCTTCAACTGTTCATCGCCGCGGTGCTTCGCGTGCTTATTGCAAAACGGTTTCGATTGCCGGTCGCGGAATCTTTGCTGCACCCGCTCTCGATGCTGATGTTCATTGGCATTGCGTTGAATTCCGTCCGCTGGATCGCTTCCGGCAAAGGCTCGCTCTGGAAAGGCCGCCGCTATAATTTTTCAAACGCTGCAACGACGACCGAAAAGATTCAGCCATAAAATTATGCGGCTTCGGCAAGTTGGCGTTCGAGGGCTTCGGCGAGCGAGCGCGAAATATCGTTGAAGTTGAACATCAGTTTATCCGTCATGCCGTGCGACTCGACGGTTGTCAGAAACTGGTAGAAATCGGTGAGACACGTGATGCCGGAATCCTCAATCGCAATCAGTGTATCGGGCTGCGTAAGTAAAAATTGAAAGCCTTGTTTGGCCGTTTCGCCTGCGGGTGTTGCGGCGGTAAATTTTTGTGCGTGTGTCAGCACATCGACGGCAAACTGATAAATTGAAACCGGCTCCGCTTTTGCATCCGCTGCGGGTGTCGGCCTCGCGGGCTTCGGTGCTGGCGGCGGAAGATTCTCAGCGACTTTCATCGCCACAGGTTTCTCCGACATTTTCTCGGCAACGGGCGCAGCGGCAACAGGCTCGGCCGCAGGCGGCGCATCATCGATGATGATGACGACATGATAGTTTCCGGCGGCCAGACCTTCGGGCGCGTGCGTGGCAAAGACGCCATCATCGGTGATGACTGCGGTAGTTTCGATTGTTTTCATTTGTGCGGTGATGATGAATGAACGAGACTTCAAGCGTGTTCGGCGTGAGGCGAAAACTAAACCGACGCCGAGAGAAAAGCAAAGACCAGCACGTTACCTTATCCTTAAATTCTTCCCGCACTTTATAGGAATGATTTTTTTGCATCTGTCATTCCGGCTTGTCCGGAATCCTTCTTTGCTTGAATCAAAAGAGATTCCCGACGTGGCGGGAATGACGCGACAAGAGACACAAAGCAAGAGGTAGAAAAATTGAGTTTTGATTGAACCAACCTTGAACGACGAAAATCACAGGAGGCCGCAGTTATGGCACGCAGTAAATCCGTTAAGTATATCTTCGTAACCGGCGGCGTGGTGTCGTCGCTCGGCAAAGGCATTTTATCCGCATCGCTTGGCGCACTCTTAAAATCGCGCGGGCTTCGCGTTACCATCCAAAAGTTCGACCCGTACATCAACGTCGATCCGGGCACGATGTCGCCTTACCAGCACGGCGAAGTTTTTGTAACCGACGACGGCGCCGAAACCGATCTCGATCTCGGCCACTACGAACGCTACCTCGATGTGCCGACTTCGCAAGCGAACAACACGACTACTGGTCGCGTTTATAAATCCGTGATCGATAAAGAACGGCACGGCGATTATTTGGGCGCGACGGTGCAAGTCGTACCGCACATTACTGACGAAATCAAAATGCGAATGCTCGCGCTCGGCAAGTCGGGAAAGTATGACGTGATCATCACCGAAATCGGCGGCACGGTCGGCGACATCGAATCGCTGCCGTTTCTTGAAGCGATGCGTCAGTTGCGGTTGCAATTGGGTGCGAAGAATTCGGTCAACATTCACCTCACGCTCGTGCCGTATATCAAGTCGGCGGCGGAACTGAAAACGAAGCCGACGCAACACAGCGTCAAGATGCTCTTGGAAATCGGCGTGCAGCCCGACATCCTCGTCTGCCGCAGCGAGAAAGCCCTCTCGAAAGAAATCAAACACAAGATCGGTCTCTTCTGCAATCTCTCCGACAACGATGTCGTTGGCCTCAAAGACGCCGACACGATCTACGAAGTGCCGCTGCATCTTCACGAGGAAAAGTTGGATAAAATCGTGTTGCAAAAGTTCGGCCTTCGCTCGCCGAAAGAAGCCGAGATCGACGACTGGCGCATCTTCAGCGACAAAGTAAAATATCCGAAAGACGGCACGCTGCGCATCGGCGTCTGCGGCAAATACACCGAATATCCCGATGCGTATAAATCCATCGTCGAAGCCTTCGTGCATTCGGGCGCGGTGAACGGCGTGAAAGTATTAATCAAGTGGATTCGCTCCGAAGACGTCGAGGATAAAATCGCAACCGCAGAAGAACTGCTTCGAGATGTGTCGGGCGTGCTCGTTGCGCCGGGCTTCGGCAACCGCGGCATCGAAGGAAAAATCGAAGTGATTAAATATGCGCGCGAGCATCAGATTCCGTTCTTCGGGATTTGTTTGGGAATGCAGTGCGCGGTGATTGAGTTCGCGCGAAACGTGTGCAAAATGGAAAACGCCAACTCGACCGAGTTCAACAAGAAGACCAAGTTTCCGATGATCGACTTGATGGAAACGCAAAAAGGCGTGAAGGAAAAAGGCGGCACGATGCGGCTCGGCAGTTATCCGTGCGTGTTGGAAGAAGGCACGCGGGCACACGCGGCGTATCGCAAGCCGCTCATCAACGAACGCCACCGCCACCGCTTCGAACTGAACAACAAGTTCCGTGATGCCCTGACGGAAAACGGATTGGTACTTTCCGGCACGTCGCCCGATGGTGAATTGGTTGAGATCGTTGAACTGCCGACGCATCGCTGGTTTTTGGGCGTGCAGTTTCACCCGGAGTTGAAATCGCGCGTGCACAAAGCGCATCCGCTCTTCGAAGCCTTCGTGGCCGAATCGAAAAAATTCCGCGATGAAAAACTTTCGAAGGAATCCCAGAAAGAATTTATCGTCGCTTGATGAACACGGTTGACTTTAGAAGTCATTCCGGCTTGACCGGAATCCTTCTTCATATTTAAAAGATGGATTCCCGATCCCGCTTCAATAGCGGGACTCAAAGCAGCATGGCGGGAATGACACAAGAGAGAAGCGTTAGTATGTGAGGTATGAAATGCTGAAGTCGTTCAGGGTAAAAAATTTTAAGTCGATTCAGGACAGCGGTGAGATTGATCTTCGCCCGATCACGCTGTTCATCGGCGCGAATAGCAGCGGTAAATCAAGCCTCTTACAAGTGCTCCTGATGCTCAAGCAAACCCTCGAAAGCCGCGACAAAGAATCCCCGCTCATCACCAACGGCGACTACGTGAAACTCGGTTCATACAGCGACTTCATTTACGGCCACGAAATCGAACGGGACTTAGACATCAGTTTTACTTCAATACTGGGAGGGAAACTGTATCGGGCATATGTTGAAAGGTTAAATTTTACGGTAACCTTTGATAAGCCAACTAAACAAATTAGGCTTAGGAAATACACGTACACGGACGAAAACGGTAAAGACATAATTGCTTCTCTTGATGAAAGTGCGGAAGGAGAGCCAAAAGTTTACTCAGAGACACATCCGGTTCTGAATGACAACATTGGTGCAATAGAGAGAGTAAATTTTATTTATCGCGTTGTCATTCCCCCGAAAGCGGACATACGCGACTTTCCGCCTGTCGACGGTCTTCTGGTGGCACACATCGCGTTCATGAACACTTTTTATTTGCGTCCGCTCCGAAGTGCGGCGCAGCGCGATTACAAAGTAACCGGAGAAACCGCCGGTGATGTAGGATTAAGCGGTGAGAAAACCGTGCAAGTGCTTTTTCAAGACAAGTCGCAAACCGAGCAACGACGCAAAGGATTATTGGCGAAGGTTGAACTGTGGCTCAAGACATTTGGATTTGGGCACGAACCGGA
>JACMJS010000270.1 GCA_014380515.1 Chlorobiales bacterium
AGGCTCGGCAGACCTTGGGCGAGGTAAATAAAGAGGCCGACGACCGTGGCAATGCCTGCGGCAATGATACCGATCAGGACACGATAGATGAGTTCTAACCGTTTGCGGCGGCGGGCAACTTTGCGGCGGTAATCGGGATCGTTGAAATACTTTTCGCGCAAGGGCGAGGAGTGGCTGGCGGAATCTTCCGGTGGGGCAACCGGCGGAGCAATGACATTCGCATCTGAATTATTCGGCATCTTGGCTGCAATGGTGGTTCGTCTCAAAAAGTTGAGGCCGCAATATAAAAACTACGATGCAGATGCCGAAGCCGTTGTACCGGTCGTTGCAAGATTCGTGTGAAAATGTTCAGTGCTGCGATTAAGATGTTCCCGCAGCGCGGCGGCGTAAGCCGGAGTATCCTCAAGCATCGGCAAGTGGCCTAGCTCTGCAAACCGCACCAGCGTTGTCGGCACGGCGGCTGATTGAATGCGGGCGTCGTAGAGCGTCGTCATGCCTTCGGGCGGAATTGTTTTATCCTTATCACCGGTAAGGAGCAACAGCGGCACCTGTGCCGAGAGCGCGGTTTGGGCATAACGCTCAAGGGCGGTGCGGTCGAGCGAGAGCGTACCAACTTCGCGCACGGCGTCGGAATCGGTTTGTAAAAAATCATCAACGATGATTTTGCGGTAGGCGGCGTCAATGGGCTTCGCGGTGGCTTTGCGCACAAAGGCGACCTTAAAAATATCGAGATAGAATAAATCCTTGAGGGAAATCGTCGTCTCGACGAACCAAGTAAGGATTTGCATCTGCACCGCGCTGAATGCAAAAATGCCGCACGCCGTCAGCGTAACCGACGCGGCGATGGCCGCGTGGCGGCGATAAACTTCCGCCGCAACCATGGATCCCATCGAGTGCCCGATGATGTGCAAAGGTGCTGTCTGGCCAAGCTTTAAATGTTCGATAAGCACCGCCGCCTCATCCGCAAACGCATCAATCGTAAATTGCTTCACTGCTGAACTTTGTACTTTCCGTTTCGCTAACCGTGTGCGTCCCGTGCCGCTTTGATCGAACCCGATGCAGCGGTAGTGCGGCGAAAGCAAGGCGATGAGCGGTGTCCAGTAGCGGGCTGAGAGTGCCCAGCCGTTGCAGAAAATGACGGCGGGCTTGTCTCGGAGCGAAGCATCGGTATCAGCGGCGTCTTCGTAGTAAAGCTCGCCGCGATGAAAGGAGAGATAACTCATGGCTTAGGAAAAAACGGTTCACTTCGGAATAGTGCGGCGTAAGCTAAAATTGATTCAGCACCGTGCGGCCAAGCCGCCTGAGCAGTGCGGTATAATTGAAAATGACGAAGAAGAAGTTGATATAGTAGAATTTGAGAACTTGCCGGTCGAGAAACCGCAAGTTGGCCGATTCGAAAATGCGCTTCCACCGCCAGTACCAAAAGTCGGTGATGTAAAATAGGAATCCCATGATCGTCGTTTCAGGTGTTAGGTGCTGTTAGGTATCAGTGCGATTTTATCAAACTGTATCGGAAAAAAATGTACAACCAATGTAGCGAACCGGCTGCGAACGGTCAAGCCGCATCTTTGCAACGGATGTGCGAAAAACAACGCAGAAAATTTCGAGGTTGCGTTGGAAATTGGAAGGCAGGGCTGTATTTTTGCAGCCCGTCTCAAATTCCTCGATAGCTCAATGGTAGAGCATTCGGCTGTTAACCGAAGGGTTGTAGGTTCGAATCCTACTCGAGGAGCATCAGAGTTACACACCAACGCAGAACTTCCACCGCCGGAGTTCTGCGTTTTTATTTCGAGCCCGCAAAGAAAACATGCAACGTCATTCTGAGCGCAGTGAAGAATCTGCATTTGAGTTGCATCGAAGATTGAATGCAGATTCGTCACTTCGCTTGCGCTCCGTTCAGAATGACAGAAAAAAAACACTTGCCGGTTTCCAACCTTTACACTTCGGCTGGTATCTTACCTTTGAAGGCGATGCTAAACCCTTCGCAAGTTCGAGCCGCAAGTTTTTTGTTTTAACGCTTCACCGCGCATCTGTGGAAAGCACGACGACATCCGAAACCAACATTGAAGCCGCCATCGTACGGGCACAGGGCGGCAGCAGCGCGGCCTTCGCGGAAGTGTATCACGAATACGCCTCGCGCATCTACGCCCTAGCTCTGCGCATGCTTGCCGACCGGACGCGGGCGGAAGAATTGACGCAAGATGTTTTTGTTCGGGCGTGGCAAAACTTAAAATCATTTCGCGGCGAAAGTGCGTTCGGAACTTGGTTGCACCGGTTGGCCGTCAATGTGATTCTCATGGAACTGCGTTCAGAGCGGCGGCGCGAAGCACGGATTGAAACAACCGAAACACTCGACGATTTTTCAGACAAGGTATCAAGCAACCGCGCCGAGCCGATTGATCTTGAACAGGCCATTGCATCGCTGCCGACGAATGCTCGAACGGTGTTCGTGCTCCACGATGTGGAAGGTTACTTGCATCACGAAATCGCCGGGCTGTGCGGGATCACGGCGGGCACATCGAAGGCGCAGTTGCATCGCGCCAGAGGATTGCTGAGGGAGGCACTACGAAAATGACTTGCATTGAACTGCGCACGTATTTGAACGACTACATTGACGGCACCTTGCCGCCGGAACGCCGCGCGGCGGTCGAAGCGAACTTGCAACTTTGTCCCGATTGTCAAAAGGAATTGGCCGGACTCATTGCGCTTGCATCCGGTGTGGCGGCATTGCCGAAGCGGATCGAACCCGCACGCGACTTGTGGCCGGAACTTTCAGAAAAAATTTTAACGACAGCACAAATGAATCAGAGTCTTGAAACTACCGCGCTCGCTGCGAGCGATGAATTCTTAGACACGGAACGCTTTCGGGGCATTGACTACGGCGCGCTCGTCCTGCGTCGCAACTACGGGGCGTTCATGGCTCGCGGTCTCGGCCTGTCGATTGCCGTGATCGTGTTGCTTTTTACTTCCTACT
>JACMJS010000271.1 GCA_014380515.1 Chlorobiales bacterium
ATCGTTACTTGCCCGAGTTGATAGTCAACGACGTAATCGGCGCCTTCCGTCAGCAGGCCGCTGTTGGCATAAACCCGCACGCTGCCTTGCACGACATTGACGCCCAAATCGTAACTGGCCCGCACGTCGCTGCGGAAATTGGCGCGGATGATGTATCGATCTTTGAGCGTTTGACTGCTGGCACTGTTGTTTCCGATTGGTTCGTTGTCATACACCTCGTTGTAAACCAACTGCTTGATGCGGGTGGTATCGGTGATGCCAAGTTGAGTGAGGCGGGCGCGAATCGGTTTATCGAACGGCCTGAGGAACGGAAAGATGATCGTGCCGCGCAGTTCGTCAATCGTTACGCCGCGCAGATAATCAAACTCGTTGTCGGTTACGCCGTTCACGCCCGGCGTGTTGTTGACACCGAAGCGGTCGAGGCCGGTAAGTTTGATCAGTCGGCTGCTATCGCTTTGATCGGTCGGCAGGAACGGGATTTCAGGTTGCTCTTGACCCAACTGTTCATAAATCATTTTGAGGTTGAAGCCTTCCGATTTAATACCCGCCGCGCCGAGTGAATAAATATTTTTAAGCATCAGCAACCATCCCCCTTGATTGGAGTTGGTGAGGTTCTGCGGCTTGATCATTTTCAGAATGAGCCGCTTGTTGTTGTTGCCCAGCGAGAAGTCGCCGATGCGAAGCGTATCGCCCGGCTTGGTGTAGCGGTAAGCGACGGCGATGACCTGATTGGGCTGGATGCCGCGCAAGACGGTTACGAATCCGCGGGCGGCGTCAAATTGATACTCTTCCGGCTTGAGCTTGATGAACGGCCCGACGTACTTCCGGTCGGCACCGAGCGGATCGAGTACGGCGAGCGAGGCTTCGGAATCGCTGGTGCGCAGGGTTTGAAAAAATGGTAACAGACCGCCCTCGACGACGGTCGAGTCGGGAAAGTTAAATCCATCGGGACTGTTGAAAGCCGTATCGCTGTAAACTTCATCGGCATAGTTGAGCAGCGCGACGGCTTGGCGGGCATCTGGATTTTGGGTGGAATTTTCCGGCGTGATCCACACCTCGATTTGATCGAGCTGTCGGCCTTGCGGGTCGGTCGTTTGCACCAAGTTGATAAAGTTGGGGTTGTAGGCTTTTTCCCAGTTCGTCGCGTAAAAATTGCTGATAAAAAAATGCTTGTTGTATTCGTATTGCCATGCGTGGAGATTGGCCGTCGTTTCCTGCGCGCCGCTGGCCACGTTGATCGTCTCCGTTTTGCCGCGCTTTTGGGAAGCAACGACCGAGAGTGCAAGCCCCGCAATCTGAAAGTTCGCCCGTACGCCGAAGAGTGCCTGACTGCTACCGATGAGCGCCGTCGGCAAGCCGAGCGAGACGTTGCCTGCCTCAATCGATTGAATGATTTCGTCGGTGTAGCCGGTGTATTTGAGTTTCAATTGATTCTCGAAATCAAACTGCCGCTGCGTGTTCCAATCGGCGAGGATGGTGAGTTTATCGCCGATGGCGCCCGTGATGTTCATCTGAACCTGCTGATCGAAGTTCGGATCGGTGCGGTTGCGGGCACCGGCGGTGGCCAGCGTCGGGTCTTTGGATTGTTCGTTCTGAAACGAAGCGCGGATATCGATGCTGCCGTTTACTTGCAGGCTCACCGTCGGCGGGCCGAAGAGCGTCGAAAAGAATCCGCCTTCGCCGCCCGGAATGGCGATGGTAATTTTGGTGATCTTGCCGAGCAAATCTTGAAGCGGATCGACGAAGGCTTTCGTGCGCGGCGAAATGAGTTGCTGAAAATTATCGCGGAGGCTCTGTCGCTCGCGCAATTTTTTATAGTCCGAAAGCGGCAACCGCAACGCGGGGCGGGTTTCGTAGAGACCGATTTTTTCCGAGATCGTAATTATTTGTCCCGATGAATCCAATTCCACCGTGCGCGTTAGGCCGACTCTGGGAATGAAATAGGGCGAGAGCGGCAGATCGAGTACCGACGGCGCGGGCGAATCCTCCAGTTGATAGCGAAACGCTTTGACGCGCTCCGTCGAATCCGTCGGCGCGGCGAGCAGCGAATCAAAAGGCGAGGCATAAACGGAAGCTCTGCGGCTGGTATCGGGTTCTTGATAGGCGTACTGTTCAATGGGTTCGGCAGGCCGCAGCGGATCGGCGTCTTCTTCCGGGCCGAACATTTGAAAATATAAAACCGGCACGCGGCGGACGAACGACGTCATCGGCAGCGGATTGTATCGCCACCGCAAAAGTTTGATCTCACCCACTTGCACGGAATCAGCGCGTGAGGAGTCTATGCGCGAGGAATCGGCGCGAATTGTATCAACAGACGATGCGACGTTTCCAAGGTGAATCAAATCGATGCCGAGCACGCGCGCATCGGAAGCGAACGCGAGGAGCAGTTCCGGTTGAAACGCGCCGTGATATTCGGCAGGCGAAGAGAACCACGCATCCGTCTGTAGCACCGCGCGAAAGATGGGAAAGCGTTCGCTGTTCCAGACCGATGACGGCGGCGAAAGGTCGATCGCCTCGCTTGCATTCGCCGCGAAAATCCCGCCGGAGCACAACCACAATATCGATAGCATCACAATGCGAAAGCCCGCATCCCTTGCCGCCGCCGGTACATC
The DNA here is from genome assembly GCA_014380515.1 of Chlorobiales bacterium. Taxonomy (GTDB): domain Bacteria; phylum Bacteroidota; class Chlorobiia; order Chlorobiales; family JACMJS01; genus JACMJS01. The sequence goes on from JACMJS010000271.1 coordinate 2,613, forward strand.
GCGGGGCGATGCCACCCTGTGGCCGCAGCGAGCAACATGTATGGAGATTGGCGGAGCGGAGCGATTCAAAACGATGATGACAACCTGATGAAGTTTGACCCTTGGGCAGCGGGGATGCGTATAGCCTAGCCGTCTAACGCCGTCTGGCGGCCTTCGACGGCATC
>JACMJS010000272.1 GCA_014380515.1 Chlorobiales bacterium
GACGGGGGTTTCGCCGGAGCGGATGATTTTCATTGATGATTATATCGATCCCCAATCCGTGCGCATTGCCGATCTCTCGGCGGTTACGGCGATCTTCCCGAAGGCGGGTGAAGAGGAAAAAATCTATCAGGCATTTATCGCTAAGCCGCACCCGCATTTGAAAGTATACCGTAAGTCCGAAGTGCCTATGCGGTTTCATTATCAAGCGAGCCGACGCATCTCGCCCGTCGTGCTGGTGGCCGACGAAGGTTGGTCGATTTCAACGCGCAATTTTTTTGAAGGTATCAAGGCGAAGAATGCCGGCGGCGCGCACGGTTACGACAATCAATTGCCGTCAATGCGGGCATTGTTCATCGCGCATGGTCAGGGATTCAAGCAAGCTACAACCGTTGAACCGTTTGAGAATGTGCATCTATATGAGTTGATGTGCCATCTGCTTTCGCTCACACCCGCACCGAACGACGGTTCACTTGATTCGATCCGCGGCGTGTTGAAATAATTTTCGTTCGCATCAAAAAAAACTTTTCCAACTTTTCAATTTCACCGATGAGTCTAACCGTTTTCACTCATGCAATTTTGCAGCGCGACCTTTCCGTCATTCGTGATAAGCACACTTCGAACGACATTTTCCGCGCGACCGTACAGCGGATTTCGGAAGTGATGGCGGTTGAACTGTGCAAAACTTTTCCGCTCACCGAATTCACCTTTGAGACACCGCTTGAAATCACGACCGGCTACCGGCTTCGGGAAAGTTATGTGCTCGCGCCAGTGTTGCGGGCGGGGCTTGGACTACTTGACGGCTTCCTGAAAATTCTGCCCGATGCGAGCGTTTCGCACATCGGCGTTTCGCGCGATCACCACACGCATTTGCCCAATTATTACTACTCCAACATCCCCGCCAAAATTTCCGAATCGCATTGCATCGTGCTTGATCCGATGCTGGCGACGGGTGGAAGCGCATCGATGGCGTTGGACTTGCTGAAGCAAAAAGGCGCGAAGCAACTCACGCTTGTTTCCATCGTCGCCGCGCCCGAAGGCGTGCGTGCCGTTGAAGCCGCGCATCCCGATGTGCCGATTTTTACCGCCGCACTTGACCGTGAACTGAACACGAGCAAATATATTCTGCCCGGCCTCGGCGACGCAGGCGATAGAATTTTCGGAACTTGAGAGTTTGTAAGGAAAGACTATATCTCCTTCACCGGAAAAAACTTGTAGCACAGTGCCGCAAGCGCGATCCCCAACACATCCGCGTTCAAGTCCATGATTTCCGCGCTGCGACCCGGCGTGAAGTATTGATGCGTTTCATCGGAGATGCCGTAGAGCGTGGCAAGGAGCAGCGTTGAGATGAACCAATGCTCGGCGAGGTAAGAAAACTTTTGTTGATGCCGCACAGCGCGGGCGAGGGCAAAAGTGAAGATGAAATAGATGCCTGCGTGAATGAGTTTGTCGTAATTGAACAAATCGAGTTTAGGAATATCCTTGCTCGGTATTGACGATTGAATGAAGATCGCTAGCGCGCAGAGCACCGCCGGAAACTGATTGAGCCAAAACTTTTTTTTCACCGTGGATTTTTTGCGGGGAGATGTTGCGGAGGATTTATTTTTTCGCCAGCCAGATTTCGGGATCGTGCTTTTCGCCGCGCTGCCAAATTTCAAAATGTACCACCGCGCCCGCCGTCGTGCCGCGTCCCGCAAGGCCAATCGTCTGTCCCGCAATCACGGTCTCGCCTTTCTCAACGCGCACTTGCGAAAGGTTTGCGTACGCTGTCAGGTAGGAATTCGAATGCCGCACGATAACCACATTGCCATACACCGGGTTGAAATAAATCAGCGTAACCTTGCCGCCGGAGACCGCGAAAATATCGGCGCCCGTCGGGACGGAAATATCGACGCCGTTGTTGAACGAAACGATTTTCAAATCTTTGTTTTCATTGCGGCCAAAGGCTTGCACGATCACGCCGCCTTTGACCGGCCACGGCAAGCGGCCGCGGTTTTCATCAAAGTCCGCCGAGACCGCACTGTAGTCAAAATCATCCGGCGAGGCTTTGAGCGAAGGCAACGCATCCGGCTTTTCAATCGCCACGTCGCTGCGCCGACCGGACTTTTCAGCGGCGGATTTTTCAGTTCCAAATTTTTCAGATGATTCGGTCGGACGCGATTTGCGGGCGTCGCTCGATAGTTTTTTGCGGCGGGCGGCTTCGAACTTCGCTTTCAGTTCCGCGCGGATCGCCACATCTTCCGATTCCATCAACTCCGCGATTTTATTTTGCAACTGCTTGGCGGAAGATTGCGACCGCTCGATCTGCTCTTTCAAACTTTGCTTGTTCTGTCGCAGCACCGCTACCGTTTTTTCACGTTCGGCCTTCCGCGATTGGTAGGCCGCCGATTCCGTTCGCTTTTCATCCAAGAGTTCTTTGTCCTCCGCATAGCGCAGGGCAAGGTCTTGTGCTTTGACCGCAATCTCCGCCTGCGTTCGGGCGATGTCCGTGATTTTCAACTTGCCCGCCAGTTCAAACCGCTTGATGTATTCCGTGCGGACAAGGGCTTGATTGATCGAGCCTGCGGAAAAGAGCAACTCCGCATCGTTCTTGATGCCGAGTTTATAAATGCCCACGGCATAGATTGCAAAATCTTCTTTCATTTTTGCAAGAGCCGTTTCCGCTTTCACAATTTCAACGCGCAGCGCGGCGATTTGTTTTCGCAGCATCGATTGGCTCACTTCCAACTCGCCGATCAGTTCGTTGTAGACCTTCAATTGCCGGTCGAGGTTCGAGAGAGCTTGGAGCGACCGCTGCTCTTCGGTGCTCGCCTTGCCCAACCGCGACGCATATTCTTGCACCTGCTTCTGGAGCAACTTCAAGTTTTGTTCCGTCTGCTTGCGCTGCCGCGCGATTTTTTGCGACTCGCTTTCCGATGCAACCGCACGGCCCGCCGTGCCCCACACGAGCAAGGTCAGCGTGAGAGCCAACGCGGTTGCAGCGATTCGTTGGTTGAACGGCATCGGCATAACGAAATGCGGTAGTTGATTTTTTCAGTACGTAAAAAAGCCGGTATCACGACCGGCTTTTTGAAGTTAGAGTTTGCGCCCGAAGCGGTCGACACTACCGAGTTTGAATGTAATCGGAATGATCATCGTGCCTTTCACCGCCTTGCCGCCAAGGGCTTTGGCCGGTTTGAACTTGATATCTTCACTGAGCACGCGAAAGACTTCATCGTTGAAAAGGTCGTTTGCACCTTTCAAGATTTCCACGTCGGTGGCGTCGCCCTGTTCATCGACATAAACGCGGGCAACGACTTGGCCTTCAACTTTAATTTTCTTGGCCGCCTCGGGATACTTGATTTTCTTATAAAGCATCTCGATGCCGCCGTCGATTTCGACCTCGTGTTCAGGAATGGCGGATGCAACCGCGAAATCGGATTGCTGCTTATCGGCGAGTTTCTGAAGCTCAATCGCGTCTTGCTCTTCCTTGCTGATGGCTGGCGGCGGCGGGACGGATGCGCCGGGCAGTTGCTCCTTCGGCTGCGCTTCTTTCAAACGCTCGCGCTCCAGACGCAGTTTTTCCAACTTCAATTGTTGCGCCTTGCGGTCGGCCTCGGAAATGGCGATGGCTTGCGTGGTCTTGCCGTCGCTTTCGCCCAAGCGAATGTCGAGCCGCACGGTGTAGTTGGAGGCAATCGAAACTTTTGTGCCCCAATCCGGCAGCCCGCGTTTGGAGGCTTTGATCGTGTAGTCGCCTTCCGGCACATCGAGCAGCGTGTAATATCCCTGAGCGTTGGAAAGCGTGGCTTTGGTTGTCGCGCCGGAAACATAGACGGTCGTTGCGGCGACCGGATCACCAATTTTATCCATCACCCGCCCGATCAAACGGCCTTGCGCGGTCGCACAAATCGGCATCATCATCATCGTCATAGCCAGCGTGCTCTTCAGCAGCATACCGCGATACGGCAAATCTTTATTCATCTTTACTTACGTCCTTGTTATATATCTGTGAAACTTTCCTAAAGCGAATTTAACACCGACTTAACACAATCCGAAACAAAATCTCTGCCGCCTGACCCTGCGCGGGTATCAGCCATTCCCGATTATCGCGTTTGAAACAAATCGACGGGCGTTTCGCGCCGCTCAAGTTTGATGTCGCGCAGTTGCGGGGCTTTGAGACCGATGCTGAAAAAGTAACTGCGATAGAGGCCGACGGGCGTCCACTGAAAACTCATTTCCCAGCAATGCAAATCCCGGCTGACGTAGATCGTCGGAAAGGTAAACTGCCGGTCGGTGAAGGAGTAGCCGCCATTGGCACTGATCTTCCAATTCGGCGTCGGTGAAAAACTCGCGTTCGCGTTGGCCGTTGCGACAACGGTTGCGGGTACAAGCGGGTTGGGCTGCGTTGATCTGATATTCACACCGGCGGAGAGTTGCCACGGCACATCGAAATCCACTGCGCCGTCTCCGGCAAGCGTACTGAAATCCGTCGGCGGCAACCCCAAGGCTTTGCGGCGAATTTTTTCTTCTTCCACACGCAGCGAATCCTGCGGCGAGGTGAGCCGGTCGGGATTGGATTGCTTTTGCCCTTGCAGCGAGGTTGAAAAATTCAAATCGAAACTCGTCAGGCGAGCTAGGCCGCGTCCGTCATCGAGCAAATACCGGTTGATGCGCGTGCCCACCGAATCGTAACTGTAGAAATCAAACGTCACCGAGCCGCTCAAATTCAAATACGGCGCGAGCGTGTTGCTCGTTGCCGAAAGGTTGAGCGGAGCGAGGTTGAACGCCGTCGCGCCGAAGTTGTAGCCGGAACTCAGATTGACGTTGAGAAATTGATAGACGCGCTCGTTGCGCTGCGGATCGTCAATCGCCCGAGTCGTGTCTTCGGTGCGCACTTTCACATCAAAACGGTTGCTGAGCGAGACGGCCAGATTTTGCACCGCGCTCGCGCCGGGCGAATACAACGCGCCTTCGAACTTGCTGTACTTAACCGCCGTCCCCGCACTATCGATGTAAGTTCTGAAGAAGCCATATCCGTCGGTAGAAAAATCCGGCGTGTATTGATATGAAATGTTCGGTTCAAGCACGTGCCGGAAGGCTTTGATGCCGACTAGATTTTCAAGCCATTCAGTGTTGGCAATGCCGTAGATGCGCGACGAGAGTCCGAAATTAAATCCGTACGTCGCAAAGCCCGTAGAGCCTTTGGTGAAGCGGGTTACGACGGTAGAATCAACCGGGTTGTAAAACTTTTCCGCAGTGCGGTCGACGATAAACTGATTCACACTTACCGACGCACCAAAATTGAAATATCGAAACGCCGTACCGCTGATCGCCAGCGGATACACCAGTCCTATGCCGCTGAGGTCGCTTGCGGGCGAGGTATGTTGCAATTGTCCGCTCGCGCTTACACTCGCCGAAATGTTCGCTTGAAACTCTGTCGAAAATTGTTGTTGATACGCCAGCGAAACTCCCGTGCCGAACGACGAGGTGTTGCTTGACGCCGTGGGCGCGTCTTGCGTCGAGAAGTTCAGCGATGTGGATGCGGGCGAGATGATCAGTTTCTCCGCGAACGATTGCCCCGTGCCGCCTTTGCGTTTGAACGGGAAAAGTTGTCCGGTAAAAAACGTCAGCGCGAACGATTGCCCCGCGCTTTGATCGGTCAGCCGCTGGGTGCGAGTGTAGCCGAAACTTAGGCTTGTGTTTTCATTGAAGCGTTTATTGATGCTCGCGTTCGAGGTTACGTCCTGATTGACGATGCTGTAGCCGGAAATGCTGTTCAAGCTGAACTGGTTGCCGCCGTTGAAACGCAGATTCAGATTGGCATCGAGCGTCGGATCAAAAATTTGAGAATGCAAAATGCCAATCGTCCACCGGTCGGTTTGTGAGAAATCAGGATCGGTGGATTCATTGAAGAAGAGTCGCTCGAACTCCGCGTCAATCGCGCCGGTATAGTCGTAGCGTTTGGCGTAGTTGAAGCGCGAGCCGACGCGGTAGCTGCCGCGCGTGCCCCAATCGCCGTCGATTTTAAAGTCGGAGTAATCGTCGATTGCCCAGTAGTAACCGCCTTGCGCGAGGTAGTAGCCTTTGAACGTATCGAAGCCGTAGCGCGGCACGATGATGCCGGAGGCGCGGCCTGACTGCGACGGAAAGAAGATGAAGGGCAACGCGAAGAGCGGCACGCCCTCGATGTAGAGCACGATGGGACGGGCGAAGATGCGGTCTTTGGGAACGATCTTCATTTGCTTCGCATAAAAATAATAGTGCGGCGGATTGTGATTGCACGTGGTGTATCGCCCGTCTTCAATGTTGAGCGAGCCGTCTTCCATGCGTTTAATTTTTTCGCCGCTGTAGTAGCCTTCATCGATCTTCGTGGTGGCGACGGAAACCTTGCCGCGCTTGGTCTTGAAATTATAAGCCATCGATGACGCCACATATTCCCCGCCCGCATCGCGGAAGACGGGCTGCGACGTCAATTTTCCGAGCGAATCAAAATGACTTTGCGCGGTGAGCGTACTGCTGTCGGTGTTCACGGCCACGGCGGGCGCGACGAGTTTAAATTCCTGATACGAAATTTGGCTGCCGTCGCCGTAGAGATACATGCGTTTCGCCTTCAAATCATAAATCACCGAATCGGGCGAAGTGTATCTCACCACATCTTCCAACCCCGCGGGCGATTTTTTCGAACTGTCGGATTTGGTGCTGTCGAGTTTTGTGCTGTCCCGCAGTGCGATTGCGTTGCGCAAGGTGTCCGAAGAGGGAAAGTTCTCGAGTGAATCCACCGCGGTGCGGGATTGCGATGAATCACTCGGCGCACCGTTTTTTTGGCGAAGTGAATCTTGCAGTTGCGATACAGGTATGGATGCAGTTCTCGCCGTGCCGCACGCTGCGAGACCGCACAGGGCAAAGCCAAGTGCAAACGCAAGCAGCAGCGATGTTGGGCAGCGATGTTTAGAAAGCATGATGGCAGTCAAAGCGAGGCGTGTCTCATTCACCGGAGTTGGAAACAGCTCGAATTCAAACTCCCCTCCTTGTTTTAAGGAGGGGCGCAGGGGTGGTGGTTCTTCGTTCAACCGCCCCGTCCTCGCGGACACCCCGCCTTGATTTGAGCTTGACGAAATAAATTTCGTAAGGCGGGGAGTGTTGGTTCGTCGGGCGGTGTAAATAGATTCTGAAATTCTTGGGACAGTTTGTTAAAAGGTGAAGGTGGTGATGAAGGTCATGGTGCCAGTAAATTTTTTGCGGAAGCGTAGCACTTTGGCTTGCTCCGAGACCCCATAGCGGCGGGCGACCATGCCATCGGCGATGATAATATCTTCATCGGTGCGCTCAAAGTCAATTTCCACTTTCAGGCCGCTCGGTTTGTGCGTCAGATAGAGTTTGTTGTAAGAGGATTTCTCGACCTCCATTTCCGGCGCGAAGTGAAAGAAGAGTTCCGCGTTGTGCGTACCCTTGCCGTAGAGCCAGTCGGATACGACGAATTTATTTTTTTCCTTGTGCAGCGTGAAGGTGCGCCGGTGCGTGATGGGTTGCGGCAGATGGGTGTAGGCATAATGCTCGGCCTCAAGCGTGCTTTGGTAACGGTCGTCTTCGAACAAAAGAATTTTCGGCGCGGTGCGATCGGCTTTGATTTTGAACGGGCCGTCAAATGCGGCGATCTCTTTATCGTCAATCATCACGCTGTTGTGCGCCTTGCCGCTGCGGAAATAGTTTCGAAGCATCGGGTCGGAAGTGTAGCAGTAGGTGCCGCTATCGATGACGATGTTCATGCCGTTTGCAAAGAGTTCGAACGAGAGCGTATCGTTGTGGCCGTGTCCGCCCCAGCCGCGTTTGCCCAATTCTCCGGCGTCAATCGTCGCCTGCGCCGCCGCGCTGCGTAGCACCACGAACTGACTTTCGGGAAAGCGAACCGATTGCAAGTTCACTTTTACGCTGCGAAGTTTTTCAAACGTCTCGCGGCCATCCGTGCCCGTCAGCCACAGGGCTTGCTCCGAAAACTTTCCGCCCGCCGCCGCTTTGAACGCTCCGTTATTTAAGAGCACGGCGGCGGCGGCAAAGAGTGATGTGTGATTGTTGAAATCTTCGGCGCGGCTGAACCAAAACAATCGACCGTCGTCCGAGTCGCCGATGAGCGGTGCGGCGCCGTCGGGTTTGGTATAGCTTACGATGAACGTGATCATTTTCTCAAGCCGCTCGCGGTAGACGGGTGAAAACGGTTGCGCGTTCAAGTTGCCGAGGGCCATCGCGCTTAAAAACATTTCGGTTACGAGGCGGTGATAGGCGAAACTCATTTCGTAGTCGGCGCCGTCGGGATACGTCTGCGCGAGAATTTCGGTTTCTAAAATCCGTTTACCCTCCGCCATCCAACCCGCGCCTTCGGCGGTGTGCTTAAAAAAAATGCCGAGCATAAATAAACCCAAGGCGTCCGAGATCAGATGATTGCCGCTGCGACGGGTGTATTCGAGATTGGATTCGAGGTAAAGTCCGTGCTGGAAGAGCAGTTTCAGAAAGTTCATCCAAAAAGCGTCCGTCTCCGAAGGCTTGTCCTGATTGACATCGGCGGCGTCTTCATTGCAAAAAAAATAAAATCCGGCGATGAGGTTCATCGCGCGAAGGGCGACTTCCATCGGTACCATCCAATTGACGCCGAAGCAAAACGGATTTTCTTTTTCCCAATGCGACATGAGTTCGAAAAACTTTTCCTTGTAATGCGGCTGCCGCGTGAGCCAGTAACTTTTGCCGAGCGGCCAAACGAGACCGAACCGTGAAAGCTCCAGCGGCACTTTGACGTCCGTGCCTTCCGAGAGTTTGACATCCGCGCTGAATGTTTTTTCATCAAGCCGCTTACCGGAAATAAAATCCAAATGCCAATCGATACGCTCACCGAACGAGTGCATCGGCGAGCCGAAGACGCTGAAGCGGTTTTGCATAATGTCGCCGGCCTCTTGCAGGGTCGCCTCCGGGAAGCCGAGTGATTTCATCTCACTCAAAAAAAATTCTTGACGATTGAGCGGACTGAAAAAAAAACTGTATCGCGTCTTGCTTCGAAACTCCGCGATGAACAGGCTTTCCGATTTTGCGGTGAAGCCCTGAAACGCTGCACGCAGTTCAGCCGTGCTCAAGGCTGCGATTTTTTGATACGACCATCGAAACCGGTTTTTTTTCCAGACTTGGTGAAGCAATACTTGGGCGTAAGTTTCGATCACAGGCACGGCGGCTTTCGGTTTTTTAAAGTGTGGGAAAAGAATGCTTGCAGATCAGCGTGAGTTTTGGCATTTTTAGCCGCACCCATCACGCGGCAATGGCAACGCACCCAAATCTTTACGGTCTTCAACGGTGATGACTTGCGTTTCAAGAACGCCGCTGAACACTTGCAAAGAAACGCAATCTTGACGCAAATCGAAACTGATTTGAAGAAGAGATGAAAAACTCCGGCAGTCCACCTATCCTATTTTTATGATTGAATCTACTTCACTTTTATCCTCGCTGAACCCGATTAGCCCCGTAAAGACGCGGGCCTACGCCATGCCCGATGCGAGCGGACACTTCGGTATCTACGGCGGCAAGTTCGTGCCCGAAACGCTGATCAAAAATGCGGCGGACTTGGAAGCCGAATACACGGCGGCCAAACAAGACCGCGTGTTCTGGTCGGACTTTTACGACTTGCTCAAAAACTACGTCGGTCGCCCGACGCCGCTCACGTTCGCCAAACGCTTGACCACGGAACTTGGCGGCGCGAAAATTTATTTGAAGCGCGAAGATTTAAACCACACCGGCGCCCATAAAATCAACAACGCCATCGGACAAGTATTGCTCGCCAACCGCATGGGCAAACGCCGCATCATCGCCGAGACCGGCGCAGGCCAGCACGGCGTCGCTACCGCAACCGTCTGCGCGCTCTTCGGTTTGCAGTGCATCGTTTATATGGGCGAAGAAGACATGGCGCGTCAGGCACCGAACGTGGCGCGGATGAAACTCTTGGGCGCCGAAGTTAGGCCGGTCGGTAACGGCAGCCGAACCTTGAAAGACGCGACGAGTGAAGCGATCCGCGATTGGGTAACGAATCCCGACGACACGTTTTACATTATCGGCTCGGTCGTCGGGATGCACCCGTATCCGATGATGGTGCGCGATTTTCAATCGGTCATCGGGCGCGAGACGCGCGAACAGTTTCTCGAAGCCGAAGGCCGGTTGCCGGATGTGATCATCGCGTGCGTCGGCGGCGGCTCGAACGCCATCGGGATGTTTCATCCGTTTCTCGAAGACGTGCTCGAACATACTTCCGGTGAAACGCGCGGTGAAAAAAAATTGCGGCTCATCGGCGTAGAAGCGGCGGGCGAAGGGCTGGATAAGCGGCACGCGGCGACGCTCACCAAAGGCAGGCCGGGCGTCTTGCACGGCGCGATGATGTATTTGCTGCAAGACGCCGACGGACAAATCGATCTCGCCCATTCCATCTCGGCAGGGCTTGACTATCCGGGCGTCGGCCCCGAACATTCGCATCTGAAAGATTTGGGTTTGGTCGAATACACCTCGGCGACGGACAGCGAAGCCTTGCACGCCTTGAAACACTTGGCGCGAACCGAAGGAATTATTTGCGCGCTCGAGACCGCGCACGCCGTGCATATTGCGATTCAAGAAGCGATGCGGTTGCAGGGTTCGCAGACGATTGTCATCAACGTTTCGGGACGCGGCGATAAAGACCTTGCGACCATCATGGAACATATTGATCTATAGATTCGAACAGATTCGAACTGTGGATTCGAATCAGATTCAAAAATTTTTCCATTCAGGTTCTACTTATTTTTTTGTTCTCACTTTAAAAGGCAGTCCGAAACGTGATTGAAGCGGCGACGAACTTTACGATTTCAGAACATGACCACAGTCGTTTTCTCCCTCCTGAACCGTCTTTACAGCGTTGGCGATGAAGCCGTTCATCCGCTCACGATTCGGTTTGGCAACGCCGAACTGGAATCGGAATTTCAGGCGGTACATTCGAAGAAGGCATTGACGGTGCTGCGCGTGTCGAAGTCGCTGAGCATTACGCTGTTTTGTCTGTTCGGATTTTGGGACCGCATCGCAATGCCGGAGTCTTTTTACTCGATCAGCCTCGTTCGCTTCGGGCTTATCATTCCTTTTTTACTGGCGATGTTTTTCGTTACCTACGCGGCGAACTACGGACGGTATATGCAATGGTCGCTGGTCGCCGGATTTTGGGCGGCGGGTGCGGGTTTGATTGCGATGATGGTCATCGAGCCACGGGTCGCCTTGCTCTACGGGTATCCGTCGCTGATGCTGGTTTTTCTTTTCACGCCCTTCGAGCGGTTACAAGCCGTGTATTCAGCCGTCATCTGCGTCCCGCTGACGCTGCTTTATCTTTTCGTCTCCGCTCTGTGGCTCAACCAACCGCCGACGCTCATTATCACGCAAGGCGCGTTCGTCGTTACGGCGTGTCTGATCGGCATTATTATTTGTTATGTGCTGGAGCGATACGCCCGCACGGAGTTTGTTCAATCGCAATTGCTCGAACGCCGCAGCCGCGAACTTCACGAAGCCAACATGGCCTTGCGCGAAGCCAGCGATTTGAAAACGCAACTCTTGGGAATTGCCGCGCATGATTTAAAAAATCCGCTTTCGGCCATCATCAACTTCGCCGAACGTGCGCTCACTCATCTTGAAGAATCACCAATCAAGACCCGGCAGTCCGTATTGCTGGTTCAAGACCTTTCGCACCGGATGCTGCATGTCATCGATCAATTGCTCAACACCACATCGATTGAAAGCGGCAGGGTTGAATTGCAAAAGCGGGTGATTGACATCGGGCAGCTCGCCAAAGTCATCGTCGCCGGATATGAATCGCACGCCGAGCAAAAGCATCAGAAGTTGGAAGTTACCGCCGAACCGAATTCGATTGTCGAAGGCGATGAAGACCGCTTGCAGGAGGTGATCGAAAATCTTTTGAGCAATGCGTTGAAGTATTCGCCGCCGGAAAAAACCGTGCATATTGATGTAACCAGCGTCGGCGGTTGCGTGCGGCTTGAAGTGCGCGACGAAGGCTTGGGACTGACGCCGGACGATATGACCAAACTCTTCGGCAGGTTTCAGCGGCTCAGTGCGAGGCCGACGGGCGGCGAATCATCGTCGGGCTTGGGACTTGCGATTGTTAAACAGTTGGTCGAGTTGCACAGCGGCAAAGTGTGGGCGGAATCGGCGGGCGAAGGCAAAGGCGCCACGTTCATTATCGAACTGCCCAAATATATTTCGAACTAATTATTTCGAACTAATCGAACGATGGATGGACGGAATCATTGATGAAGTTCGCTGGTTGTTCGGGCGGGGATTTTTCATTAACACTAAAACATTTTTCACCATGTTTGATCTTCTTCAATACACTCAGGCGATTCAACAGATGCGCGACGAACTGATTCATGTCGGCGTCAAGGAACTGCGGACGGCGGATGAAGTGTCAGCGATTTTGCCCGAAAGCAAAGGCACGACGCTGGTGTTCGTCAATTCCGTTTGCGGGTGCGCGGCAGGCAAAGCAAGACCGGGGTTTGCGATGTCGCTTCAGAACAACGTCGTGCCCGATCATCTTTACACCGTCTTTGCGGGTCAGGACAAAGCGGCGACCGAGGAAGCGCGCAAGTTTTTCACTGGCTATCCGCCGTCGTCGCCCAGCGTCGCCCTTTTGAAAGACGGCGAGCTTGTCGGCATGATCGAGCGACGCCAGATCGAAGGCCGCAGCGCAAGCGACGTTGCACAGGATTTGAAATCGCTTTACAACAAGTTCTGCGCACAATGATTTCTTTTTCAACTCCCCCTCGCCCCCTCATTTGAGCCTGCCGAAACTGGTTTCGGATGAGGGGGTGTCCCGAAGGGACGGGGGCGTCCAAAGCAGGAATCGATTTTACTTCTGCACTTTCCAGAGCAAGCCGATACCGGCGGCGAGGAAAATCACGTTCGGCAACCATGCTGCTACGAGCGGCGGAAGTTCATCTTTGTAGCCCAGCGTTGCAAAGACTTGTTGCACGCCGATGTATCCGAAACCCAACAGCAAACTAATGCCCGCCTCGAGCGCAAGACCGCTGCGTTTCTTGACCGATGAGAGCGGCACGCCGATCAGCACCACGACCAAACATGCAAACGGAAATGAAATTTTTGTGTGGTATTTCACCGACGCTTCGCCGAGCGCGTCAAAGCCGCTTTGTTCCTTCGAGATGAGAAACCGTCGGTGCTGCGGCAAGGTAAGTTGATCCAAAGCCGCATTGTTCTCGCGCAAGTCGGCGGCGGAAAACGACAGCGTGATCGTATCGGGCTGCGCGAATACGGACAGCGAATCAACGAGGCGTTTTTCCAAAGTGCGGCCATAGACATTGTAAAGCACCCACTGTTTCAGCGAATCGTTATAGACCATACGTTCGGCATCTAAACGCGACTGCAATGTTTTGCCTTCAAAGGTTTCGATGCTGACGTTGTAACACGTCCGGCTTTCGTCATCGAAGTACGACATCGTAACCATGCGGTTCGGGCTTTCCTGCGTGTTGAGGTTCGACCGGCTGCCGCTCGCCTGCCCTTTGCCCAACCGCTTGGCTTCGAAATCCGCTTTCGCTCGCGTCGCCGCAGGAACGACCCAACCGGAAAAATAAAAATCAATCGCCATGATAAGCAGCGTAGCGACGTAGAACGGCACGAGCATCCGGTACAAACTGATGCCGCCGGATTTCATCGCGGTCAGTTCGGTTTGCTTCGTCAGTTGGCCGGTTACATAAAGCGAGGCGAGCAGCGTCGCCATCGGCGTGATAAGCTTGATAATTTCAGGCAGGAAGTAGAGATAGTATTCACCGATGATGAGCACGGACGATTTGCGGTCGACGAATTCATCAAGGCGCTCGATCAAATCGATGAGGATAAAAAGTGAGACGAACGCGAGGATTGCAAAAAGAAACGTCGTCACAAATTGCCGCAGAATGTATCGATCCAAAATGTTCATCAGACGTTTATTTTTTAATGGCCGATACACGTACGTAGGGGCGACAGCGAGTTTAGCGAGCTACCGCTACGACGCCTCGCCCCTACGACGATGAATAATATTTTTTCCGTTTTACTTTTCGCCGATCATCACGGATGCGCCCGCGCCTTTGCCACCCATGAAAATCACTTTCGAGTTGGGCGACTTGGCCAGTTCCTGCATCGCTTTGATTTGTTCATACTGCAACTGCTTGTCGGTCAGCGAGAGACTGACAATGCGTTGGTAATCCGCGATGCCCTGCGCCTCGACCCGCTTGCGTTCAGCTTCCTGCTGCTCCTTCTGCAACACGAACTGCATCTTCTGCGCGTCTTGCTCGGCGTTGATCTTCGATTCAATCGTCGCCCGCACCGACGCAGGCAGCGTGATGTTGCGGACGAGCAACTGTTCTAAAAACAACCCGCGATCTTTAAAGTCTTTTTCAATCGTCTTGAAGATGCGGCCTTGAAACTCATCGCGCTTCGCCGAATACAAATCGACGGCGTTGTAATAGACCGAGTTGTCGCGGATTTTCGTGCGCGTGATCGGGCGCACCAACACATCGCGGTAGCCAACACCCACTTCTCGCAAAAGCCGCGGGGCTTCGGTCGGAATGACGCGGTAAAGCACGGTGAGATCGACGGCGACTTCCAAGCCGTCGGCGGAAAGGACGCGGATGGCGTCGTCGCCTTCTTTGTCGCCTTCGTTGGCTACGCCCGACATCGTGTAGTTCTGCGTCTTGGTATCGAACTTGACGACTTCGACGAGCGGATTGACGAGCGTGAGGCCTTCGTTCAAGACGTCGGGTTGAACTTGTCCGAACAGTTTTTTAACGCCGACGTTGCCGGTTTCAATCTGCTTGACGCTGGCGAAGAGAAGTCCGCCAAGCACGACGAGCACGCCGCCGAGTTTGAACAGGTTGCCGAGCCGCTCCAGCGACGGGTTTATGGAGCGACCGAAAAATCCGATGGCGAGTAATACCAAACCAATAAATATGATGGACATGGAAAGAAAGGTTAGTTAGGAAAATGCGGCTCCGGCACACAACCGGAAACCTGCGCCGCCGCAAGCGGTCTCAAAAAATTTCAAAAAAACGTTTGCGAGGTGAAAGACTTACACGCAGTGCCGGGCAACGCAGTTTCAGTAAATCCCGACGCTTCGGCAATCCTTCGGTAATCCATCGGATCACTGCCGCTCATCCCGCTTGCGGGCGGGGAAAGTTCCGCTTTGGTAAAGCGTCAATGCGGTTGCAGAAGCCGTGAAAGCGGGGTTGTGGACAAACGAGTTTGATGCAACATAAACATTTGATAACTTCTCGCCGCATCTTACCAATAGACCAATAGCATTCCGGCAACCACACGTTTTCAATGCGCGTTTTCTCATCCATCAAAGAAGATATTTGGCACGACCTCCGCGAAGCCGGTTCTTACGAATGGTGGTACTTCGACGCCCAATCGCACGACCACAGATATTCTTTCGTCGCAATCTGGTATAGCGGTTTTCCGTTTTCGCCTTACTACCTCAAGCGGTACAGCGATTGGCAACGCTCACAGGGCGAGGCTTCGCAGCCACTGCCCGATCCGCTGGAGCACGCGGCGTTCAGTTTTAATTTTTACGACGGCGGCGCGGAGGTCATCAACTTTATTAAAGAAGGCGGCTCGCATTTGTTCAGCAGTTCGGCGCTTGAGCCGCAGGCGCGGTTCGAGCAAAATGCGTTTTATTTTGACGCCGCCGAGCAAGCGTTCATCTTGAAGTTTGATTTCTCGATGCCCTCGCGCCGAATGAAGATCAAAGGCGAAGTACGTTTCGCCGTGCAGGCGGTCGCAGGCATCGGGCACGTCGCCGAACTTTCCGCCGGTGAAGGAATGCATTCATGGGTACTCGCCGCACCTTCCGCCGCAGCCACCGGCAGCTTCGATATTTACGACGGCGCAAAACGCTCAACCGATACCATTAGGTTCGATGGCCGCGGCTACCACGATCATAACTTCGGCACCGTGCCGATGAACACCGATATTCAAAACTGGTATTGGGGACGCGCGCACACAGAGCATGTCAACGGCCACACCGATCTGGTGTATTATCACATCGCCTATAAAGATGAATCCCGCAAGCCGTTCACTTTCTTATTGCTCACCGAAACCGATCAAGTCGTTGCGGCGGAAAACAAGTTGCAGGCGGAATTGAGCGGCTTTGCGCGAACGGCCTTGTCGCTGCGCTATGCCAAACGCTTGTGCCTTTCCAACGACCGCGTACGCTTCAGTCTCGATCATCAGCGGATGCTTGATACCGGCCCGTTCTACTTGCGGTTTCAATCGGCCTTCACCGTGCAACTGGCGGGCGGCACAGAACTTCGCTTGAACGGCATCTCGGAGTTTTTGCATCCCGACCGCACGAGTCTGGGCGTAGTACAGAACCTGATCAAAAGTAAAATTTGGCGCGAAGGAAAAACTTCGGCGATGTACACGCTTTATAATTTTTTCAACCGGATTTTTCAGTAAGTTCATCAAGTGTTGCAACAGGGCGGAACGAACAAACAAAGTTGAGAAGTTGACCCGCGTGCCTTGCCATTCACCGCCGTTCCTTTCAATGACCGCGCTTTCGGTTCGTTTGATCCGGTTCATATCTTTCTTTCAAAGCCCCCAGAAATGCATTTCGGCTCGTCGGGGCGGTTTGCTATTGGTCATCACATTTTCATATACATCGCCATCCGGCGCACAACTCATAACTTTTAGTCGCGGGCGCAATCACAAACGCATCCGCAAGGAGATTTAAAACAATGAACATTGTTCAGGGACAGTACGAAACCTCGCGGCGGTTGGAAGTGCTTTCGGGTGAAGATCAGCAGCGGCGCAATGTGTTGGATGAATCCCAAAAAGGAATCGTCGAGCACAACAACGGACAGGGCGCGGAAACGAACCGCCGCGGTTTCCTCGGAAAAATAGTAGCCGCGCTCGGCGCGCTGTTCGGCTTGTCGGTGATCTATCCGATTGCGCGATACATCTATCCGCCCGATAAAAAAGTGGTCGAAGAAAACGCGGACTCCGCCGTCGTTGGCAAACTGGCCGAGCTAGCTCCGAACACGGCGAAGAATTACAAGTTCAACGGCAAAGCGGTGTTCGTGCTCAATCAGGGCAACGAAACCTTGGCGGCGATGTCGGCGGTGTGCACGCACTTGGGCTGCAACGTCGCGTGGAAGAGCGATGAGAAAGTCGTCTTCTGTTCCTGCCACGGTGCTCGCTACGATCTCGAAGGCAAAAAAATCAGCGGGCCGCAACCGGCGGACTTGCAGCCTTACACCGCCAAGGTGCAGGACGGCAACATTGTTATTTCAAAAGCATAATTTCATTTCGCAATCGTTTTCAGGAGTAACTTTCAAAACATAATCACAGCAAGGATTGATATGGCAGACCTTATTGCAAAATTGCGGCAAGGCGTTCAGGGCATCGGAGGATTCAGCATCAACAACTGGCTCAGCGAGCGCATCGATGTGCTCGCGCCCGTCATGGCCTACATGGGCAAGAAAAGCGTGCCGCAACACCGCGCGTCCATCTGGTACTATTTCGGCGGCCTCACGCTTTTCTTTTTCGTCATCCAAATTCTCACCGGCGGTTTGCTGCTTTTTTATTACAAGCCGACCGAGCAAGCCGCGTTTGAATCCTTCGTCTACATTCAAAAGGAAGTGCCGTTCGGCTGGTTGATGCGGCAGATGCACAGCTGGTCGGCCAACCTCATGGTGCTGATGATGTTCATCCATATGTTCAGCGCGTATTTTATGAAGGCGTATCGCAAGCCGCGCGAACTGATGTGGCTCACCGGATTTATTCTGTGCCTGCTCACGATTGGCATGGGCTTCACGGGTTATTTGCTGCCGTGGAATCAATTGGCCTACTTTGCGACCAAGATCGGTATGGGCGTTGCGGGCGAAGCTCCGGGCGGACAGATCATCGCCAACATTCTGCAAGGCGGCCCGGACGTTTCCGGCGAAACCCTGACGCGGATGTTCAGCCTGCACGTCGTGCTTTTGCCGGGCATTATTCTGCTCGTGCTTTCCGCGCATTTGCTGTTGATGCAAGTGCTCGGTACATCGACGCCGATTGGCTACAAGGAGCAAGGCTTGGTCAAAGGCTCAGAGCCGTTCTTCCCGAACTTTTTGATGAAGGATTTCATCGGCTGGATGATCGGGTTTGCCCTTTTGATTTTCCTTGCGGTGATGTATCCGTGGGAGATCGGTGAGAAAGCGGATGCGCTCGGCGTGCCCGCACCGGACATCAAACCGGAGTGGTATTTGTGGGCGCAGTTCCAACTGCTGAAGGATTTCGCGTTCATCGGCGATTGGCATTTTCTGCCGGAAGTGCTGCGTGAAAAATTACCGTCGCTGATTCCGATCACGTTCTTCGGCATCATGACCGTGCTGTGGGGCATCGTGCCGTTCATTGATCGCAAGGCGTCGCTTGAGCAAAAGAGTCCGATGTACACCATTTTCGGATTGCTCACGCTCGGATTTTTCCTTGTGCAAATCGCCCGCGTGTTCGTCTGGACGCAGGGGTTCAAGCACTAACGCATAAAGCCATTTATTCTTTTTCAGAAGCCGCTCCGTCCTGCGTGGAGAGCGGCTTCTGCGGTTTTAAACCATCCGACTTTATATTCCCAACAAGGTTTTCAATCAAACTTTCAACGGGCATGTCCTGCCGTTGCGGTTAAGTTCCGCTTCAATTGCTCTCTGCGGTTTCATGCAAGAAAATTCACCCGCTCCGTTTCTATTCACCTTACCCGCCGGACTTATCACGCTGGGACTTGATGCTGCGCTTCGGGCGGCGGCGGATGATTACGACCGTGTGGATGTGCTCAACGATTTCTCGCAAAAGTTTTGGTACATCAACGCTCAACATGCGTTGCACTACGCCGAAGCCGCTCGCAGCCTTGCCGAAACACTTGACTACCGTGAAGGTCTGGCCATCAGTCTTTTTTATATCGGCACCTCGCAATGTATGCTCTCCGATTATACTGAGGCTACCCAGCACCTTCGGACATCACTCCACGTTTTCGAATCGGTCGGTGATCTACCGCGTCAGGCACGGGTTTGCAATCAACTGGGACTTGCCTTCGATCAGCGCGGCCTGTTTGCCGACGCCCTCAAGATTTATTTCCAAGGCGTATCGTTTGCCGAATTGAGCGGCGAAGGATTTATGCGGGCGACATTGCTTGACAGCATCGGAACGGTTTACAGAAACTTGGGCGACCTATCCGCCGCTCTTAAATATTATCTCGAAGGTTTAGCGTTCGTCGAATCAGGCGAGGCTTCGCCGGGCGCAGAGATGCTGACTTGCGCGTTAGCCAATAACATCGGTTCGGTGCAACAGGACTTGGGAAACTTCACCGGCGCGTTGGAGAACTACCTGCGCAGCCTTCGCCTCGCCGAACAACAGGGCAACCGCATTACCGAAGCCGCCACGCTCAATAACATCGGCGAGATTTATGAACAGCTCGGCGATAAAGGCAGCGCGCTGCGGTACTTTCTACGCAGCGTCAAGTTGAAAGCAAGTCTCGGCAGCAAACATGCGGAAGCCTATTCGCTTTTCAACATCGCCCGCCTCTACGAAAGTTTGGGCGACGATGCGAGTGCTCGCGGTTACTACGAACGCAGTTTCAAGCTGCGCGAAGACGCCCGCGACAAAATCGGCTTGATCGAAACACGGCTTGCGCTCGGCGAATGGTTTTTGCGGGCGGGCGATCTTTCGGAAAGTTTGTTGCATCTCAACCTTGCGGCCTTAACGCTAACGGACGATACGCCGTCGCCTTTGCGGGCGCAAGCACACTTGCGACTTTCAAACGCCTATGAGCGACACCGCGATCCGGCGAAGCGGATACAGCATCTGGCCGCACACCGCGAGGCGGCGGGCATCGCCCTGCGCGAACGCAACGCCGCCGAAGCCAAACGCATGATGACGCTGTTCGAACTCGCCGCCGCGAAGCGCGAAGCTTTAGAACTTGGATTGAGCAGTGAAGACCTCGCTCAGGTTCACCTTGCCTCCGAACGCGCCGCCGAACTTCGTGATGCGCCGCAAGCAACGAACGAGGAACTCCCGATCGAGCACGTTGAAGTAAAAACTTTCGGCGTGTTCAGCGTTCGCATCGGCGGACGTGAAATTTCCAAAGAGGCGTGGCAGCGCAAAAAAACCCGCGATGTCTTTAAAGTTCTTTTGCTCCGCTACCGCCAAGCCGTAACGACCGACGAACTCTGCGACTTGCTCTATCCCGACGCCGCCACGAAAAACGTTGAACCCGCCCTTCTCAACGCCGTTTCATTCCTACGCAAAGCTCTTGAACCTGATCTCGAACCGCGCAAGCCCTCGCGCTACCTGCGTCAGCACGACCGTACATACACGCTGGACTTGGGCGAGTTGGCCACCGTCGATTTTCTGGAGTTCAAAAAACATCTTGCAACCGCCAAAACCCTGAGTGATGCCGGTGTCCGCAGGTCGCAGTATGAAAAGGCGATTTCCATTTACGCCGGTGAATTTCTCAAAGAGGATTTGTATGAAGAATGGTCTGCTTACGAACGCGAAACATTGAAAGAATTTTATCTCACGGCCTTACGCACGCTTGCGGAAGATGACGCCCGTCATGGCCGCATCGATGCCGCCCTCGTGCAGACCCAACAACTGCTCGCCACCGACCCGACCGACGAAGCCGCCTACGATTTCGCCCTCGCCCTTCTCACCACGCATCACCGCCTCGCCGATGCGAAGAAACTTTATAAGCGGTGCGTCGCCGCGTTTCAAAAAGAATACGGCACGCCGCCGCCCGTCCGCTTGCAACACTACCTCGGCTCCCGCTAACCTCCCGCAAGTTACTTCGCGCTTGTTGCGACATCTCCGCGATATCTCCGGTGTTTCAAAAATCTTGATGCACTCGCCACAGGCCATGCGCAAAAAAAATTTGACGTTTTCAGCATCGCTTCGGCATCGCCCGCAAATGGTGAGAAGACGGTGAGTGCGGTTTTGCATCTTGCCCCCATCAACACGATCTGTCAAACGATCCATCACACAGCCAATCGCAATGCACATTTCAATTCACATCAAACGCTTTATCGCCATGAAAATTTTACTCGTCCTCATCGGGCTTCTTGCGATCTCTTTCGGTTCCGCATCGGCACAAAAGAAAGGCGATGTTTCCGGCACGTATCAAACCGACTTCGGCGTGCTGACGCTCTCGCAAAGCGGCACGGCAGTTACCGGCTCGTATTCTTATCCGGGGCCGGACGGCAAGCCCGTCGCGGGGTCGCTCACTGGTACGCTCAAAGGCAAAGGCTTAAAGTTCACTTGGGAACAGCAGCAGGGCGAAGGTAAATCGGGCGGCGACGGTCAATTTGTTTTCGCGGCGGGCATGAAGAGTTACAAAGGCACGTGGAGCGACATGAAAGGTCAATCGGGAAAGTGGTCGGGTACTCGCAAATAAAAAAAGCGGCAGCCCTGTTTTTCGTGCAACCGCGCCATCCGTAAGCCTTTCCAAATTTGAACCGCGAAATGCGTCAGACTTATATCCTTCGGCTTACGGCGGCGACATCGGAATCACCACGCGGCCCGAATGTTTCGATCTCGCTGCGACGCATCGCAACCGGCGAGCAGATGACGTTTCAAAATCTTTCGGAACTCGCCGCCTATCTGGAGAAGCAAGCGGATAGCGGGCGGGTGCCGGAATGTCCGCCGCCTTTCGGACCGGACGTAAAATTTTAATGCTGTACATCTTTACAAGGTTGTTCTTTGCGAGCCTTGCCGCAGGTGCGAAGCGGGGTTTTACCATCGCCGGAGCGCCGGTTTCTAAGAGGGAAATTTCGCGGCAATAAAGAGTAACGCGGCTTGCCAAATCAGGGTGAAGCGGCAAGCCGGTTGCTTTAAAAAGTCTTGTTTTCTTTTTCAATCAACGATTCACTCACACATCACTTAAATCCTAAACGGGGATCAACATGAAAAAAAATATTTCGATTTTCGCGCTGCTGCTCATGCTTACAGCCTCAGCCTTCGCTCAAGTCCCGCAAACGCTTTCCTACCAAGGCATCTTGACGGACGCCGCAGGCAATCCGGTTGCCAACGGCATGCACACGGTGATCTTCGATTTTTATCCGCTTGAGTCCGGCGGCTCGGCGGATTTCAGTATTGGACCGATCAATGTATCGACGAACAAAGGTTTGTTCACCACGCTCTTGGGCAACATTCCTGATTCACTCGGCAAGAAGCAATACTATGTCGGCATTATCGCTGACGGTGAAGTGCTCGCGCCGCGGATTACGCTCTCGAGCGTGCCTTACGCGCTCAAGGCACTTACGGCTTCAACGGTCGCATTGCCGCTCAGGGGTGTGGGCATATTTAATAGCTCCACAACAAGTGATGGCTATAGATCATCGGTTGTTACCGGCATCAATGTAGCGAACGGGGTACCTGACGGAAATGCAGCCGGTAATGGTCTTTATGGTGAAACAGCTTCAGCAGCCTTCGGAGCGAGTCAATATGCAGGCGTGCAAGGCCGCAGCACCGCAGCAACGTTCGGCTTCGGCGTTTCCGGTTCAGCTGCTGGTACAGGCTCGGCGGGCGTCTACGGTTCAAGCGACAACAACGGCGTTTATGGTTACACCAGCAACGGCGCAGGCGTTCGCGGCAAAACCGTCGGCACAGGCGCGGCGGTGGTCGCGGAAGGCAACGGCGCGACTTCGCTCGAAATCAATAACGGCGCGCTTAAAGTCAGCGGCGCGGCCAAAACCGCGTTCAAGCACGAAGCCGTTATAGCAAACACAATCGGCAACTATACGGTGATCGATAACCCACTGTGCAACGGCGACCCGAACGCGATTATCATTGTAACCCACAACTACAACCGTCCAAGCGGCGGTACATCATACCTCAACAAAGCATTCGGAGTGTATTACGCCATCGGGCAATGGCGCATCTATTTGGAAGATCAAGCGACGTCCATTGTTGATCAGGCGTTCAATGTGCTCATCATTAAACAATAACCCGCCACCACACTTTAACCGGAGACACTGATGAACAAAATATATTTTCCCGCTTTTGCACCGATGCGATTTTTCCTAACGCTCGTGATGCTGCTTGTGATCACTTGCAAGGTATCCGCGCAGCAAATTCCGTTTCAAACGTTCAGCACCGCAGGCGGACAATCCGTAACCAGCGGCACGCGCACACTTCACGGCGCGTTCGGACAAAGTTTTGCGGGCGGCGGAGTCGGTTACGGCGCGGGCTTCTACAGTTTTCAAGGCACCAGCTTGATGCTCGATGTGCCCGTGTTCAGTCCCACCGGCGCGGGCAAGCCGCAGCGGTTTGAACTGCAACAGAACTATCCGAACCCGTTCAATCCATCGACGACGATTGCCTACGCGGTCGCCAAAGGAGGCGACGTCTCGCTGAAAGTTTACGATGTGCTGGGACGCGAAGTAATGACGCTCGTCAGCGGACGCCGCGAGGCCGGACGCTACGCCGCGCGGTTTGATGCCAGCCGGTTTTCATCGGGCGTGTATTTCTACAAGTTCACTTCCGCAGCATTTACCGAAACGAAAAAGATGATGCTCGTCAAATAGGCATTCTCTATGTCGTAGGGGCGATAGCGAGGTTACGAGTTGACGCTCTGTGGCCTCTCCCCTACAATGGTCGTTTTCACTTCGGGTGCGGCGTCAGAAATGGCGTCGCCCTTTTTTATTTTAGGCGGCCTTGAAAGAGAATCGTTTTTTTAAACATCAAACTTTTTTCGAGTATGAAACTCTCTTCACTTTTCTTCGCTGCGATGCTCGTGTGCTTGGAGCCGCTTCCGGTTGTCGATGATGTTGCAGGAACATGGAACATCACCGATGCAAAACTGTTGGGCGGAAATTCTTATACCGGCACGGTCGCCATCGCTAAGCAAGGCAGTGTCCACAACGGACTCTATAACATCGATTGGAAAACGTCCGCCGGAGACTATTCGGGCTTGGGATTTCATCAGGACGGCGAACTCTTTATCGGTTGGGGCACGAAGGATTACGGCGTCGTGCTCTACACCATTGGCAACGGCACCTTGGACGGACAATGGACGGGGACGGACATGCAGAACAGCATTGCAACCGAACAAGCGGGCGGCGGCACGGCGGGGAAAGTTGAAGGGACTTACAAAGTCAGCGGCAAACATTTGAACGGGGCATACAAAGGCACGCTCGTGATCACAAAAACCGGCGAGGTGTATCAACTGAAGTCTACCATCGATGGCGGAAAGTCCGTTACCGGCGTGGGTTTGCGGTCGGGCGATAAACTGGCGGTCGGCTGGGGCATCGGCGGTGGGTTCGGCGTGGTGCATTATACTTTCAACGGCAAAACCGCCACAGGCCAATGGGCGTTGCCGAACGAAAGCAAACTCGGCACGGAAAATCTGAAGCGATAGAATCGTCCGACGCCCCCGTCCCTTCGGGACACCCCCTCATCCGAAATTTATTTCGGCAGGCTCAATGGAGGGGGCGAGGGGGAGTTTGTTTCGAACACGCCTCAAGTGCGACGTCAGAAATGGCGTTGCACTTTTTTATTTTGAAGCGATCTTAATTCAAAACCATTCACACACAAAACTCTTTATGCCAAACCATACGAGCGTCGTCATCTTCGGCGGCAGCGGCGACCTGACCAAACGCAAACTCATTCCCGCCCTTTACAGCCTCGCCGCCCGCGGCATGACCGACAAAACTTTTTCCATTATCGGTTTCGCCCGCACCAAAAAATCAGACGATGCGTTTCGCAACGATCTCACCAAAGCCATCCACGAATTTAAAAAAGATGTGAATGACGCGGTGTGGCAATCGCTCCTGAAAAACATTCACTACGTCTCCGGCGGCTACGGCGACGCCGCCGCACATCAAGCCTTGCACCAAAAAATTGCCGAGATCAACGGCGTGGCGGCGGAAGAAGTAAACACGCTCTATTATCTCTCGACGCCGCCCGAAGAATTTCAAAATATCATTGAACAACTGGGCGCGATCTACAACCGCGCCAACCGCCGCGAAGACGTCTATCGCCGCATCATCATCGAAAAACCGTTCGGCTATGATCTCGCTTCCGCCGTGCACTTGAACGACATCCTCGCTACCTATTTCCGCGAGCGCGATATTTTCCGCATCGATCACTATCTCGGCAAAGAGACGGTTCAAAACGTGCTCGTCTTCCGGTTCGCCAACGCGATCTTCGAGCCGCTGTGGAATTCACGGTTCATCGATAACATTCAGATCACGGTCGCTGAGGATATCGGCGTCGGTAGCCGCGCGGCGTACTACGATAAGTCGGGCGCACTCCGCGACATGATCGAGAACCACATTTTGCAAGTGCTCAGTTATGTAACGATGGAAGCGCCCATCGCCTTGACGGCGGATGCGGTTCGGGATGAAAAAGTCAAACTCTTGCGGTCGGTGAAAATTTACACGCCGGAACAAGCGAACGGCAACAGCGTGCGGGCGCAATACTCAGGCGGCGTTGTGGATGGCGAGAACGTCAAAGGCTACCGAGAGGAAGATGAAAGCGTGAAAGATTCACAGACGGAAACGTACGTATTGTTGAAACTGGAAATTGATAATTGGCGGTGGTTCGGCGTGCCGGTTTATGTGCGCACGGGGAAACGCATGACGAAACGCGCGACGGAGATCTCCGTTGCTTTCAAAGCCTCGCCTTCCGTGCTCTTCAATGCCGGTGCGGATCAAACGCTGGAGGAAAACGTGATTGCGATTCGCGTGCAACCCAACGAAGGCATCTCGCTGCTTATCGATGCGAAAGTGCCCGGCGGTACGGCGACGGAAATCAAATCGGTGCAGATGGATTACCGCTACAAAGAAAACTTTCAGCGCGATACGCCCGAAGCCTACGAACGGCTCTTGCACGACGCCATGACGGGCGACCCCGCGCTCTTTATTCGACGCGATGAATCCGAAACCGCATGGCACATCGTTGAACCCTTTCTCACCGCATGGCAACAGCCTGAAGCTCCGCTCTACACCTATCCCGCAGGCACGTGGGGACCGAACGAAGCCGATGAGTTGATTCACCGCGATAACCGGCACTGGCACCGTGTTTAAATATTTTTATTGTCCTTTGCATCATCACTTATCGTCGATCTTCATGTCATTCCCGCCATGCGAAACTTGTTTCGCTAACGCTCAAAGCGGGAATGACATGTAAAAACAAGAACCGCATCAACAAAGAAAAACCATGAAAACATCAACGAAAATTATCATCGGCCTCATCGTGCTTGCGGTTGTGCTCATCGGCGGCTGGTGGATTTATTTTACCAACTTCACCGGACGCACGGCCTCGCGCTACTTGGGCAAAGAATACCGGCAGCGGATCGAGTTGGATAACGCGGTGGAAGTCGTCAGCGTCGCCTTTCAAGGCACGGACGACCGCACGAACACGACGAAACTCATCACCTACAAAGCCCTCGATGGCTATGTCTATACCGAAGAATACCGCGACCTCTCACCGCTTACGGGCGCGGTGCGGTGGCTCCCTTACGGCAACAAAGAATATGCGCCGAGTTGGTACCGCTCGCGCCGCTTCACCCGCATCTTCGGCGGTGTGATTGATTATGAGTTGCCGCAAGACTGCGCGACGGTGATGAGCGTCTCCGCGATCAAAGACCCCGACCCGAACAAAACCGCATACATCAAAAATCTCGTCTACCGCTCAACATCCGGCACGGTGCTTTCAAAAGAATACCGCGACGGCTTCATCGACCGCGCCTTCGAGGGCTGGCTCGAAATCAAAGTGCGCGATGAGAATGTGAAGTAACACGAAGATAGAATTATGGCGACGAAAAAACTTGCAATACCGACGGAGCACATCGCTCGCTCGATTTACTTTCTGCGCAGTGCGAAAGTGATGCTCGATTCCGATCTTGCCGCCCTTTACGGCATTTCGACCAAACGCTTCAACGAACAAGTCAAGCGCAATCTTGAGCGTTTTCCGCCTGACTTTATGTTTCAACTCTCGAAGGAAGAATATGAAAACTTGAGGTCGCAACTTGCGACCTCAAGTTCAGGCTACGGTGGACGGCGATATTCGCCTTACGCTTTTACCAAACTCGGCGTAGCGATGCTTTCAAGCGTGTTGAACAGTCCGAAGGCGATTGCGGTCAATATCGAAATCATGCGGGCGTTCGTCAGACTGAGGGAAGTGATGGCGACGCATAAAGATTTGGCGCGGAAGGTGGAAGCGTTGGAGCGAGAAGTCAAAGACGACCGGCAAGAAAATCAAGAAAAGTTTGCCGCGATCTTTGAAGTCATTCAGCAACTTATCGAGGCTCCTGAACCGAAGAAATCAGAGATGGGTTTCCGGCCTGAGAAATCTTGACGATATACCCAAGCCCCGCAAGTATCTTCATCCGCACACACAACTTCACCAAGAAATAAAATGACTCAACCGGAACTTCATCCGATCACGAACGGCAGCGAGGCCGCACCAACCGCGCTGCATCCCGATACGCTGCTCATTCACGCGGGCGACGAGCATAACTTGACCGCCGCCGTCGTGCCGCCCATCTGGCAAACCTCGACGTACAAAGCCCCGTCCTTGCCCGAAGATTTTTCCACACTTGCGTCATCCGTCAATCCCGCCCATTTCTATTCGCGGCACGGCAACCCGACGAATGATCAGGTGCAAGCGATTCTGGCGAGGCTCGAGCACACGGAAACTTCGCTCGTTACAGCGTCGGGCATGGGCGCGATCACGGCGGCGGTGTTATCCGTCGTCAAGTCCGGCGATCATATCGTTACGCAGTCATCGCTCTACGCCGCTACGGTGCTGCTCTTTCGCAACCTGCTCTCGAAGTTCGATGTCTCGGTGAGTTATGTCGATCAAACGGATGTCGCCGCCTTCGAGGCCGCGCTGCAGCCGAACACAACTTTGATTTATGTGGAGACGCCTTCGAACCCATCCATGAAACTGACCGACCTTGCCGCCATTGCCCGTCTTGCCAAATCGCGCGGCGTTATGACGATGTGCGATAACACGTTCGCCAGTCCCGTCAATCAACGCCCCGCAGACTTCGGTATCGATCTCGTCTTGCACAGCGCAACGAAATATCTCGGCGGGCATTCGGATTTGACGGCGGGCGCGGTGTGCGGCTCGGAGAAAACCGTCGAGGCCGCATGGCGCACGATGATCATCACCGGCGCATCGCTTGCATCATTCGATTCGTGGCTTCTGTTGCGCGGCCTGCGCACGTTGAACATGCGGGTCGAAAAGTCGAATCAGAACGCGCTTGCGCTCGCAGCGTTTCTGGAGTCGCATCCGAAAATTGCGCATGTCTTTTATCCGGGTCTCGCATCGCACCCGCAGCACACGCTCGCAGCGGCACAGATGACGGGCTTCGGCGGCATGATGAGTTTTGAACTGGCGGGCGCAACCGAAGCCCTGCAGTTCGACGCCGCGCAAACCGTCGTGCGCGAAACCAAACTCGCAACGAATGCGGTGAGTTTGGGCGGCGTGGAAACGCTCATTGTGCATCCGGCCTCGATGTGGAGTTTGCACTACTCCGCCGCCGAGAAAAAATCTATGGGCATCAGCGCGGGCTTGCTTCGGTTATCCGTTGGCATCGAACACGCCGGAGATTTGATCAGAGATTTCGAGCAAGCCCTCGCGCAAATCAAATAATTGGCGAGTATGATGTAATTGATCTCTTCGTAGGGGCAACCCTTGTGGTTGCCCTGAAGACGATCAGCCACAAGGGCTGCCCTACAATAGGGTTGAAGGTTCAGCGGGCGGAGCGAGGAGTTTGCTGTGCGTGCGTCCGTAGAGAAAATAAACGATGAGGCCGAGCAAGAGCCAGCCGATAAAGCGCGTCCAGTTCGTAATGCCGAGTTCCGTCATCAGGTAGCCGCACGAAAGCAGCCCGAGCACGGGAATCAGCGAGAGGTTTTTCGTGAAGCAAAAATACATCAGCACCGTAGCCGCAGCGAGGTAAACCATCAGCGGCAGTTTATGCTTGTCCGTTTCCCAATCGCCGAACGTCAAAAATATTTTCATGCTTTCGCCGTTGAACACGAACACGCCCGCGAGCAGCAGGGCGAAAAGCAGCGGTGCGAGAAATTTCGAATTGAAATACGGCACTTGAAATTTGCGTTCGATCTTCTCGCCGGATTGCTGCACGATCAGCACGCCGCCGCAGACGAGCACAAACGCAAACAGCGTCCCGATGCTTGTCAGGTCGGTAACTTCCGTCAGGTTCAGAAAGAGCGACGGAATCGCAACGACGAATCCGGTTACAACCGTCGCAAACCACGGCGTTTTAAACTTCGGGTGAATGGCGGCGAAGATTGGCGGAAGCAAGCCGTCGCGCGACATCGCCATCCAGATGCGCGGTTGCCCCATCTGAAAGACGAGCAGCACGGTCGACATGGCAATTACCGCGCTCACCGCCACGATGCCCGAAATCCACGGCAAGTTCACGCCGCCCGAGCCAAAGACGAACGCCAGTGGATCGCCGACCGCGAGCAACTTGTAACTGACCATGCCCGTCAATACAAGCGAGACCAGCACATACAGCACCGTGCAGATGACGAGCGAATACATCATGCCGCGCGGCAAATCGCGCTGCGGGTTGTTGCACTCCTCAGCCGTTGTTGAAATCGCATCGAAGCCGATGTACGCGAAGAATACCGCCGAGACGCCTTTGAGCACGCCCGCCGCACCGTTGGGCGCAAACGGACTCCAGTTTTTCGGATCGATATAAAAGGCGCCCAACACGATCACCATAAAAATCACCGCAAGTTTCAGCGCCACCATAATGTTTGATGCGCGCTTCGATTCCCGAATGCCGATAAAAACCAGCGTGGTAATAATGAGGACGATGACGAGCGCGGGTAAATCACACACGACATGAATACCCGCAATGACGGGCGAAGTCGTCCATGCCTGATACGCCGCGTAGACCGAGCCGATGTCCGTCATCACGGCAATCTGCTCCAGCGTGTTTCCGGCAGTAAGGAGTTCGGAAACTTTGGCGAAGCCGCGTGAGGCCGTCAGGAAATCCATCGTTAGAAATTGCGGCACATTGACGCCGTAGCCGGAAAGCAAGCCGGTGAAGTAGTCGCTCCATGAAATCGCAACGGCGATGTTGCCGATGGCATATTCCATCAGCAAGTCCCAGCCGATAATCCACGCGATGAGTTCGCCGAACGACGCGTAGGCGTAAGTATAAGCCGAACCCGCGACGGGAATCATCGCCGCAAACTCGGCATAGCACAAGGCGGAAAAGGCGCACGCAATCGCCGTGAAGATGAACAGGAAAACGACTGCGGGGCCGCCGTTGTAGGCCGCGTTGCCGATGGTTGAAAAAATCCCCGCACCGATCACCGCCGCAATTCCGAACGACGTGAGGTCAACGACCGTCAGGGTACGTTTCAGACTGTGCGAGCCTTCGCTGTCGCTAAACCCTAAGGCGGCGTCGCGCTGAATTTTCTCGATGGATTTTTTTCGGAACAGGTTGGAAAGCGAGCTCATCAGAAGTTGGTTGGATTGTCAGTGCGGTGTGATGATAAATTTCATTCCGACTTGCGGACGATCAAAACCGGACATTCGCTGCGGCTGGTAATATCGATGGCGGTTGAGCCGAGGAAAAATTGCTTGTAGCCCGACGCGCCGTGCGCGGAAATGACGATCAGATCAATGTTGTTTTCCTTCGCGTATTTCAAGATGGCCGAACCCGGTGTTACACCTTTGATTTCATCGTTGAGCGTTACATGCGCCACGCCGTTGCGCGTCGCGTCGCGCTTCATGGTTTCAAGTTCCTTTGCCGATTCCTTAAATACTTCGCCGTGCATCTGGTGAAAATGTACGAGGTGAAAATCCGAACCGTATTCTTTGGCAAACTTATAGGCATATGGCAGGGCTTGAAACGAGAGCGGTGAAAAGTCGGTCGGAAATAAAATTCGGAGTGCGCGAAACTTTTGTTCGGGACGCGAAAAAATCATCAGCGGGCAGGGCGCCGTGCGCACGATTTTATACGTCGTGCTGCCCAAAATAAATTGGTTCGTCAGCCCGGCACTGCGCGTCGCCATCATAATCAAGCCGACGTTTTTTTCTTTGCTGAACCGCGGAATCTGATCAATCGCTTTGCCGTAAGCGGTAACGAATCCATACTTCGTATCGCGGTTTCGAAACTTCGTCGCCACTTGAGTCGTCATCTGGTTTTGCGAATCTTGCTCGAGCGTGCGGCGGAGCATCAGCAAATCTTTTTCCGTCTTGCGGTAGGCGGCATACTTCGCATCCATATCATCGACCACGTTGAGCACGGTGATGTCGGCGTTGAACACTTCCGAAACGCGAAGGGCGTGCTCGACGACGAACTTGGACTGTTCGGAGAAATCGATGGGACACAAAATCGTTTTGACGGCGGGGGCAGTGTGCGGGTTGGCGAGCATCACAATCGGATAAAGTTAAGTTTGAACCGCCTGTATCTCCTTATCAGTAAGGGCGCGGCGGCGCGGGGCGGTAGCGGCAATATATCGGATTCGGCATCGGATTCGGCGTTGGCATCCGGCACGGCGAAACGGGGCTAAGATAAAACTTTTCTCATTAAGACAAGCATGAGCAGCTTATCGCGTTCGTCCTGCGAGGTCGCCGAAATCGTCCGCTGCCCTTTCAAGGCAAGGTCGGTTTCATGCAAGGCCACGAGCGCGGTTTGAATTTGCTCCGGCGCAAAGGCGGCGAGATAACTTTTGTAATTGCCCAAAAAAAAGGCTTGTCCGCCGAACATACCGAGTTCCTTAGCCGCATCGCCATCCGACATCCGTTTCACTTCCGGCGTCCCCAGTTTCCACAGCCGCACGAAAAATACGGTGAGGTAATTGACAATCGACAGCGGCTCGCCGTCTTTCTCCAGCATCATCAAGGCGATGCCCGACGCCTGACGCAAATCGCGGGAGACGATGGCTTTCTCCAGTTCGAACACATTGTACTCGCGCGAGACGCCGACGACTTCCATCACGTCCGTTTCTGTGAGCACTTTTTCCGCACGGCCTTCGGCATAAAGCGAAAGTTTTTGAAGCTCGCCCGAAATATCGCGCACCGCATTGCCGGTATGCTGCATCAAAATTCGGAGCGCGCCCGGCAATAAATTCCAGCCAAGCGATTTGGCACGGTCGCTGGCAAAACCCGCCGCATCTTTCATCGGCGCGAATTCATAGCCGACATCAGCGAGCAATGAATACGGTTCTTTAGCGAGTTCTTTTTTATCGAGGTCGGCGGCGGTGAGCACGAGCACGGTGGCGGGCGCGGGATTTTTCAGATAGGCGGCAAGCATTTCCATCTGCACTTTTAGTTTTTCCTTCGTGCGTTCTTTTCGAATCCGCTCGAAGCCGCGCACGATGACGAGCCGCTCCGCAGCGAACATACCGAACGCCGATGCCTGCGAGATCACTTCGCCGATACTCGTTTCCGAACCCTGCAGCATCACGGTGTTCATCTCCGCATCGGCTTCGGAATTGAAAACGTACCGGCGAAGCAGCAGGGTGATTTCATCGATGAAAAAATCTTCCTTGCCGTAAAGGAAATACACCGGCTGAAATTTCTTTTTCTTAATCGCCGTTTCTAAATCGCTGAACAGGGCTTTCTTCGCCACAGGATTTTTCAATTGAAGGTTGATGCGAGCGTCTGAACCGTTTTGAAGTGAAGCCGAAAATATACGGCTTCGGTATGATAACGCTTCGGGCTTCGGTTATATTGACCGCATCACACACCACATTTTTTGATATGTCATTTCTCAATCCCGCCTTGCTGCTCGGCCTTGCCGCTGCCGCCGTGCCGATTCTGATTCACTTGCTCAACCTGCGCCGCAGAAAGCAAATGGACTTCAGTTCGCTGATGCTGCTGAGGGAAATCGAACGCAGTTCGCTGCGCCGGTTCAAAGTGCGGCAATGGTTGCTGCTGCTGCTACGCAGCCTTGTCATTTTTTTCCTCGTCTTTTCCTTTTCCAAACCGATCATTTCCGGCTACCTCGCCGGTTCCGATTTTGCGAGCCGCACCAAAACCTCGGCATTCATTTTAATCGACGCTTCGCCCTCGATGACCTACACCGACGGCAGTGCGGACGTGTGGCGACAGACCAAAGCCGCCGCGATCAAAGCCCTTGAAAACCTTTCGGCGCAGGATGAAATTTTTCTATCGCTGTCTGCGGAAGATGCCGCTTCGGTTGCACCGCTCTCTTACGCCGAAGCGCGGCAAAAAATTATTCAGGCCGAACCCGCCGCCGCCGCAAGGCCAAGCGAGGAGCGGCTTCGCGGGGCACTGGCGACGCTCGGCACATCGCGGCATTTCAACCGTGAAATTTATCTCATCTCGGATTTTCAGCAAAGCGGATTTGCGGCGGCGGATACGGGCACGGCGGATGAATCATTGCGGGAGCGATACAAAGAAATCAAGTTTTATGCGGTGAATGTATCGCCGCAGTCGAAGCAAAACGTCGGCGTTGTGCGCACCGAATTGCTCACAAAAATTCTTGAGCCGGGCAAAAGCGTGCGCGTGCGGGCGACGCTTGTACTTCACGCCAATCTTAATACAACTTCCGATACGAACATTGATTCTCTCGCATCACCGCAACGCCTTACCCAAAGCACCCGCGTGCGACTTTACTTCAACGACAAACTTGCGGCGGAAGATAATCTGGAGTTGATCTCCGGTCAGCCCGCCGAGATCACGCTCTCGGCCACGCCCGCCGCGACGGGCATAATCACCGCCCGCGTGGAGTGCGATGCCGATTACCTCGAGGCCGATAACAAACGCTTCTTCACTTTTTTTATTCCCGAACGCTTGCGGCTGCTCATCGCTTATTCGAACCCGCAAGACATTTCATATTTGAAACTCGCCCTCGAAAGTTTTCAGAACCGGAATTTTTTCGATCTCGCACTTGCAACGGAATCGTCGCTCGATGCCCGCGACTTCAACCGCTTTGACGCGGTGGTGCTCTGCGGCCTCTCGCAAGTTTCGGCGGGCGCGACGGAAAAACTGCGGCAGTATCACCGGCAAGGCGGCGGTGTTATTTTTTTCGCCGCCGCAAAACAAAACTATTTGCCCGATAATCAACTGCTCGCGGCACTCGGCGGCGGTACACTCACCGCGCAGCCCGCCGCGCCCGCCGCGGTCGAAACGATTGACACGCGCAGCCTCATCTTCGAAGGCATTTACGACCGGCGAAAAGGCGCGCCGCGAAATGCACCCGGCAACGATGAACGGATCGAAGTTTTTTCCGCGCCGCGTTATCAGAAGTCGGTAAGGGAATCAGCGGTGATGGCCACGGCGGGCGGTCAAAGCGTGATGACGGTCTCGCGTCTCGCGGCGGAAGGATCGCTCGTGCTTTTCACGCTGTTGCCGGTGCCGCAAAGCAGCACGCTTGCCGTGCAACCGCTTTTTGCACCGCTCATGTTCCGTTCGATTTTTTATGTAAGCAGCAAATCCCAAGCCGCCGCGTCTTACACGGTTGGCCAGACGGGAGAGTTGAATCTTTCGGCGGATGGACGTTTGTCAGGCGGCGCAGCCCCTGCGGGATTAACGGTTCGAAAGCCGAGCGGTAAAACATTCGTTGCGGTTACGGCAGCGCGGCGGAACGAAACGAAACTGTTGATTGATCCGTCGCTCTATGATGAAGCGGGAATTTATGAAGTGATCACGGCGTCGAGCGGGGCGGGCGAATCCACTTCATCCGCGCGGTTGAAACTGGCGATAAACTTGCCTGCGCCGGAATCCGAAACGCGGTCGATGGCGAGTGGCAAGATCAAAGCGGCTGCGGTGAAGACGGGGCTTGACGGGAAAAATGTTTTCTATACCGACGCGGCAACTTCGGCGGAGAAAGTTGCCGAGATGATTTCCGGTTCACGCTTCGGCTTTGGCATCTGGAAATACTTGGCGGGACTTGCCGCAATCTGTCTCGTCGCTGAAAGCTTGCTCTCCCGCCGCTCACAAGCGTAACATCTAATAGACTTCTTGCTGAAGTCTTTCTTGTGTCATTCCGGCTTGACCGGAATCCTTCTTGCAGCTGAGTTAAGAAGGATTCCCGACGTGGCGAGAATGACTTTCGCAAGAGGTCTAATTTTCAATCTGCGTCCGCGTTGCCGAATAAAGCGATCTGCTGCTGTTCCGACGCGGCATGTTTCAAGCGTTCGTTTGCAATGGCAAAAAAATCCGCTTCCAATTCATAGCCGGTAAAATTTCGGTTGAGTAAAATGGATGCAACACCCGTCGAGCCGCTACC
>JACMJS010000273.1 GCA_014380515.1 Chlorobiales bacterium
AGTAAGCATTGAGATTTTTTCGCGTTTCTCTTTCATCTCGATGGCCTGCCGCGTCGTCATCTGACGCACGGTTTTGTTGTTGCCTAGTTGTGTCGACACCGCAAAAATGTTTTGGTTGGTAAAACCCTCTGTCCGCTTGTAGGGGACAGCTCGCTTTAGTGAAGGGAGAACTGCTTGAAATCGAAGACTCATGGGATGGGCGTCGGTTCGCGTCCGGCTTGCGGGAAATCGTAGGGACGGGTTCTGAACATCCATGCGATTTCATCTTTGAGCCGCACGTACATGTCAGGATCGACCGAGCGGAGCAACTCTAACTGTGAATAGGCTTCTCTTCGGTAATCGTCGGCGGCGATGGGATTCGTCCGCATATCCATCGAGCGTTCCATACAAAACATCGCAAGGCCGAAGCGGGCTTTGGAATCGGATACATTCATCGTAACCGCCTGCCGAAGTGCGGCTTCAGCGGCGGCATGATTTTTCAATTGTTGATTGAGCCATCCGAAATACGTGTGCGCTTCGGAATACTCCGGCCAAAGTTCAAGCGATTTTTTTACCGGCGCAAGCGCATCGCTGTAGCGTTTCCATCCGCCGTACGCACGGCCTAAACCCAGATAGGCGCGGGCGGATTTCGGATTCAAGCGGATTGCGGTTTCGTGCGACAGCACCGACTTCCCAAATTCATTCAGCATGAAATAAACTTCGCCCAGCAGCATTTGCGTTTCGGCGTTGTCCGGCTGCAAGCGTGCAGCCTCGCGGTAACTTGTCGCTGCATCTTCATAGCGACGAAGCGAGACGAAGGCTTCACCGAGATAGCGGCGCAGTTCGGCATCATCAGGTCGCCGCCGGATCGCCTGCCCGTAAGGCTCGACAGCCTGCGTCGATTCTTTAAGTTTGAAGTAAGCGAGACCTGTGCCCGCGTACGCATCGGCGAATTCAGGATTGACGCGCAAGGCTTCGCGGTAGTATTGAATCGCTTCGCGGTAACGGCGCGACTGCATACAGACGATGCCCAAATGATTATACGCATCGGCAAAGTTCGGATTGTAGCGCACCGCATCACGGAACGCATCTTCGGCAGGAACAAGCTTTTGGAGCCGCATCCACGCCACACCCATAAAATTATAAGCTGCCGGAAAATTTTTACGATACCGCACCGCCGTCTTGAGCGCGACGACCGCGAGACTATCGCGCCCGGATTTCAAATAGGTTTCGCCCAAGTTGTAATAGGCACGGGCGTCTTCAGGCCGCAACGCGATGACGGCTTGAAACGATTTCACCGCTTCAGCCGTGCGCTGCAAGTTTCGATATGCGAAACCAAGCCCGTTATAGGCGTCGGCAAACTCCGCATTTATGTTGATTGCACGGCCAAACGAAACAACGGCGGAATCATATATCGCAAGGTTGGAATAGGCTACGCCCAAGTTGCTCCACGCTTCGGTGAAATCGGACTTCAATTGCACCGCAACTTTAAATTGTGCGGCAGCCTCTTCGTGCTGACTTCGCTTCAGGTAGGCCACCCCTAAAGCATTACGAACATTGGCATCGGCAGGCGATTGCGTAGCCGCGTTCAAGTAGTAGGACACATCATCACCGGCATCCGCGGGAGATTGTGCAACTGCAACCGTTGAAGCAATTGTTAAAGCCATAAAGATGGGTAAGAGCAGCGTCGCACATAATTTCATCGGTTCTCCTCGTGTGTTGGGAATAGCCTAACATATCGTTTGATTCACACCGCTCCTAACCTTGAAATTGCGGTTGCGGTTCAACAACAACAGAGCCAGCATCGAACAATATCCGTTCGCAGCACCACGCTTCGCGGAAACCTTCGAGCATCGCATCGCGGACAGCGGCGGGATCAGGCACCGCGCCAGTGAGTTCGGAAACGGAAACGGTTTTGCGGTCAAGGTCATACCGGATGCGCTCGCGGGTTTGTTCATCGTGAACTTTCAAAAATTTTGCGAGGTCTTTGTGTTTCGGTGAGAGCAAAATCGAACCATGTTGCAATAGTACTTCATCGCCGTTTTGTTTCCACCGCCGCTGCGCCGAGCCGACGATTTTTTTTCCTTCCGCTTCCAGTTCATACTTCGCCGCCGCCGTAAAGCATGGCATCGATTCAGATGATTTATATCTCAAAACCAAATCCGGCGACGAGCGATTGAATGCACAACGCACCTTTAAGTTCATCAGGCCGAGGCGCAAGGCTTCGTGAATCTCTGCATAGTGCGACGCGTTTGTTTTCGTCGGGCGAAGTACAACGGAATATGTTACTTCCTCGGCGTGATATACCGCCCTGCCGCCCGTCGGCCTGCGCACGACGTCAACGCCCGCTTCCGCGCACGATCCGTAGTCAATATCGGTTGAACGTTGGTTGTGGCCGAGCGAAATACAAAAGGGCGACCAGCCGTAGAACCTCACCAGTGCGGCGTCTTCAGGCAGCGAGAGTTTTCCTTCCAAAACCCGCATCGCCGCCGTTTCGTCCCACCGCATATTGAACAGGCCGGTGCAGGAGCCGGTATCGCACCAAAAGAGTTTCGTCATTTGCGGTTCTTAGGTTTGGCGTTCTGTGGTCAAATGACTTTGATGGTTTCCGGCGGCAGTTTGGGAAACGTCATTTTCAAATCGTCCATTCTATCGACCACAATTTTGCCGATCAGATAATTTCGATACCATTTTTCATCGGCGGGAATCACATACCACGGCGCGTGTTTGGTGTTCGTGGCTTCAATCATTTGCTCAAACGCATCTTGATACTTTTCCCAATACGCCCGCTCGGCCACGTCTTTCGCACTAAACTTCCAGTGTTTTTCCCGCTCGGTGAGCCGCTCGATGAACCGTTCTTTTTGTTCCTCTTTCGAGATGTGCAGAAAAAATTTCAGAATCACCGTGCCGTTTTGTGCGAGCATTTTTTCGAACTGATTGATCTGTTCGTATCGCTTCTCGAATAAGTTTTCGTCGCTCCGAATATCGTCGGGCAGTTTTTGATTGTCAAGATATTCGGGGTGAACTTTGACGGCGGCGACTTCTTCGTAGTGTGAGCGGTTGAAGATGGCGATGTGGCCGCGCTCCGGCATCGCGCGGTGCACGCGCCACAAATAATCGTGGCTGAGTTCCTCCGCCGACGGTGTTTTGAACGAATGCACGATGCAGCCCATCGGATGCGTGCCTCTGAACAGATGCCGCACCGTTCCGTCTTTACCGCTCGCATCAATGCCTTGCAGAATGACGACGAGCGCATGTTTGTCCTCCGCATACATTTGATAGTGCAACTCATAAAGCCGCTTCAAGTCGGCTTCGGCCTGCGCCGAAACCTCAGTTTCACGCTCAAACTTGCCGGTGTCCGCCGGATCAATTTTGCGCAGGTTAAATTTTTTGCCGATGGGAAATTTGAGTTTGCTCATACTTTTGGCTCGGTGATGTGAGTGCGTTACGCCGGGTTTAAATGCGGGTTTGCAATGCGGCTTCCGCTTCGGCAAGTTGCTCCGGCGTGTTGATGCCTTTGATTTCGTTGATGTTTTCAACCGGCATTGCTGCTATAGTTTTCCCTTCAGCCACGAAGATTTTGAATACATCGGGCAAATAAAATTCCTGCTGCATGTTGTCGTTGCGAATGTGTTTCAAGGCTGCAAAGAGCAAGGCTTTTTGAAAAACATAAATACCTGAGTTGACTTCCAACACTTGCTTTTCGCTTTCGCTCGCATCTTTTTGTTCGGCGATTCTTACGACGTGATCGCCCGTAGCATCACGAATGACGCGGCCATAGCCGGTCGGATCACTGAGCGTTGCCGTCAGCATCGTTGCAGCGGCGGACTTTGTGCGGTGAAAGTTCAGCAGCCGATCCAAGGTTTCGGCGGTAATCAGCGGCGCGTCGCCGGAAAGGACGATCACATCGCCGTCGAAATTTTTTAAAGCGGTTTCCGTTTGCATCACCGCGTGCCCCGTGCCCAATTGCGGCTCTTGCAAAGCGAAAGCGATGTTGAAGTTTTTCATCGCCTCTTGCACGGGCGCCGCCTGATGCCCCACAATGACGACGATTTTTTCGGGCGAAAGTTTTTCCGAGACGCGGACGACGTATTCCAGCATCGGTTTGCCGCCAAGCGGGTGCAGCACTTTGGCGAGGTCCGATTTCATTCGCGTCCCTTTGCCCGCGGCCATGATGACGACTGCGAGTGGTGAAGTCATGTCAGGTTGTGTTAAGAATTAGAGGCAGGAAAACGAAAGCGGATGATTCGTCCCGGAGCGGCAGAATTATGATCCTACCGCTTCTTTGTTGCCGGTGCCGTTTTCTCCGGCATGAACGAGATCAATCAGGCGGTTATGTTTATCAACCATCACGACCGTCGGCTTGTAGTCTTTGGCTTCACTGCGCTCCATATCGGCGTAAGTCATAATGATAATTTCATCGCCGACGGCGGCGAGACGCGAGCACGCGCCGTTCAGTTGGATGACGCCCGAACCGCGTTCGCCGGAAATGATGTAGGTTTCGAAGCGGGCGCCGTTGTTATTATTAACGACCTGAACTTTTTCATTCGGAATCATATCGGCGGCATCGACCAAATCCATGTCAATCGTGATACTGCCTTCGTAGTAAAGATCGGCCTGTGTTACAGTCGCACGGTGGATTTTCGATTTGAACATCTGAATTCTCATATCTGCATCTAAAAAAAGAGTGTCGTCATTCTGTGTTCAGCATGACGGAAGAAAGAGTTGCAACAAGGCTAGCAAAGTTAATACTCCACATCAAATAAACAACCCGCAATGGCAACCGCGATTACCAACCACAACACAAAGTCGCAAGGCTTGCTTACTTTTGGCTTCACTTTTCCGATCTAAAAACCGATGAACCACGCTTTAGATTCCGGCATCCCGAAGCGGATGCGACCCGATGCGCCGATTGGCGTCTTTGATTCCGGCGTCGGCGGCCTGACGGTCGTGCGACAACTGATGAGCGCGTTGCCCGATGAAAACATCGTCTACTTCGGCGATACCGCCCGCGTGCCCTACGGTACGAAGTCGCGCGAAACCGTCCGCGCCTACGCGGCTGACGATACAGCCTTTCTGCTTTCGCACCATCCGAAACTCATCGTCATCGCGTGCAGCACGGTTTCTTCCGTCGCCCTCGATGTGGTTGAGGAATTGGCAACGGGCACACCCGTCATCGGCACATTGAAACCGAGTGCGCGGCTGGCGGCGGAGCACAGCATTTCGAAGCGTATCGGCGTCATCGGTACATCAGCGACGGTGGCATCAAACGCATATCAATTGGAGATCAATGCCATCGATGAATCGGCGCACGTGTTTTCGAAAGCGTGTCCGCTTTTCGTGCCGCTCGCCGAAGAAGGTTTTGCCTACCACGAAGCGACGCGGCTCATCGCGCGGGAATATTTATCGGAGCTGGCGAGCGAACAAATTGATACGCTTGTCTTGGGATGCACGCACTATCCGATTTTGAAAAAAATTATCGGTGAAGTGATGAATGAAATAGCGGGCGAGCCGGTAAGAATTATTGATGCGGCGGAAGCGGTGGCAAGCGATGTCGCGGCGGTTTTGCGGGAAAAACGGTTGCTCAATGATTCGGGTCAAACCGGCGTGCGGCAATTTTTCGTCAGCGATGTGCCGCAAAAATTCCGGGCGGTGGCTGAACTTTTTTTAGGCATGGAACTCGGCGGCGTCTCGCAAGTCCGCTTGTAGCCTGCCACGGCAGCCATATCGAAGCAATATGGCAGCCCTGTTTTCAGGTTGAATCGCGGATGATGAGTTCGGCTTTAAATACTTTGTGCTGCGGCTTGATGGCGGCGGATTGTAAACGGTTGATGATGAAGTTGATCGCCGTTGCGCCCATTTCCCGAATCGGTTGACGCACCGTCGTTAGCGAGGGCGAGACGATCTGCGCAATCGGTTGGTCGTCGAAGCCAACGACGGCCACGTCTTGCGGGACGCGGTAGCGGTGATCGAGCAAGTCCCGAATCATACCGGCAGCGACTTCATCCCCCGCCGCGCAGAAGGCGGCATCGAACGGCAAGGGTTTCGTGAGATCGAAGTGCTCGATGATTTCCATGCCCTTCTGACGCATCCGGCTGTTTTCGTAATTGATTTCAAACATGAGTGATTTCGGGGTACGGATCGCATGTTTTTTCATCGCATCGAGGAAACCGCGTTTGCGGTCGATCATGACGTTCGTCAGCAGTTCGCCGCAGATAAAGAGAATGCGTTTGCGGTTTTTCCTGATGAGGTATTCCGTCGCCGCGAATGCACCGGCGTAGTTATCTACAGTAATGGAATCTATCGAAGCGGCTTCGCCTTCAATGAGCACGCACGGCAACAGGTGGCTCATGTAGGCTTTCATCTGCCGTTCGGTGTGGCTGAACATCTGCACAACGATGCCGTCCACGCGGCGGGCACCGGCGATGCGTTGATAAAGCGTCTCAAGATGATCTTCGTTGCCGATGGTATTGTAGAGCACGAGGTCGTAACCGAAGTGATGCAAGCGTTCTTCCAAACCGCGCAGGATTTCGACGGTGAAAGGTTCGGCCATGCTGGGCACGAGAAATCCAATCAGGCGCGTTTGCCGTTTGACGAGACCGCTCGCGCTCGCGTTGGCGACATAGCGCAAGTCGCGGGCGATGCGCTGCACGGTTTTAACGGTGCTCTCTTTGAACTTGCCCTTGCCATTGAGGATCATCGACACCGCCGCAGGCGTCAGGCTCGCCGACCGCGCAATATCTTTAATGGTTGCAACGCCGCTTTTGACCATTGGCTATGAGATTTGAATCATTATCCGACGCGGAAAATAGCGTAGCCGTTTCGATGAAGCAAACGCGAACTCCTGTCATTGCTCGCGTACTGACGTCCCTTTTGTTAAAGGGAACAGTGAGAGAATGAAAAAAGTGAATTTTTATTTTGCACGCTCTCTACGCTGTCCCCTTTAAACAAAGGGGACGTCCCGCCACAGCGGGATAGGGATTGAATTCGTCGCAATCGGCCATTCGAGAGGGTAATATGATTTGCGGCCTGTGGGAAAGTTAAGTAAGTTCATTCCAACCCGTGGAGTTCGTCTTAAAGAAGTAAATAAGTAAGCAGTATGAAATGTGATGTTGCTATTGTCGGTGGTGGCCCAGCCGGAGCGTCAGCCGCGTTTGAACTCGCCAAAGCCGGTCTTTCTTCCGTGATTATCGAACGCAACCTGAGCAACGCCAAGCCGTGCGGCGGTGCGATTCCGTTGGGACTTGTCGAAGAGTTCGAGATTCCGCCGGAATTGGTAGAGCGAAAAGTTACTGAGATGGCGGTACGCTCGCCCAAAGGCCGTTATGTCCAGATGTCGATGAAGCAAGGCTATGTCGGCATGGTACGGCGCGAACGGTTCGATAAATTTCTGCGCACCCGCGCGGCTGAAAACGGCGTATCACTTATCGAGTCCAAACTCCGCCGCGTGAAGAAACTGGCCGATGGCTATAAACTCTCTATTGACGCGGATTCGCAGGGTGTTACCGAAATCGAGTGTAAGTATTTGATTGCGGCGGACGGAGCGAATTCCAAAGTCGCCCTTGAACTTGAGTTCCCCCCGAACGAACTCAAAGCCGTTGCGATTCAACAACGCTTTCATTACTCACCGGCTCT
Organism: Chlorobiales bacterium; assembly: GCA_014380515.1. Classification (GTDB taxonomy): domain Bacteria; phylum Bacteroidota; class Chlorobiia; order Chlorobiales; family JACMJS01; genus JACMJS01. The sequence continues at coordinate 7,615 of JACMJS010000273.1, forward strand.
CGAGAAGTGGAACAACCTCGTAGAAATCTGGTTCGATAGCGAAGTCTCGCCCGATTTTTATGCGTGGGTTTTTCCGAAGGCGGATCACATCGCCGTCGGTACGGGCACGGAAAATAAAAATGCGCACATCAAAAAACTTCAGAACCGCTTTCGGGAGAAACTCGGCATCGAGGCCGAACCGTATTATGAAGAAGCCGCCAAACTCCCGATGCACCCGCGAAAGACGTTCGTGCAGGGCAACGCGATGCTCGTCGGTGATGCGGCGGGATTGGTTACGCCGTCGAACGGTGAAGGCATTTTCTTTGCGATGAAATCAGGCAAGATGGCCGCCGAGACGCTGATTGACTTCACGCGCGGCAAGGCGAAGTCGCTTTCGCTCTATGAAAAAAACTTCCGCAAAAACTACAATCTCATTTTCACCGCGCTCAGCGTGATGCAAGCGATTTACTACCGCAATGATCGTATGCGCGAAGGTTTCGTAGCGATTTGTAAAGACGAGCATGTCCAGCAAATCACGTTCGATTCATATCTCTACAAGAAACTCGTGCCCGCACCGCTGTGGGTGCAGATGAAAATCACCGCGAAGAACATCTATCATACCGCGCTCGGACGCTAACCCTGACGCCCAGATGTTGCTCTCAATTCCGACATGGATTATTCATCTCTCATCCATGACCGAGTGGGCGGTGGCGATGATCTTGCTGCACCGCTACGGCAAACTGACCCGCCGCAAAGATGTTCAGCGGTTCGCATGGCTGATGTTGCCCCATTGGATCGGCGGGCTTTGCGTTCTCGCGTATCACACCACGAGCGACCGGGACTCATTTTGGTTTGATGCCTCAAAAGTCATCAACCTGATTGGCAGTCTGTCGCTCCTCGCCGCGTCGCTTGGTATTATTCTAAAGCGACGCTCGGTCATATCCGCCGCCGCGGTGATGCTGTTCGCTCCGACGTACAGCGAACTTCTGACGCGGGTACAACTCGTCAATCTCGCCTTTCAAATTTCTTCCGCCGTTTATTTTCTGTTTCTCATTTCGCTTATCGTGCTCTACCGCCGCGACCCGCAAGCCTTTGCGCCGATGACTATTTTCGGATTCTGGTTTTTGCTCGTCTTCGTTGCCGTTGCTGCGACATGCAATTACTATGCGATCCAAGTGCGTGGCTTTGCCACGCTCACCCACGACGATCTGCTGCACGGCTTCGCGGAAAGTTTCCTCACGCTCACCAACCTCTTCATCGTCTTCGGCATCCGCCAAAAACTCCGCACAGCTTCATAAGCATCATTTCATGCACTCGATGTGTGAATTATGCAACTCATTTCCAGAATTGTGTAACACTTCCTTGCAGATCAACAAGTAAGTTGAAGCCTTGTTGTTTGGAGAACGGAAACCGCAAAAACGGAGCGTAACCGCAGAGCCAAGCAAGTAGGAAAACAATTAAAAAAATGAAAAATTCTTTTAAAATTAACATCAAGCAATCAGTACTTGATGATTTAAAATTAAGAATTGCAACCACCCGTTGGACAGATGAAATTGAAAATTCAAAATGGGAATACGGTACAAACAAAACTTATCTGAAAGAATTGTGCGATTATTGGCAAAACGCATTTGATTGGAAAAAGCAGGAAGCACATCTTAATTCATTTCCCCATTTTAAAACAACTATTGATGGTGTAGGCTTGCATTATATCCACCAGAAAGGCGAAGGGAAAAATTCCATACCATTGCTTTTAACACATGGTTATCCAGATTCATTTGTGCGGTTTTTAAAAATTATTCCATTGCTTACAAAGGCGGATGAGAACGGTCTTTCGTTTGATGTAATAGTTCCATCTATCCCGGGTTACGGGTTTTCTGATATTCCTACAGAGCCAGAAATGAATACGAAACGGATTGCAGAGTTATTTACCAATCTAATGACGAAAGAATTGGGCTATGAAAAATTTGTAGCACATGGTGGTGATTGGGGGAGCAGCATTACAGAACAAATAGGGTTGAATAATCCTGAATCATTATTAGCTATCCATTTAACTGAAATTCCATTCAGCCATTTGTTCACTGTTCCTGTTGCCGATTTATCAGAACCCGAAAAAAAATATTTGGAAATTGGTAAACAGTGGCAGCAACGTGAAGGTGCTTATGCAATGATACAAGGCACCAAACCGCAAACTTTGGCTTATGGATTAAATGATTCGCCTGTTGG
>JACMJS010000274.1 GCA_014380515.1 Chlorobiales bacterium
ATTTACAAAGACTTGCACACAGACACGAAAGCGGAGATACGCAAGCCGCAACCTGTTGCCCCGTTCAATTATTTGAGTGAAGACGGTAGCAATTTGGTCAATGTGTTATTCAAATATCTGAACGACCGAGAGTTTCGGGACACGCTTGAAAAAGTGCTCCGGTTCGCCATTCCTGATTTCGAGGAACTCTACGTCGATTCGCCCGCCGGAAATTTTGTAAACCTCACTTGGAAAGAAAAGTATCTCAAGCGCGAATTGTACGCGAGCGACCTTTCCGACGGCACGCTGCGGCTGCTTTGTCTTTGCGCCATTTTGCTGCCTAACAAAAAAGTTACTCCGCCGAAACTCATCTGCATCGATGAACCGGAACTTGGGCTTCATCCGCGCCTTTTAAAATTGCTTGCTGAACTTATTCAGAGCAAATCGGAAGAAAGCCAAATTATTATTACCACGCACTCACCGGAGTTTCTAAGTTTCTTCAAGTTGGAAGAAATCGTAGCCGTGCGGCGGGAAGCGGGCAAGACACACTTTGAACGTCCGGCGAGTAAAGAGAGATTGAAAACCATGCTGGAGAACTACGAAACCTCCATCGGCGAACTTTGGCTACAGGGAGAATTGGGCGACACCAGTCTGAAACTTCCGCAGTAACGCGATGAAAATCAAATTGCTTTTCGAAGGTGAATCCGACCGGCTTGCCCTGACCGCATTGCTCCATGAAGATTTTAACGCCGCTGAACCCTACGCCGAGTTTGTAAAAGCAGATTACGGAGGTCGGCGTAGGGGATTTACCAGAATCTTGGCAAGGGAAATAGCAATTGCGATTGAAGTTGACAAAGCCGATGCCGTGTGGATTCACATCGACCTTGAAACGGATACCGCGGAAAAGATGCAGGAAAACTTAGGAAAAATTCTAAGCCGCGTTCCGGAAGCTTATCGTTTTCGTGTAAAGTTTTTTGTGATCCATCGGAATCTCGAAAGCGTATTGATTGCCGGTTGCTTCGAGAAAGAACGCAATTATTCATTGCTTGAAAACACCAAAGGTAAAGTACGTCGCGTGTTGCGTCGGTTCTTTCATCAGTTTTATATTGAAACGATACACGCGCCGCAATACGCGGCAAAAGCGGACAAAGAAAAAATCATCCGCCGCATTGGCGGCATCCGGCAACTTCAGCAAGCCTTAACCAATCTCCTTTTATGACCACCATTCTCATTACCGGCGGCGCAGGCTTTATCGGCAGCAACTTCGTTCGCTACATGCTCGCCCTCTATCCCGCCTACAAAATTCTCAACCTCGATAAACTCACTTACGCAGGCAACCTCGAAAGCCTCGCTGACATCGATTCAAACCCGAACTATAGTTTTCTGAAAGGCGACATCGCCGACCGCACTTTCATTGAAAGTGTTTTTGCGTCCAATGCCATTGATTCGGTGGTGAACTTCGCGGCGGAGTCGCACGTGGATCGAAGCATTTTGGGCGCGCGGGTGTTTGTCGAAACCAACGTGCTCGGCACACAAACGCTTCTCGATGCGGCGAAAGCGACAGGCGTGGAAAAATTCGTGCAAGTCTCGACCGACGAAGTTTATGGTTCGCTCGGCGCGACGGGTTACTTCACCGAAGCGACGCCGCTCGCGCCGAACTCGCCCTACTCGGCCAGCAAAGCCGGTGCGGATTTGCTCGTGCGATCTTACTTCGAAACCTTCGGATTTCCGGCGGTCATCACCCGCTGCTCCAATAACTACGGCCCGTATCACTTCCCGGAAAAATTGATTCCCTTGATGATCGCCAATGCGCTGGAGGATAAACCGCTGCCCGTCTATGGCGACGGCCTCAACGTCCGCGACTGGCTGTATGTAGAAGATCACTGCCGCGCGATTGACAAAGTGCTGCATCACGGAAAAGCGGGAGAAGTTTACAACATCGGCGGACGGAATGAACAAAAAAATATCGATATTGTGCGGCTAATTCTGCGGGAACTCGGTAAACCCGAAAGCCTGATTACGTTCGTCAAAGACCGGCCCGGCCACGACCGCCGCTACGCCATCGATGCCTCGAAAATTCAGCACGACCTCAATTGGCAACCAACCGAAACTTTTGAGACCGGCATCGCCAAAACCATCGCGTGGTATGTAAACAACCGCCCGTGGTGGCAACGCATCCGATCCGGCGACTATCAAAAGTATTACGAACTTCAGTACGAAAAACGCTGACACCGCATCAAACTTTTCCCTAACACTTAAATCTCCGTACAACCATGGACAGAAAAGCCTTAGGCGAATTCCTGCAAAAATTAATCGAAGAGTTGGATACGCATCCGACACGCAAACAAGCCGTCGACAGCGCGGTTCGCTTCTGGAAACAACGCGGCGTAACCGACGAAGCCATTTTAGATTGGCTCACCGAGCGTCTTTACTACACCAACGAAGCCAAAGACCCGAACGTCGCTTTTATCGATGACGTCAAAAATGAAATTGCGATGCAGGAACTGACGGAGTTCTTACGCAAGCAAGGTCTCGATCAACCCGAAATCAATGAGTGGTTGATGAACCTCACGAGCCGCCATAAACAATAACCCGCTCACAACGTTAGCCGTCATTACCTATTTCCGCTTGTCTCGAACTTTTTTCTGCTTGGTTAAACCTGACAAATGACTTCAACCGCACTTTCTCTCAAAGCAAAATTAGAAGATAAATCCGCCGTCATCGGCGTCGTCGGTCTCGGCTACGTCGGCTTGCCGCTCGCGGTCGAGTTTGCCCGCAAAGGTTTTGCGGCCATCGGCATCGATTTGGATACGCGGAAAATTGATAGTATTCGCAGCGGCACGAACTACATTCAGGACATCAAAGAAACTGATTTCAAAGAAGCTTTGGAAAAAGGCTTCACCGCCGACGCGAACTATGATCGCATCTGTTCGTGCGACGTCATTTACATCTGCGTCCCCACGCCTTTCACAGCCAACAAAGAACCGGATATTTCTTTCATCACATCTTCCGCCGCATCGATTGCCGCGCACCTTCGAAACGGCCAACTCATCATTTTGAAGAGCACTACTTTTCCGAATACGACGGAAGGCCATGTGATGCCGATCTTGGAGAAGGCCGGATTGAAATTGGGCGAGGAATATTTTCTCGCGTTCTCGCCCGAGCGCATTGATCCGGGCAATGTGAAATGGCATACGGGTAACACACCGATTGTCGTCGGCGGGGTAACGGACGCATGTACCGAGCTGGCGTATCTGACGAACAAGCAAATCATTTCGCAAGTCCACAAAGTCTCGTCGCCGAAAGTCGCCGAGATGGAAAAATTGCTGGAAAATATTTTTCGCAGCGTAAACATTGCGCTCGTCAACGAACTGGCCGTCTTGTGCGACCGGATGGGCGGGATTAACATTTGGGAAGTCGTGGAAGCGGCGGCGACGAAGCCGTTCGGGTTTATGCCGTTTTATCCCGGCCCCGGCATCGGCGGACATTGTATTCTGATCGATCCGTACTATCTCGCATGGCAGGCTCGGGAGTTTGACTTTCAAACGAACTTCATTACGCTTGCGGCGGAGACGAACGAGAACATGCCGTTCTACGTACGCGATATGATTTTGCGCGAAGTGGCTAAGTTGCCCGTTGCTTTTTCGGGTGCGAAAATTTTGATGCTCGGCGTCGCCTTCAAAAAAAACGTGGACGACATCCGCCATTCGCCCGCCATCAAAGTGATTGAGCTTTTGCAAAAAGAAGGCGCGAAGGAAATTCAGTATTGCGACCCGTACGTGCCGCATTTCAAAGAGCACGGCACCGGCAGCACGGTGATTGAAATGTCCGCCACGCCGCTTACCGAAAGCCTTTTAAAATCCTCCGACATCGTGGTCATCACCACCGACCACACCGTGTTCGACTACGAACAAATCGCTGCGCACGCCAAAGTCGTCATCGATACGCGCAACGCCACCAAAGCCGTTCGGGACTTGCATCCGCATCTTGCTCCGAAAATCCGTTTGCTCGGCAGCGGCACACGTTGATCGATACCTCGAAACGTTTTCGAACATCGACGAAGATTGTAGGGGCAACCCTTGTGGTTGCCCCCTATGACGTACCAATTTATTTCGCAGAGGAAAATGCGGCGCGGACTTTTTCGCGGAAGGCGTCGTCGGTAAGCAGGCTCAGCTCGAACTGGTTGAGGTTGCCTTGAATCTTTCCCCGCTCCAGCATGCCAAGGTTGTTAAAGAAAATCACAATCTCCGTTTGATTCCCTTGCTTGTCGCGTGCGTAGAATGCGTGCGTCAAAACGGTGAGCGTTGAACCGCCTTTCAAACCGGCGTGCTCCAGCCACGTACGGTTTTGCGGATTATCCAAAATGCTTTCGAGCACGGCGTCGAGTCGCTGCTGAACCGCGTCAGAAAAGGCGGTGCGGCGGTTGATCATTTTCATCACCCGCGCATAATCTTCCGCCGAGGCCTGAGGCAATCGATCCGACCACGCCTGCTGCGCAATCACCGTAACATCATAGAGGTTGAAGTTCTGCGCGAATGCCGTGTCGCCGGAGTGCATCCGTTGATGAGCCTTCACGGCGGCGGCGATGTAATCCCCCTGCGACATTGCTTTCACGCGCGCAAGAAATTTTTCCTCACTGGCTTTCTCAGGGTTTTGAAAAACGAACAATGATCCTGCAATCGGAAAAATTTCGGTGTGCGACCCAAGGCCGAGCGAATCGATGGTTGCATTGATATGCCGCAGTCCCAGCCGCGCCATCAGATAATCGGCGTTTGCGTTTGAACTATGTTTCATCATCCCGCGCACGACTTGCTCAAGCGGCACCGCGTTTCCCTTCGATAATTTTTTCGTTTCGATTTCCTGTAGCCAATTCGGATGCGCGTCGCCGTCCGTTTTTGAAACGTAGAATTGCATGAGCGTATCCAAATTCACCGGCTCATCGGGTTTCACGGTGCCTGCGGCGGCTTGCTCTGCGTAGTCAATCGCAATGATGTATTTCATCACGCTCGCCAGCGTCATCGGCGTTTCGGCGTTCGCGCGGGCGAGAACCGTGTCGTTGCGGACAATGATTAGGCTGGATTTATCGGGGTTGGATTTGATGAAACTGACGATGTAGTCGTCGTCGGCACGCAGAAAAAAATAAGTAAAGATCGATAGCGACAGCACCGCGAGCAGAACGCCGCCGATAGCGAGGAAGCCTTTGTTCATCTGTGAAATTCTAAGAACGCTTGAACGGTGAGGACCGCAATGTTTCGAAACGGATTGAGGACAATCAAATCTTCATCGCCGCTGATGATACATTCTGCCGCACCCCAGACTGCCAACGGTAGATACTTATCATCTTTCGGGTCTCTGCAAGCGATAATCGATTCTTGAACTTCCACAAATTGCGTCGTTTTAACCAAACTGGCTAAAAACAACTTTCGCTCGAACACGGAAAGATATTTATCAAACTTGGGTCTGGCGAAAACGTCTTCCAACTCTAGTCAACACGGGCGAGGAAAGTAATATCATACCTGCTGTTTGGGCTTTGTCTAAAGCTTTGCGGGCATTGCCTTCTTTAATAAGAGCCGCGCTGACGATGACATTGGCATCGAGGGCGAAGCGACGTTCATCGCCCATGCAGAATGGCTTCTAAAATTTCCGGTGTCAAGCCGCGTGCTTTAGCACGGTCGCTGAGTTCATCCATCACGCCGCGCAGCAAACTCATATCCGCATCCGTTTTATTTTGCAACAGCACTTCGACTAAAAAGCTGAATCCTCTGCCGTTCCGCATCGTTCGCGGCTTCATAGGCATCCGCAACTTTAGGGCTGACTTGAATCGTAATTTCTTTCATCGTTTTCTTTGAGGCTCACGATGATTCACGCGACGATCTGCATCAGTTCGGCGACCATCTGATATTTTTTGAACGGCGGCATCACATATGCGCCTTGCACCATCGGTTTGGCCTGTCGCAAAAAGTCGCCGGAAAGTTCCGCGCCCACCTTCGGGGCGTCTTTTTTGTCAGCGCGGTGCAGGCGTTCCCGAATCCAATGCGGCACATCGATGCCCGGCACTTCGTGATGCAGAAAGTCGGCGTGCTGGTAACTGCGCAGGGGCAAGATGCCTAAAATGAGTTGACAGTTCGTCCCCAACTTCGAATTGATCTTGGCAACCCGCTCGACGAACTTTTCCAACTGCGGCAGTTCGTAGGTCGGCTGGGTGAAAAGACATTCCGCGCCCGCATCGATTTTCTTTTCGGTCTTGATCATCTCCATCTCGAAATCATCGGCGAGCGGGTTGGCGCCGCAGGTGATAAAGAAATCGGTCGAGTCGCCCAAAGGATTTTTCATCAGATCAACGCCGCGGTTGAGCGAGGCCGCCGCGCGAATCAGGTTTGGCGAATCCAAATCATAGACGCTAGTTGCTTGCGGATAGTCGCCGATCTTGGCGGGGTCGCCGGTTACGACCAAAATGTTTCGAAGCCCGAGCGCGTAAGCGCCGAGCAGTTGCGATTGCAGGGCAATCATGTTGCGGTCGCGGCAGGTGTAGTGCATGATGGTTTCCATGCCGGTGAGGTCTTCGGTGATTTTCGAAATCGAAATCGAATCCATGCGCAACCGCGCCCGCGCACCATCGGTGATATTGACGGCATCGACGCCTTGCTCTTTTAAGTACGTCGCGCCTTCGATGACGGAACTGATATCGAGGCCG
>JACMJS010000275.1 GCA_014380515.1 Chlorobiales bacterium
AAATCCGCGAGGATGCGTGCGCCTTCTTTGAGGTAAGTATCCTTGCGCGCCTCGGAAGCCGTCGGCGTCGCAGGCGTTTTCGGCTTCTCCGGCACTTCAGCTTTGCCTTCGAACTTCAACCGCGCCAGCCGTTTTGCTTCGGCATCGTCGCGCTCTTTTTTACGCTTCACTTCCTGCAAACTGACCACCGTGTTTTTGCGCGCCTTCTTTTGGTCTTCGGCATCTTGCGCCAAATCTTTTAAGGTCTGATCAGATTTCATGCGGTCTTTATACTTCGCGGCGACGCGCGAAATCACGGCGTCGTTCACTTCCTTTGACGACACAAACCTCGCCGGAGCGATTTCATCCCACGGCAGTGCGGAAGGCTCGGAACTTTCGCCGAACTCATCGGGATTGAACGCCGACGGCAATTCAATATCCGGCACGACGCCCTTGTGCTGCGTGCTGCTGCCGGTGATGCGGTAAAACTTCGCCGTCGTCAATTTCACTTGTCCGACCTTGCCATCAACCGACGGCAAGAAGCGTTCGAGATCGACCAATTCCTGCACAGTGCCTTTGCCGTACGTCGTCTCGCCGATGATCAGGCCGCGTTTGTAATCTTGAATCGCCGCCGCAAAAATCTCTGACGCCGACGCGCTGAACCGGTTGACCATCACGGCCACCGGGCCTTTGTAAATCACCGCCGCGTCGTCGTCCTCTTGCAACCGCACCGAGCCGTTGGCGTTGCGGACTTGCACGACGGGGCCTTCGGGAATAAACAATCCCGTCAGTTCGGTGGCTTCCTGAAGCGAGCCGCCGCCGTCGTTGCGAAGATCGATGATGAGGCCGTCGATTTTTTCGGATTCGAACTCGGCGAGAAACTTTCGGACGTCGCGCGTGGTGCTGCGGAAATCTTTATCGCCGCGCTGCGCCGCTTCGAAGTCGCGGTAGAACGACGGAATCGTGATGACGCCGAGTTTATACGATTTGCCGTTTTGCATCAGCGGCAACACTTCGCGCTTCGCCGCCTGATCTTCCAACTTTACCTTCTCGCGCACGAGCCGGATTTCTTTAGGCGGCGCGCTCGCGACGGCTTCGGCGGCGATGATTTGCAACCGAACCACCGTGCCTTTCGCGCCGCGGATCAAGGAGACGACGTCATCAATGCGCCAGCCGATCACATCGCGCATCTTGCCGGTATCGCCTTGCGCGACGGCGGTGATTTTGTCGTTCGCTTTGATGAGACCGCTTTTGAACGCCGGGCCGCCGGGCACGATTTCGTTGACCTTCGTGTAGTCGCCTTCGGTTTGCAAGCGTGCGCCGATGCCTTCCAATGAAAGACTCATATTCATTTTAAAATTATCGGCGGTGGCGGGCGAGAAATAATTGGTGTGCGGATCGATGGAATTGGCGAAGGCATTCATGTAAAGTTGAAACACTTCCTCGCTGGTGTATTGCTGCAACGCTTTTTGCGTGGTGGCGAGCCGCTCGTGGAGCGTCTTGGAAGTCTCATCCCACTTTTTGCCGGAAAGTTTTAAACCAAGGGCTTGATTCTTCATCGTCTTGCGCCACACATCGTTGAGTTCCGCGATGTCTTTTGCCCACGGCATTTTCTCGCGGTTGGTCTCGAAGGTTTCATCGGCGCCGTAATCAAATTCTTTCTTTAGCAAATTTTCCGCATAGTCGCCGCGCTCGGCGGCGCGATGCTTGAAGACGTTGAAAATTTCGTAGGCGGGCGCGATGTCGCCTTTTTTGATGGCGTCATCGAGCGTGAAGCGGTATTGCTCGAAGCCGGAAATATCGGAGGACAGAAAATAAGAACGGTTGAAGTCGACGCTTTGCAGGTAGCGGTCGTAGATGGCCGAGGACAGCGAATCATTGAGCGTCAGGCGGCGGTAGTGCATCCGCGTCAGGATGGCGGTAACGACCTGATCCACTTTCGCGTGCTCGGATTTGGGTTCGAGGTCGGACGCCGCCGTGATTTTAACGCCGGGCTTCGCATCGGTTTTTGCGAGCGATTGCGCGCTCATACTCTGCGGCAGCACCGCGAAAGCAAGCAACAAAGAAACAACGAATGATTTCATAACGCGTCTGTTGGTGAAGAAAAAAATGAAGTTGTTCGAAAGTCTATGTTTTTCCATCAGTGTCATTCTGAGCGCAGCGAAGAATCTGCAATTTCTTCTCCTGTGTCATTCCGGCTTGACCGGAATCCTTCTTGTTCGTCTTGTGCGAAGAGGGATTCCCGATCCCGCTTCCCGCTTCAATAGCGGGACTTGCAGCAAACGCGGGACTCAAAGCAGCATGGCGGGAATGACAGACTCGGATAAAAGATATACGAGAAGATAGCCGTTCGCACGGGCAAAAAATTTCGGCGGGCGGCAATTTTTTTTTCGGCAACAGATTCAGA
>JACMJS010000276.1 GCA_014380515.1 Chlorobiales bacterium
ATTTTCGGTTCGTATAGTCGTGGCGAACAAACGCCGGAAAGTGATGTCGATATTTTAGTCGAGTTCGATGGTGAAAAGCAATTAACCATTTTCGATGATCTGTATATCGCTGAATATCTCGCTGAGAAATTGGGTATCAAGGTCGATTTGGTAGAAAAAAACCTTTTGCATCCGCGTGTGGCAAAGTACGTCTTACCCGAACTGAGGACGCTATGAATCGGGAATACACGGTTCACATTTCTGAAATGATTGCGTGCATCAAAAAAATTTCGATCTACACCGAGGGATATCACTCGTAGCGTTCATTGCGAACGATTTTGCGTTCGATGCGGTAATGATGAATTTTATCGTCATTGGCGAATCGGCAAAGAAAATTCCTCAATCGGTTCGGGATAAATCACCAGAGATTCTGTGGCGTGAAATGGCAGGTTTACGCGATTTAACCGCGCATAATTACAAAGGCATCAATCGCACAAAAATCTGGAACACGATTCAATTAATTCTACCCGAGCAGCAACCGCGGCGTCAAGCCTTGCTTGATCAACTTGACACAACAGAGTTCGACGCTACAGAATCCTAACGCTGCTGACTTCAACCATAAACCCATAATCCTAACGCTGCATGATCACGCTTGACGCGAACGCGCTTACGAACCCGCTCAAAGAAGGCACACGTACCGAACGCACGCCCGAACCTTGCACGATGTTCATCTTTGGCGCGTCGGGCGATCTCACGCGGCGCAAGATTATGCCGTCGCTCTTCAGTCTGTTTAAACACCGGTTGCTGCCCGCAGGCTTCTCCGTCATCGGCGTCTCGAGCACCGAATGGAAGACGGACGATTTCCGCGACGCCATCAAAAAAGCCCTCGCCGAATTTGTCTCGCCCGAAGCCGCCCAAGGTCCGCTGTGGGAAAGTTTCGCGCAAGGTCTGTTCTACCAAACGCTCGATTTCCGCGACGCCGTTAGCTACGCGAAACTCGCCGCTCTGACGCAGGAAGTCGATCAATCGCGCGGCACGGGCGGTAACCATCTCATCTACCTCGCCACGCCGCCCAGCCTCATCGGCGACATTGTGAAAAACCTTGGCATGGTTGGACTTTCAAAACCGGTTACACCGAAAAACTGGACGCGCATCATTATCGAAAAACCGTTCGGGCGCGATTATGATTCAGCGACACAGTTGAACCGCACGGTCAATGAATACTTCAAAGAGCGGCAAGTCTACCGCATCGATCACTATCTCGGCAAAGAGACGGTTCAGAATATTTTAGTGTTCCGGTTTGCCAACGAAATTTTCGAACCGATTTGGAATCACAACTACATCGATCACGTCCAAATCACGGCGGCAGAAACCGTCGGCGTAGAAGGCCGCGGCGCATACTACGAAGAAGCGGGCGCGCTTCGAGATATGATTCAAAACCATTTGTTGCAAGTGCTCTCGGTCGCGTGTATCGAGCCGCCAAGTTCGTTTGCGGCGGAATCGGTGCGTGATGAAAAAATAAAAGTGTTCCGCTCGATACGTCCGATTTTGCCGGAGCAAGTCGGTCAGTTCACCGTGCGCGGCCAGTACAGCGAAGGCGTCATCAGCGGCAAGCGGCTCATCGGCTATAAAGACGAGCCAAGCGTTTTGAAAACATCGACGACCGAAACCTATGTCGCCTGTAAGTTCTTTATTGACAACTGGCGGTGGGCGGGCGTGCCGTTTTATGTGCGCAGCGGCAAACGGCTACCGAAGCGCGTCAGCGAAATCGCGGTTACGTTCAAACGTATTCCGCACATGCTCTTCTCGAACACGATGGCCGATCAACACGAACAGAACGTGCTCTCGATGCGCATCCAGCCCGACGAAGGCATCTCGCTGAAGTTCGGCGCCAAGTTGCCCGGCCAAACCGTGCGTATCCGTTCGGTGAATATGGACTTTCTGTATGGCTCGTCGTTCGGCTCGCAGTCGGCGGATGCGTACGAGCGTTTGATTTTAGATTGTATGCTCGGCGACGCGACGCTCTTTATCCGCAACGATTCGGTCGAAGAAACATGGCGACTCATCACGCCGATTCACGAAGGCTGGAAAATGCAGGGCGATGCGGAGATTCCGAAATACTCCGCCGGAACGTGGGGACCGCCGGAATCGGATCACTTGCTCGAGCGCGACGGGCGCAAGTGGCGACGGTTGTAACCGCAGCAATGCGTCAAAATCTAATACGAATGCAAAACAGCACGTAGGGGCAATCCCTTGTGGTTGCCCCGAAGACGGGCGACGACGAGCATCGCCCCTACTTCATGGGAAGGCTTGTCCTGATTGAGTCTACCGCTTTAAGTTTTCGTTGCACCCGCTCCAATTCAGCCGCTGCGGTTTCATCACCCAACTCAACGGCCTTTTGATAATCTTGCATGGCGTCGGCATCGTGTCCGGCAAGTTCGTTGGCTTCAGCCCGCATCACGAACGCATTGGGATTCGCCGGAGCGAGTGCGATGGCTTCGGTGTAATCTGATAAGGCAAGATCAACCTGCTTCGAAAACTGATACGCCTGTCCGCGAAACAAATACGCTTCACTTTTTTCCCGCCTCATTTTTTCCGACGCCGGATTTTCCGGGATGCGTTTGATTGCATTTGTGAACGCATCCATCGCGCGGTCATATTGCTGTGTATCGACATGATAATTTCCCCATGCGAGAAATTCCTGTGCGGTTTTCGGCGCGGGCGGTGGCGGAATAAGTTCGTAGTGCGTGCTTCCTCTGAAAAGATTGATGATCGCTTTTACGCCGCGCACCGGCGCGAGCAAAATATCCGACGGACGGATTCTAATCGCATCCGAAAGAGATCGCGGCGCATTTCGCCCGTAGTCCGCCGCGATTTCGCGCAGTGCTATGTTGATCGCCAGATCATCCGTACCAATTTCAACCGGCGGTGCTTCTGTAAGCCAGTAATCGTCAGGCTTGGGAAGCTTCAACCGCCCGCTCGCTGTGTCCGGTGCCGCCTGCGGCTGGAGTGATGATGATTGCGTGATCCAATCGGGCAAGGGCGTGGCTTTCGGCGGCACGAAGCGAAATGCACGCGGGCGTAAATCATCGAGCGGTGAAGCACGATTCTTTTTCTCTTGTGCGTTCGACACCGAATGATCTAATACAGTCCACACTGCGCACGCAAGCAGAATTGTCATGATGGTGCGGCGTGGGGTTTTTATAATGCGCATGGTTCGGCAAGTTTTAGTAACTCTCACTTTCATTGGGGAATGACCCTTGCCGTACATCGTCGACATAGCGTTTCACCGCGTCGCTGATGACTTGCTCCAACTTTGCGTATTGACGCACGAAGCGCGGCTTGAAGTTTTCATTCAGGCCAAGCATGTCGTTGAGTACGAGCACTTGCCCGTCGCACCCCGCACCCGCACCGATGCCGACGGTCGGTATTGAAACGGACGTCGTTACGCCCGATGCGAGCGTTTGGGGAATCTTTTCGAGCACGAGCGCGAATGCACCGGCTTCCTCAAGCAACTTTGCATCGGTCAGGAGTTCGCCCGCTTCGGCGGCGTCTTTCGCGCGGACTTTGTAACTGCCGAACTTGTAGATCGATTGCGGCGTGAGACCCAAATGTCCCATCACCGGAATTCCCGCGTCGGTAATGCGCTTGACGGTTTGGCTGGCCACCCGCCCGCCTTCCAACTTCACCGCATGACAACCCGTTTCTTTCATCAAGCGTCCGGCGTTTCGGAGCGCGTCTTCGCTGGAGAGTTGATAACTCATAAAGGGCATATCGGCGATCACCATCGCGCGTCCCGACGCCGCGCCAACGCCGCGCACGACGGCTTTGGTGTGATAGATCATTTCATCGAGCGTAATCGGCAAGGTGGTTTCGTGTCCCGCGAACACGTTGCTGGCCGAATCACCGACGAGCAGAATGTCAATGCCCGCGCGGTCTAAGATGCCTGCCGACATAAAATCATAGCAAGTAAGCATCGATATTTTTTCGCCTTTCTCTTTCATCTCGATGGCCTGCCGCGTCGTCATCTGACGCACGGTTTTGTTGTTGCCTAGTTGTGTCGACACCGTAAGAAATATTTTGGTTGGTAAAACCCTCTGTCCGCTTGTAAGAGACATCTCCCTTTAGTGAAGGGAGATGTAGTTGAAGATGAAGAAGTGAATCCCGGTAAAATAAAAAATCCCTCGTAGAACAAGGGGTTTTTTATTCTGACTTACGCGCGAAGTTTGAAACGACAAATCACCTTCACGATCTGCTGTCAGAACTGGTTTTCGATGCAAAGGTCATCTAAGCAGCGTCATTTTTTTAGTTTCCACTTTTCCGCCCGCTTGCAGACGGTAGAAGTAGATGCCGCTTGAAAGTTTGTTTGCATTGAACGGCACAGCGTAGTTTCCCGCAGCCTTGCGTTCATTGACTAGCGTTGCGACTTCTTTACCAAGCATATCAAAGACTTTCAAACTTACCTGTCCCGCCGATGCGAGTTGATAGCGAATGGTTGTAGCCGGATTAAACGGGTTCGGATAATTCTGTGAAAG
>JACMJS010000277.1 GCA_014380515.1 Chlorobiales bacterium
GCGGGCGCACGCAAATTCGTCAGCGATTACAAAGACATCTTCGGCGAGGATTTTTATATCGAACTCGAACGTCATCACGCGCCCAACGATGAACTCGTCAATCGCAAGTTGATTGAACTTGCCAAAGCGTTTGATGTCAAACTCATCGCCACGAACGACGTGCATTACCTCAACCGCAAAGATGCGCCGTTGCAGGAAGTGATGCTCGCCATGAAAAGCAAACACACGCTCTCCAATCCCAAGCGGATGAAATTGCCGACGGATGAATTTTATCTGAAGTCTCCCGATGAAATGTCCGCGCTCTTCGATGATTCGAACCATGAACTTCGAAACACCTTGGAAGTTGCGGCGAAGTGCGAGTTCCAATTGGTAAGCGAAGAGCCGCTCTTGCCCGCCTTTCCGCTGCCCAAAGATTTTACGAGCGAGAATGAATATCTCCGCCACATCACGCTCGAAGGTGTTACGGAAAAATACGGCGACATTGAATCGCAAGGTGAGTTCGGAAAGAAAGTCAGAGACCGCATCGAGTATGAACTCGGCATCATCACCTCGATGGGATTTAGTTCGTACTTCCTCATCGTTAGCGATCTCATCGCGGCCTCGCGGCGAATGGGTTACTCGGTCGGCCCCGGACGCGGCTCGGCGGCGGGCAGCATCGTTGCTTACCTCACCGACATCACGCGCGTCGAGCCGCTCAAATATGATTTACTCTTCGAACGCTTTCTCAATCCCGAGCGCGTCTCGATGCCCGACATCGATATCGATTTCACGCCCGTCGGCAAACAAAAAGTGTTGGACTACACGATTGAAAAATACGGCGAACAAAGCGTTGCGAAAGTCATCGCCATCGGCACGCTGGGCGCGAAAGCCGTGCTGAAAGACGTCGCCCGCGTATTGGAAATTCCGTTGGATGTTGTCAACCGGATTACAAAGCTCGTGCCCTCGAAGCCCGTCGGCATTACGCTCGCACAGGCGATCAACGGCGATGAAAAGAAAGGCGTTGAGCCGGTGAAGGAATTGAAAGCGTTGCTGAAGGACAACGACCCGCAACTTCGAAAACTGATCGAGTATGCGCTCGCTCTCGAAGGCCGCGCAAGAAACGTCTCGATGCACGCAGGCGGCGTTATCATCACGAACGGCGCGGTAGATGAACTCGTCCCGCTTTACATCTCCAACAAAACCGAGACCGAAGAACGCCGCTACGCCGATGAAGACGAAAGCAGTGAGAGCGATGAATTACCAAAATCAAAATCCGACAAACCCAAGAGCGATAAGCAAGTTGTAACTCAGTACGATAAAGATTGGATCGAGAAAGCAGGACTTTTAAAAATTGATTATCTCGGCCTCGAAACCCTCGCTGTGGTTGATGAAACTTTGCGGCTGATTGAGCGGCGGCACAAACTTAAAATCGAATTGGAGAAACTTGCGTTCGATGACAAAAAGACGTTCAAGATTTTTCAGGAAGGAAAAATGTCGGGCATCTTTCAGTTTGAATCGAGCGGGATGCAGAGTTATATGATGCAACTGCGTCCGACGTGCTTGGAAGACATCATCGCCATGAGCGCGCTCTATCGCCCCGGCCCGATGGATTTCATCCCGACCTACATCGACCGCAAACACGGACGCGAAACGGTCGAGTATCCGCACGACATGTTGAAACCGATTTTGGAAACCACCTACGGCATTCCGGTTTATCAAGAGCAGGTGATGCAGATGGGGCAGGTGATGGGCGGCTACACGCTCGGCGGCGCGGACTTGCTGCGGCGGGCGATGAGCAAAAAGAAAGTCAGCGAAATGGCCACGCACCGCGCGCTGTTTCAACAAGGCGCAGAGAAACAAAATATCTCGAAGGAAAAAGCTGATGAAGTTTTCGACATGATGGAAAAGTTCGCGGGCTACGGCTTCAACAAATCGCACTCGGCGGCCTACGGCGTGCTCGCGTATTGGACGGCCTATCTGAAAGCCAATTACACCGCCGAGTTTATGTGCGCGATTCTCAACAGCGAAGCGGGCGACGCCGAGCGCGTGAAAGTGCTCACCGACGAAGCCAAAGGTTTCGGCCTCAAAATCCTGCCGCCCGACGTGAACAAAAGTGATTTTCTTTTTACGGTCGAAGATTTACCGAAAAGTAAATCGAGTGCCAATGCGAGTATCGGCTCGGTAAACTCGCTGCTGGCAATTCGCTTCGGACTTGGCGCGATTAAAAACGTCAGCGGCGCGGGCAAGGAAATTGTTGCGGCGATGAAACGGCGCGTCAAGTTGAAAAACTCGGTGAATGCATTTAAAAACATTTTTGATTTTTGCTCGTCGGTTGATTTGCGCGCGGTAAACAAAAAAGCGATGGAAAGTCTCATCGAAGCAGGCGCGATGGATTCTTTCGGCATTCACCGCGCGATGCTCGTCGCCAATATTGAAAAGGCCGTCGATTACGGACAGCAACGCAACAAGAGCGCAACGACGGGGCAAGAAGGGTTCTTTACCGATGAAGCCACAATGGGCGACAGCGTGGATTATCCCGATTTACAGAAGGCCGAAGCGTGGCCGGATGCCGAGCGACTCAAACGCGAAAAAGCCTTGCTCGGATTTTATCTGTCGCATCACCCGCTCGATGCCTTCCGCAGAGATTACGAGGCGTTCACGACGATCAAACTTTCGGAGCGCAACGCCGAACCCAAACGGCTCTATAAAATTATCGGTGCGCTCGTCGAGACGAAAAAACATTTGGATAAAAAAGGGAACACGATGATGTTCGGCGTCATCGAAGATTTCGAGGGCAAAGCCGACTTCACGCTCTTCGCCAGTGTCTATGAAAAGTTCGAGCGCGAAATGATCAAAGATGCGGTGGTGATGTTCATCGCCGAAGCCGAAACGCGGGAAGGGCTGTTAAAATTACTCGTGAGTGAAGTCGTGCCGATTCGCAAAGTGCGCGAGCGCAACATTCGCCGCGTTGTTTTGCGGCTCGATGCCAGCGATGAAAGCGAGTTGGAAAAAGTAGTGGCGGTCAAAGCGATCTGCGAAAAAAATCGCGGCGAGACGTCGCTCGATTTCGAAGTGAGTGTGTTGCAAGAAGGCAATCCGAAAACGCTGCGACTCTTTGCCCGCAGTATTCTCATCGATTCCTCAAACGAAGTCTTGGATGAACTCGCAAGCGTCGTCGGCGAAGACAGTCTCAAAATCAGCGGCTGATTTTGTCATACGCTGAAAACGTAATTTCTTTTTTTTCATTCCAGATACCCCGTTGTAGGGGTGAGGCCATAGAGCGTCAGCTCGTTAAACTCGCTATCACCCCTACGAAGATGAATGCAGAACGCAACGATGAACTTTTTACGTCGGCGGCGGCTTGGGAAAAATGCTCGTTGTAACAAATAATTTTGAAAAGAGTAAAACTTCGGGCAAATTGTCCCTGCAAATTTTCAGAAGCATTCCAAAAATCTTTCGAAACATCATTAACCTAAAAACGGAGTAAGCGTTATGTCAGCAGATAAGAAATACATCATCGGCAGCGACAGCAATTTTGAAGACGAAGTGCTGAAATCCGACAAGCCC
>JACMJS010000278.1 GCA_014380515.1 Chlorobiales bacterium
AACCGTCCTCAGCCAAGCCGAACTCCGCGATGGCTACCGCGACGTCAAAGACCCGAGCATCTACGTCAAATTTAAATTGAAACGATCTTCTCCTCCCCGGCAAGGCTCGGACGCGGACGAATACTTTCTCGTCTGGACGACGACGCCATGGACGCTCATTTCAAACGTCGCCCTGTGCGTCGGTGCGGATATTGACTACGCCCGCGTGCGCACCAATAGCGGCGTAATGATTCTGGCCAAGTCACGGCTTAGTGTATTAGGCACACCAAGTGATGACAATCCGGTTGAAGTGTTGGAAGAGTTCAAAGGCAAGTCGCTCGAAGGTGTTGAATACGAACGGCTCTTCGATGATGTGCCGGTAACGAAGAAAGCCTTTTACCTGACGACGGGCGATTTCGTCGGGGCGGATGACGGTTCGGGCATCGTGCACATCGCTCCGGCGTTCGGCGCGGATGACTACGAGTTGTCGAAAAAATACAATCTGCCGATGTTGCAGCCGATCACCCGCGGCGGCAAATTCACCGATGAAGTTCCGGCCTACGCGGGCGTCTTTTTTAAAGATGCCGATGCAGGCATTATCACCGATCTCAAGCAGCGCGGCCTGCTTTTCAAAAAAGAAACCATCACGCACAGTTATCCTTTTTCGTGGCGATACGATGTGCCGGTACTTTACTATGCCCGCGAATCATGGTATATCCGCACGACGGAAGTCGCCGCGAAAATGATTGCGCTCAACAAGGAAATCGGTTGGCATCCGCCGGAAATCGGATCGGGACGCTTCGGCAACTGGCTCGAGGAAAATAAAGACTGGGCGCTCTCGCGCGAACGCTTTTGGGGCACGCCGTTGCCCGTGTGGGTCAATGAGGATTTCAAGCCCGGCGACACCGCCGCAAGTGGCAACATGTTCTGCATCGGCTCGGTGCAGGAACTCCGCGAAGGCTTCATCAACATCAGCGGCGAACAACAGTTGCTCGGCGCGGCACTTGACAACGGTTTAGTCGAACTTGATTTGCACAAACCTTTCGCCGACAGCATTTATTTTATCAAGGGCGGCAAAAAGTTTACACGCACGCCCGAACTCGTTGATGTCTGGTTCGATAGCGGCTCGATGCCGTTCGCCCAACTGCATTATCCGTTCGAGAACAAAGACCTGTTCGATAAATCTTTTCCTGCCGATTTCATCGCCGAAGGCATCGATCAAACCCGCGGCTGGTTCTACACGCTGCACGCAATCTCAACGATGATCTTTGGCAAGCCGGCGTATAAAAATCTGATCGTCAACGGACACTTGCTCGATAAAGCGGGCAAGAAGATGTCGAAATCTTTGGGCAACATCGTCGATCCGTTTGAGATGATCGCCCGCTACGGCGCCGATGCGTTGCGGTGGTATCTCGTCAGCACCAGTCCGCCGTGGCTGGCAAAGGCGTTTGATGAAGATGATCTTCGAAAAGTGCAGAACAAGTTTTTCCGTACGCTGACGGAAAGTTACCGGTTCTTCGCGCAGTATGCCGCCATCGACGACTTCACCTACTCGGAGCCGCAAATACATATTCAGCAACGCACCGAACTCGACCGCTGGATCATTTCACTGCTCAACACGCTCATCAAAGAAGTGGGCGATGCGTATCAAAGTTACGACCTCACTCTGGCCGCGCGGCTCATTCAGGATTTCACCGTCGATCAATTATCAAACTGGTACATTCGCCGTTCGCGGAACCGCTTCTGGAAAGGGGCTACGGACGATAAAGGCAAAAGCGATAAAACGGCAGCGTATCAAACGCTCTATGAATGTTTGATCACGGTTGTCAAGCTGGCCGCGCCCGTTTGCCCGTTCATCACCGATGCGATTTACCAAAACCTCAACCGCGTAACCCAAAAAGAAGATTTCGAATCGGTACATCTTGCGTTCTTCCCGCCGGTGGAAGAAACGGCGATTGACGCTCCATTGGAATCGCGGATGAAGAAAGCTCAAGTGGTGAGTTCGTTGGTGCGGACGATGCGCGAGAAGGCTTCCATCAAAGTGCGGCAACCGCTGCGGCGAATGCTCGTGCCGGTCGCGGAGCCACACGCACGGCGCGAACTTGAAAAAGTAAAGTCGGTGATTCTCGATGAAGTCAATGTCCGCGCGATTGAATATGTCGATGATGATTCGGGCATCGTGAACAAAAAAGCCAAACCGAATTTTAAAATCTTGGGGCCGAAGTTCGGCAAGGAAGTCAATCTGGTGGCGAACGTCGTCAAAGGATTTTCAGCGGCGCAGATTGCGGAAGTGGAAAAGTCGGGCAGAACGGAAGCGATGTTCAACGGCAAAACGATTGCTATCGAATCGGAAGATTTCGAAGTGCTGCGCGAAGATATCGAAGGCTGGCTGGTGATGTCGGATGAAGAGACGCGGCTGACGGTTGCGCTCGATACCGAACTCGACGGCGATTTGATTATGGACGGACTCGCGCGGGAATTCGTCAGCGCGGTGCAGACGCTGCGCAAAGACACCGGGCTTGAGATCACCGACCGCATCATCATTTCTATCGAAGGCACCGCGCCACTGACGGCGGCCATCGATAAATACCGCGAGCGGATTATGGCCGAGACGCTGGCAACGGGCATTGAATTTTCAGTTGTCGCAACACTTTCTACGCAACCGTTGCGCATCGACTTCAACGGAGAAACCGGAAGCCTTGCAATCTCAGCGGCTACAAAGAAGTAATTGTCATTTTTACACTAACACTAAAAACCTGATGCCCTGCCATGGCGAAGAAGAAAGATAAAAAGGCTGCAAAGAAAGCGGCGAAAGTAGAAAAGAGTTCGACGAAGAAGCCGGATAAAAAACCGCTAAAGAAAAGTCTCGGTGCCTCACCCGTAAAACCGGCGGCGCAGAAATCCAATCCCAAGAGTAACAAGGAAATGAAAGTGATGAAAATAAATAAGGTCGCGGCCAAGACGTCCGCTGTGAAACCGTCGCCCGCAAAAACGGCGAAACCCCTATCTGCCACACCCGCCGCACCCGCCTCATCTGTAAAAGCAACCGCAACGAAACCGGTTGCTGCGAAAACCGCTGCGGCAAAAGCTGCTGCGAAAGCCGCCATGACGCCTTCCCGCAGGTTGATCACATCGACCGCCGTATTGACAAGAACCATGCAGCAGGCAAAGACACCGGCATCCAAACCGGCGAAAGCGGTGGCCGTGAAGCCCGCCCGGAACGTCGCGGCAGGCAAAACCAAAATTCCCGCCGCATCCCGCCCGGCGAAAAGTCAGGCGACGGAAACGCCCGCCGTCATGGCCGTTGCCACGCCGCCGGTGAAGATCAAAACCTATCTGACGAAATCCGAACTGCGGCACTTCGAAAAACTCCTGACCGAACGGCGGTCGGAAGTGATGCACGATTTGGAAATTATGCGCTCGGCGATGACGGATGAGAACAACGACGATTCGATCAACTCCAGTTACTCGATGCATATGGCCGATCACGGCACCGAGACGATGGACCGCGAGCAACGCTTTATGTTCATCGCCCGCGACGAAAAATACTTAGGCTATATCGACAAGGCTTTGGAGCGTATCAAGAACGGCTCTTACGGCATTTGCACCGTCAGCGGCAAACCGATTCCGAAAGCGCGGCTTGAAGCCGTGCCGCATACCGCGGTTCGCATTGAATACAAAAACCGGTAAGCCGCTGCAAAGCACCGACGGCATGAAAACGAAAAAGGCGGATTGATGCTCCGCCTTTTTTATTCGAACCCTTTCGAACCACAACCAAATTATTTCACGGCGGCTTTGCTGCGGTAATCGTCCAAGAGTTTTTTTGCGAGGCCTTTAAAATACGCATCGATATAAGGTCGCTTTTCCGGTAAGGCGATACAGGTTTCAAGCGACGCGATGGCATCGCGGTTGTTCTTCAGTGCGAAATAGGTTTCCGCAAGTTTGAAATATAGAATCGGCATATCGCCCGCGCCTTGGACTTTAGCCTGAAGTAAATTCAGCAGCGCGGTTTGATAGGTCAAGTCGTCGGGCAGTTTGCCGAACAGCAGCCCCGCTACAAACCGCTGCATCCCGCTGATGGCGGTAACGTCGTAGGCGAGAATGCCGTAGGTGATGCTGGCTTCGGGGTTCGTTGTATCGACCCGCAAAATATCTTCCAACTCTTTTTTCTGCACATTGACCGCCACAATCGCCTCGCCCTTCGGCGCGTAGCGCGCCAGATCGAGCACGACAATCGACCGCACCGCGCGAATCGAGGGATGCTTGCTGAACATCAAGGCCGAATCGACCGCGACGAGGGCTTGCAAGAGCAGCGGCTTTCGAAACGCTTCGTTCTCCGCGTCTTTGTAAGAACGATACACGAACTGCTCCGATACCCGCGCGTAGAGCAATCCTTTCAGCGAGTCGTTGGGAGCGGTAGCAATCGACTGCCGCAGCGACATCATCGTTTGTTCCGGCGGAGCGGGCTGCGCCGCCGAAGTTGCGGTGTGAAGTAAGAAGGCGGTGAGAAGCCCCGCGAGGTTTCTAAAAAATGTTTTTTGCGTCATCGAGGTTAAGCCGGTTGAGAAGCCGTACCGGTGCGGGGAAGTACGGCGTCGATTTTTTTGAGCAGGTCGCCCGAGGTGTGATAAAAAATCGGGAGGGCTTCACTGAATGAAAGTTTAATGACGCCCGCCGCATCAATCAAAACATAGGCGCGCTGCGAAACGCCCAAGATGCTCAGGGCATCGTAGAGCCGCGACACTTTTTTTTCGCTGTCGGAAAGCAGTGCAAACGGAAAATGATGTTTCGCTTTGAACTTTTGATGCGATGCCGCGCTGTCGGTGCTGATGCCTAGAAGCGTGAGGCCGCGCGCGGTGAGGTCGCCGAAGTTGTCGCGGTAGGAACACAGTTCTTTCGTGCAAACCGGCGTTTCGTCGCCCGGATAAAAAAGCAACAGCACCGGTTTGCCTTTGAAACTTGAAAGTGAAACCCTGTTGCCGCTTTCATCGGGCAACGTAAAATCGGGAGCGGAGACGCCGGTTGAAATCATATTGATAAAGGTTTGAAAGTGAATTGCATTGGTAGATCAGGTCAAATGTTGACTTGTATCACAAGGCTCCGTCCAAAACACAAAACCGTGCGAAAAATTTCATGCGCGTTACAAGTTTTCAAGGACAGGACGAGTATCTTCACACGCTGATTCGAAACATGTTTCTATCCCTCGACCCGAAAAATATTTTCAATCACTGACTTGCAGCGACCCAATCTACGGCTCGAACATGAACTAGCCGCACTCCGAAGCGAGGCTTTGCTGATGCGAGGGCACTTGAAAATTCTTGAAAATCTTTAACCTAAAAATTTCATCTGATGAAAACATCGATTCGGAAAAGCGGCTTCGCGGGCAAGGGCGTCATTGCCGCAGCCATGCTGATACTGATCTTGGCCTCGGCAAATGATCTTGCGGCGCAGTGGCAACCGGCGGAGGGACTGCGTCCTGCAAAGGGCTTGAAGATTACTTCAATGATCACCGGCTCCGTCCTCACGCCCACGCCACCCAAAAAATATGTCGCGCTCGCCGGAACCGAAGGCGGCGTATTTCTCAGTATGAACGGCGGACTGAACTGGGAGCAGACGGCTTTGGGCGACAATGCCCAAATTACCAGCATGATCGTAACCGGCACAGGCCGGATTTTTGCGGGCGTCAAAGATAGCAGTTATGCGACGAGCACCAACGGCGGCCAGTCGTGGATTGCCGGAGGGCTCACGGCGATTGCCACAACCACCGCCGGAAAAACGTGGCCTAAGAACCGCAGCCTCAACAACACCACCGAAACGATCTATGCGTTTGCGACGGGCAAGTTCAAAGCGGCTGAACGCCTCTATGCCGCGACGCAGACCGGCGTTTATTACAGCACCGACGACGGCGAAAGTTGGGCGCAATCCAACACCGCCCCGCTGAATAACCGGTTCGCCTACGCGCTCGCGGTTGATAGCGTAAGCGGCGATGTTTATGCCGGTTCATCAACCAACTTTGAAGGCGATCAGATCGCCGTGCCGAACGGCGGCGGCGTGTGGCGAAGCATCGACGGCGGCGAAAACTGGAACAACATCGGCGGCGTCGGTCAAACGATTTATGCGCTGCTCGCCAGCGGCAAATCGCTTTATGCGGCGTCGCTCGATGACGGTTTGCGGGTGATCGATATCAGCAAACCGAACGGCGCCGCGCTGCCCACCACTTTGGGTAAACGACCGATACGCAGTCTTACGCAAGATGCCACCGGCGCACTTTATGCGGCGTCGCTCTCCGGCGTTTACCGCTCTACAACCCAAGGCATTACTTGGGAAGCCTTCAACGACGGTCAGCCGCCGGAAATCGTTGAGTGCTACAGCATCGTTTATGATCCGGTGTTCGACCGGCTCTACTTGGGCGAAGAGCGCGGCGGACAGTATTTCACTTCGTCCGGATCATATGCCAGCATCGGCGTCTCCGGCTTTATTGAAATCAACGGTATCGCTGAAGGCGAAGACTACGCGGTGGCGGTCGGCGATTCAGGCCGCATTCTTCGGGCGCAAGGCAAAGGCTTGGATTACATCCCGGTGCTGAGTCCGACGGATAAAGAACTCACCGATGCCGACATTGCCACCGAACCCGCAAATTCACCGCAGACGAAAACGACTGGCGCACAAGGCTCGCTCGGTACGAACGGATTCGGCTCGGCGGTAGCGGTCGGTGTGGGCGGTACGATTCTGCGCAGTGCCGACGGCGGTAACACTTGGAGCACGGTCAGCCCGATTCCAACGACGGAAAGTTTGCTGTCCGTCGCCTTCGTACAAGCCGCCGCAACTGCAAAAGCCGCAACTGCGCAAGGGATCAATGGCTTCGGCTCGGCGGTAGCGGTCGGTGTGGGCGGTACGATTCTGCGCAGCGCCGATGGCGGGGCAAGTTGGGCACTCGCCGGAGAGGGCGTAACGACGAGCACGCTCAACGTCGTCGGATCGACAGGCGTGGTCGCCGCAGCCCGTACGGAGCGGTCATCAAACGCGCGAAAGGGCAACGGCGTGCAAGCCGCGTTCGGCGTGCTCATTGCGGCGGGCGAGATGGGCGCGATTGTGCGCAGCGAAAATGACGGCCAAGACTGGGCGAGCGCACCCTCCGCCGTGATCGGTACGCGAAACCTTATCGAGATCGTTACGGACACAACCTTGTCCGTTATCGTCATTGCCAGCGACGGCGAAGTATTTCTCAGCAGCGATGCCGGTGCAAGTTGGAATTCAGCGACGTCCGCCGTTGTCCAAAACACGACGCGCGCGGATCGTTTTGAACTTTCGCAGAATTATCCGAACCCGTTCAATCCGGCCACAACGATCAGTTATCAATTATCCATGAACAGTGAGGTCAAGTTGAAAGTGTATGATGTGCTCGGCAGGGAAGTGGCAACTTTAGTAAATGAACGGCAAGCCGCGGGCAGTTACCGCGCTTTCTTCAACGCCAAGGCTCTCGCAAGCGGGATTTATTTTTACCGGCTCTCGGCTTCCGGCAACGCAGGCACGTCGGTTCAAACAAAAAAAATGATGCTTGTTAAATAAATCAAACCGGAAATTTCCGTCATCAGTAAATGTAAAAAGGCGAGCGGCAACCCTCGCCTTTTTCATTGCGCGACGTTGATTATGTTTCAAGCACTCCGTCAACACAAACTCAAACATTTTTCACTTCAACATTTACGGCGATGAAAAAAACATGGTGTGTCTTCATGCTTTTGCTTTTACCCGCGTTCGGCTGTCAGGGCAAAACCGATTCGGCCTCGACGCTTCCGACGCCTTCAACCTATTTGGCCGTTGTAGATAGCGGCGTGCAGACCGGCGGCGTCAAAATGATTCCGATTGAAACACCGGTCGGAAAGTTCAACGTGTGGACGAAACGCTTCGGACACAACCCGAAAATCAAAGTCCTGCTGCTGCACGGCGGCCCCGGCGGGACGCATGAACTCTTCGAGTCGTTCGAAAGTTTTTTCCCGAAGGAATCCATCGAGTTTTATGAATACGATCAATTGGGTTCGCACTTCAGCGATCAGCCGAAGGACAGCAGTTTATGGACGACCGAACGCTTCGTCGAAGAAGTCGAACAGGTTCGAATCGCGCTCGGCTTGAACAAAGATAATTTCTACTTGCTCGGCCACAGTTGGGGCGGCATTTTGGCGATGGAATACGCGCTGAAATATCAAGCGAACTTGAAAGGCCTCATCATCAGCAACATGATGGCGAGCTGTCCTGAATACGGCAAGTATGCCGAAGACGTTTTATCCAAGCAGATGAATCCGGCAATCTTGGATACGATTCGGAGGCTTGAAGCCGCGGGTGATTTTCAAAATCCGAAGTACATGGAACTGTTGCTTCCGAACTTTTATGCCAAGCATGTTTGTCGGTTGCAGCCGTGGCCGGAAGCGTTCGACCGTGCGTTGCCACATCTGAACAGCGACGTTTATCTGTTGATGCAAGGCCCTTCGGAGTTCGGCATTGCGGGGCGGCTGGCCAATTGGGATCGCTCCAAAGACCTCCCGAAAATCACCGTCCCGACGCTTACCATCGGCGGCACGCACGATACGATGAACCCCGAATACATGAAGTGGATGGCGACCCAAGTGCAACAGGGCGCAAGCCTCATTTGTCCCGACGGCAGCCATTGCAGCATGTGGGACGATCAGCCGCATTATTTTCCCGGCCTCGTTTCATTTATCAAATCGGTGGACGGCGGCAGTTTTAAGAAAGGCGAGTTGAGCGTGCGGTGATGTAGTTATAGCCTTGGCCATAGTAATTTCCCAATACGGGAACTTTTGATTACTTTGAATAAACGGGTTTAGACTTGAGAATAATCGCCAAGAAAATACTGCGGGAATTTTGGACGAAACACAAGGATTGTGAACAGCAACTCAAATCTTGGTATCGGGAGGCGGAAAAAAGCGAATGGAAAAATTCGAACGCATTGAAAAAGGACTATCCTTCGGCAAGCATCGTTGGAGAAAACAGAATCGTCTTCAACATCAAAGGAAACAACTACCGGCTTATCGTAAAAATAAATTTTCAGTATCAGATGATGTGGATACGATT
>JACMJS010000279.1 GCA_014380515.1 Chlorobiales bacterium
CGCGGAAATAAAATGCGGCTTGGGGAAAAAGAGTTTGGAAAAAAACCGATTGAGTTTGGAAAAACATCGATTGAAAAACAGGGAAGCAACGGGTGAATTAAAAAGCATCGGCGGTCATTTGAGTTCAAGGAATCGGTCTCACAACTGTGATGAGCAAACCCGCTGATGCCGCTGAAATGTTCCGTCGCCCAAAGTTTCAAGTGAATCGCGCGGACGGGGTAATCACAACAAAAGTTTTTCAACGAGCGGCGGCAACTGCCCGGAGGCCGTGCCTTCGAGCACCGTGAATCCGCGAAGCAACTCCATGGCCGGAGCGGGATCGATGAAAAACTTTTGCGGCGTGCGGCTGAATGCCGGGATCAGTCCCGCCGCCGGATACACTTTCGCCGATGTGCCGACGCCGATAAAGACATCTGCGGTTTCGACCAGAGACTTTAAATAGACCTGCCGCATCTCGACGGCCTCGCCGAACCAGACGACATCGGGACGCAGTTGTCCGCCGCACTTGGGACAGCGGTCGCCAAGCGTGATGGGTTTCGTGATTGAAGTTTTGTAGGTGCAACTGTAATCCTGTTCGCCGAAGATGATGGCGTGTTCGAACAAATCTTCGCGCCGCTCACCGAAAATATCGTGATGGAACTCGCACTTGGCCACATCGATCCGTCCGTGCAAGTGCCACACATCGCTTGTTCCGGCGTCCTCTAAAAGTCCGTCGATGTTTTGCGTGATGCAAACGACGTCGTGCTGCCGCCCAAGTTTTGCAATCGCAAGGTGTGCGGCGTTCGGTTTGCACTCAAGCATTTTCGTGAACCGCGCGCCGTAAAATTCCAGCACCAACCGTTTATCGCGCTGCCAACCTTCGGGCGACGCCACGTCTTCGATCCGGTGTTGTTCCCACAATCCGTCGCTGGCTCGAAACGTCGCAATGCCGCTCTCCGCCGAAAGACCTGCGCCGCTGAACACAACAATCTTTAATTTTTTCGTCATCACTTTCTGTGGCTGCTGAACGGGCTTACGGCATGATGCTGGCAACGGGCACGAGCACACCTTTCTCAATCCGCAGCACGACGGCGGGCTTCTGCGCGTTGCGCCGTTCGTCAATCGTAATACTTCCGGTGATGCCCGGAAAATTTTTCGTCGCTGCGAGGGCTGCTCGAATGTCTGCGGGCTTGGCCGTCCCCGATACGCGGATGGCTTCGGCCATGATTTTTCCGGCGTCGTAGCCGAGGGCGCTGTTGACTTCCGGTGCCATGTTGAATCGCTTGCGATACGCCGCGACGAACGTCTGGACAGTCTGCGCGGTATCGGAATATGAAACGTGGTTCGAGTAGTAACAGCCGTCAACCGCCGCGCCCGCAACTTCAACGAGCGCGGATGAATCCCACGCATCGCACCCGATGAGCGGTACGGTAATCCCAAGTTCGCGTGCCTGACGGGCGATGAGCGCGACTTCCGCATAATAGCCCGGCACGAAAATGACGTCGGGCGCGAGCGAGCGGACGGAAGTCAACTGTGCTTTATAATCTTTGTCGCCGCTGCC
>JACMJS010000280.1 GCA_014380515.1 Chlorobiales bacterium
CACGGTATTGATGTCCAACATTCGCGTGCAGGGGAACTCCATCGGTTTACAGAAAAACGGTTCATCGCCCATCACTTCCGGTTCACAGCAATACGGCGTACGATTCAATTTATCCGTCGGCACGCTTTCCAACGCCATCGTTGGCGACAACGGCTTAGGCGGCAGGAATACGATTGCGGACAACACCGCAGACGGCCTTGACCTGAACGGCGCGGGCGTCGGCAGTGTGCTTATCGGCGGCAACAGCATTTACAACAACGCGCAAAAGGGCATCCGGCTCAGCGGCGGTGCCAATGCCGGAATCATTGCACCGGTCGTCGCTTCGGTCTCAACCACCAGCATCACCGGCACGATCACCGGCACGGGCGCGGCGAATAAAATCATCCGCGTCTATACCGGCAAAGACGATGAAGGTCGCAAACTCCTTGGCCAGATTCAAGTGCCGAACGGCTCAAGCAACTGGACGCTCAACGGGTCGTTTTCCCTCTCGGATAGCATCACGGCGACTTACACCGACATCGACCGCACCTCGGCGTTTTCCGCCGCGCTCGCCGCCCCGGCATCGTTGCCGACTTGGACGCTGAGCAACAGCGGCATCGGCGCGGGCAACTTGAACGGCGTCGCGGCCACGCTTTCGCGCATCATTACCGTCGGCAACACCGGCAAAATTTATCTCTCGATTGATGGCGCCCTGACTTGGACGCTCGTCGGCAACGGAATTACGGCTAACAACCTCAACGATATTGTTATTCCAAGCAACGCCAACTCATCGGGCAAAGGCACCGGCGCCGCGGGCACGCAAGGCTTCGGCTCGGCGGTCGCGGTCGGCGTCGGCGGTACGATTTTGCGCAGCAACGACGGCGGATCAAGCTGGGCATCGGTGCCTTCCGGCTCAACGAACGAACTGAACAGCGTGGCCACCGCGCCCGACTTTACGGACAGCACGCTTGCCAAAGGCACCGGCACCGCGGGCACGCAAGGCTTCGGCTCGGCGGTCGCAGTCGGTGTCGGCGGTACGATTCTCAGAAGTGCCGATGGCGGTGATACATGGAGCACGACCACCGTCGGCTCGGCGGAACTCAACGGCGTTTCCGTCAATGGCGGTTTCGAACTCAGGGCAACGGCGGCCAAAGGCACAAGCACATCGGGGACTTTCGGTGTGAATGGATTTGGATCGGCGGTCGCGGTCGGCGTCGGCGGTACGATTCTGCGCAGCGACAACGGCGGCGATACATGGAGCACGACCACCGTCGGCTCGTCCGATCTGAACGGCGTTTCTTTTACACCGAACTTTGAACCGCTTGCCGCCGGAAGCAGGGGCAAAGGCACAAGCACATCGGGGACTTTCGGTGTGAATGGATTTGGATCGGCGGTCGCGGTCGGCGTCGGCGGTACGATTCTGCGCAGCAGCGACGGAGCGAATTGGTTGAACGTCAGTTCGAATGTCGCGGGCGGCGCGGTGGGCAACGACTTGCTTTCCGTGCAGATGGTCAGCGAAAGCGAAGGATACATTTCCGGTACGTCCGGTCTCGTGCTCAAAACGATTGACGGCGGCGTTAATTGGACGCCGCAATCGATTCCGACGAGCAGCGATCTGAACGACATCGCCGTCCTCGCCGACGGTTCAGGCTTCACCGCGGGCGACAACCAAACCTTGCTCGTTACCAACAACAGCGGCGATCAAACGCTTCCCGTCTCGCTACTCGCCTTCACCGCTTCATCAAGCGTCATCAATGGCTTTGGCGCAGCAAATCTGGCATGGTCGACCGAAAGCGAAACCGACAACGCAGGCTTCAGCGTGATGCGGCGCGAAAACACCCTCGCAGGCGCGCTTGAAGGATTTAAACTCGTTGCCAATTATCTGAGCATCCTGACCTTGCAAGGCGGCGGCTCAACGACCTCGCAGAAAGATTACCGCTACACCGACGATGGCGTCAGTATCGGCAGCGAGTATTTCTACCGCCTTCGCAGCCACGACTACAGCGGCACGGTGCACGATTATCCGATCATCGCTACCGTGCGCATCGAAGCCGCCGGATCACCGAAAACTTATAAGTATGAACTGCGGCAAAATTATCCGAACCCGTTCAACCCGCAGACGACGATTGCATATACTTTGCAGAACGCCGGACAGGTTCAATTGGAACTTTTCAATACGCTCGGCCAAAAAGTCAAAGTGATTGACAGCGGTTTCAGATCGGCGGGCGAATACCGCGTTACGCTTGGGTCGGATAACCTCTCCAGCGGCATGTATTTCTACCGCCTCGTTGCGGCTTCCGAACGCGGCATGATCGTTCAGACGAAGAAACTTCTCATCGTCAAGTAGTTCGGCTCACCGGAATTTTGATTGACCACATTCATGCAAAAGGCGTTCATCTCTGAACGCCTTTTCTTTTTTATACCGCTCGCAAATCTCGCAAATCGTTTTCAGAAGATGACGGCGCGGTTATGAACGACGTCCGTTGCGCTTCACGGCTTCCGCATTGCGTTTCAAGCGGCGCAGGCCGGTGCGGTGAACGGGCGTTTCGGCAAAGATGCGTTTGAAAGCTCCGGTGGTCATTTCTAAAATTTCATCTTCGCGTACATTTTCGATCCGCGACAGGGTTTCCAATCCGTTCATCGATGCGGTGGCGGCGAAGCGGTTCCACGGACACACTTGCTGGCAGATATCGCAGCCGAAAAGCCACTCGCCTACCATGTTGCTTTCTTCCTCGGTAAAATTGCGTTTGAGTTCAATCGTCAGATACGAAATACATTTTCGCGCATCGACTTGGTAAGGCTCGGTGATGGCCTCTGTCGGACACAAATCAATGCACGCCGTGCAATCGCCGCAATAGTTGTTCAGGTACGGCGCGTCATATTCCAAAACCGCATCGAGTACCAAGCTGCCGATAAAGAACGCCGACCCAAGCGTGCGATTTAGTAAGTTCGAATGCTTGCCGATCCAGCCCAATCCCGCCCGCTGCGCCCACGCCTTATCAAGCATCGGTGCCGAATCAACGAACGCGCGGCCATTCACTTCGCCAACGGTTTCACACACGAATTGAAACAACGTCTGCAGTTTTCCCTTCATCACCGTGTGATAATCCAGCCTTGCCGCGTAGGCGGAAATTTTTCCCGTTGGCTTTTCGAACTCACTCTCACCGTCCACTACTTCATTAACCGCTCCCAAAATTGGCAAGCTGTAAATTCCAATAACGGATATAATACTTTTGGCGTTGGGTATGAGTGCCGACGGATCAACGCGTTTCTCGAAATTTTCCTGCATGTACGTCATCTCGCCGTGCCGTCCCTGCCGAAGCCATGCTTCCAACCGAACGGCTTCGGCATCTAGCCGCTCCGCCTTCGCAATCCCGACGCGGCTGAAGCCGAGTGCCAACGCCCGCTGTTTTATTTTTTCCGTCGCCGTCATTTTTGGTTATGTATTAAAAGCGTGTATTCTTTTTTTCTATCATTCTTCGCTTCACTCGCGTTGCGCTCGGAATGACAATGCACAAGTTTTTTACACCGCCGCGTTCTTCAGCCGCCGTTCTTTTGGTTTTCTGTTTCGCGCATGTTTGCACAAAATGTTTGCACAAAATACAAAAGGCGTTCCGCACCGTGAGCACAGAACGCCTTCGTTATCGCTTAAAGATGAAAAGTTATTTCGAGACCGGTACTTCAATTTCCTTGATGTCGCCTTGCTTGGTGCGGAAGCGAATAGTGATTTTCCCACCTTCCACCTTCGCCGAAA
Source organism: Chlorobiales bacterium (assembly GCA_014380515.1). Classification (GTDB taxonomy): domain Bacteria; phylum Bacteroidota; class Chlorobiia; order Chlorobiales; family JACMJS01; genus JACMJS01. The sequence goes on from JACMJS010000280.1 coordinate 3,734, forward strand.
CCTTCGCTTCTTCCGCCATCTTTAATTCCAGAGCCGTCGTTACATGTTTATTGGCGGCGGCGGTTTTGGTATCAATCACTACCGTCTCGCCTACATTCACATCGAATGTTTGCTTGTTGCCGATGAGCAACTCCAGCGTCGCCGCCGGTCCCGACAGGGCTTTGGAACTGAGCACGGTAAAGACCACGCGCTCGGGATCAACGGTGAATGAACCTTCCGTGCCTTTGATCGATGCGACCGCAGTCGGCGATGAAAAGCGAAACTGCTCGCCTTCGCGTCGGCGTACATCGAAGCCCAACTTGCCGAGCGTAACATCGATGCCTTTGTCCATCCGGCTCGTTTTCTGATCGATCTGGCCGCGCACTTTCAATTCCGAATTGGGTTGCACCCGCACGACGGTGCCATCGACGAACTGTAAGATGGACGTCGATGCTTCGCCCGTCCGCACGTCGTCGCCGGAGTTCAACCGCTTGCCGCGCTCGGCTTTTATCCAATCGGTTTTCGGCTGACGGTAATCGACCTGCTTGACCACGCGGGCAATGATGGCAATATCGGCGGTTTCCGCGTTTGATTTTTCGGCGGGCTTCGCGGGCTTTGCCAGCGCGGTCGAGGCTTTCGGGGCAGTGCCTTTTTTAAGTTCGGTTGCATCCGCGGACACCGTCGAGAGAGCGAGCAAGAGAGCGATCAAGAGCGCAGGCATCGCGCCGCCGGTGAAATGCGCGGGATCATGCTTGAGGTACATATAAAGTTTATCGAACAACATATTTGTCTCCGTTTCGAGTTTTGATTAGCGTTGCGGTGTGGCGGCGGTTTCAAGAGCCATGATCAGTTGCCCCAGATCAGTGCTCGATAATGTGCCGATGTTTCCGCTTGCGCCGGTGAAAGACACAAAGTCCGCCTCGCTCATCCATTCGGGTTCAAGGCCGAACTTGACGCGGAGAAGTTCCTTGAGCTTGATCAGTTGCGCGTTGCGCTGTGCGGCGTCCTGAGCCGTCGGCGGGGCGAGTTTCTGGTTCATCACGAAAGTATATGGCACGGATTGTACTTTGCTGGCCGCCCCGCCGAGCGACATCACATCCGACTCCACGCGCCAGTAATAGGTTTTGCCCGGAATGAACGTCCGCTCACCGTTCGCCGGATATTGAAAACTATTGCCCGTAATGCCGCGCCGGTCGAAGTGAGGACGGTTGTTGATCACTTCGTTGAACGACCGCTGGGCGGGCAAGACTTCCCAGATCGTCAGCCGGTAGTTTTGTGCGTTGCCTTGCCAGTTGAAGACGGGCGTCGGCGTGAGGATTTCTTCCGGCGGCATCGCGGCATCAACGCCCGGCCCGACGAGCATCACGAATCCGACCTGACCCGTTACGGCAACCGTAACAATACTTGTTGCGATGACCCTCTGGGTTTTTGTATCGAACAGCGAGAACTCAAATGAATAGTTGCCGGAAGGCAAGGTTGTCGGCAAGCTGGTTTCGCCGCCGCCCGATTGCGCGGTGCCGCGGACGAGTTCTTCAAACTGTGCCCGGTTGAGTTCAAAGCCATCGAGTTGATACGGCGGACGGCCTAAGGAATTGTTCGTCAGCCGCAAGAATGCGGGTATCAAATCCAGCTGTGTTGAATCCGTATCGGGCAACCGAAACGGCTTCGTACGGCCTTCGGTAAGCAGAGTGCCGTTGCGGTAAAACTTGACTTCGATCCGAATCAAATCGGCAAAGTTGCGCCGGTATGAAATGAGAAGTTCAAACAGTTCGGGGTTGAGGCTGCCCGCGGCGTTCGGCGTACGTCCGGGACTGAGCCGGGCGAGATCGGCGATGTAAATCGTTTGCGGTGCTCCGATAGGCCGCGCGGTCAGCTGCACCGAGGCTTCAGCGGGCAACGGGGTTCTTTGCGCCGCCGCTGGCTGCGACATCCCAGCCGCTGCGCCAAGCATCGCAAAACATAAAAACATTTTTTTGTAACGCATTCGAAATCTCCGGTGAATGATTCTGCTAAAACTTTCCTACAAATGATACTTAAGGCTTGATACTCAAGGCAAGGCTTTGTGATGTGCGGGTTCTCCGGCTGACGCACGGGACGAAGTAATGTTTAACCCTGCATGATGTTAGCGTGGCTTTTCTCGGCCCGTTGTGATAACTATCACGCAGCCATGCCGGCAAAACCGCTTGACATGGCGGGCGGTTCAGGCCTACCCCGCCGCACCTAAG
>JACMJS010000281.1 GCA_014380515.1 Chlorobiales bacterium
ATCGGCCTGTGGTCGCTGCTCTATCATCTTGATTTGTTGCCAAGTCCGTTCTTCATCATCGATTTCATCACGGACTACGCCGAATATACATTGCCGGTCGCGGTGATGATTTGCGGCCTCTACTTACTCGTCCGCGCCTTTACCAAGCCGAACGCCGCAAAACCTGTGGCGATGAAAGTTGAAGTTCCGGTCGAAGCACTACCGGTCAAGAAGCTTTACCGGGTAACGACGCACAAAAAAGTTTCAGGCGTGGCTGCGGGCGTCGCTGCTTACTTCGGGTGGGATGTAACTTTCACACGCATTGCATTCCTGCTCTCCATTCCCTTGACGCAAGGCTTGGCAGTTGTCTTCTACCTTGCGCTCGCGGTGATCCTTCCGAAGGACAAGGAGATTTTCGGTAAAGCCACTGTGAAAAATTCGGACGGTGCCGAACAGACCGTTCATGTTCAATAAGGTTTTTCAACCCGGTACGCCTCGATTAACTTGGCGGGTGAGTATTGTGATTTTTACAGGTTTATCTTTTTATCAATCACTAACGGAGGAAAACATGGAAAAGAAACTCTATCGCTCGACCTCGCAGAAAATGTTGCTCGGTGTTTGCGCCGGCCTTGGCGAGTATTTCAATATTGACGCGACCATCATTCGCGTCGCCTTCGCCCTCGGTGCGTTGATAACAGCCCTCGTTCCGGGCATGATACTGTATTTCATCTTGGGCTTCATCATTCCGGTTCAAGGCGAAGTTTCGAATTCATCCGATCAATTCTGAAGTTGTTTTTGTAGCAGGGGCGAGATTCTCTCGCCCCTACGGTGAACTCTTTCCCAAAGCCTCGAGCACGATTGCAATCGCTTCATCGATGGGCAATTCGAATATGCCCGCCTCGCCCGCAAAGAACGCTTCCCGCCACACGTCATACCCTTCCAACTCCGCGCCGGAAACTTTCGCAGATGTAATGACCACGCCATCCGATTGATCGATGCCCGATTGCATCACCGGCAAATGTCCGATGAACGGCTTTGCCTCCGCGGCATGCGCGGCGGTCGGCGGGAAGAGATTCCGGTAGGAATACACGAGCAAGTGATACACCGCTTGCGGCACGGGCAACGCTTCGCTCGTATCGATCTTCAACACCTTCGCCATTCCAAACGACCCGTCGCGGCAAACAAACGACACGATGTCTCCGGCATTGATGACACTTGACATTTTTATTCGTCGATTTTCGAGAGCGCGCAAAAGGCTTGGTAGCGGTCGCTGATCTCCGGCGGCGTCAGTTCCTGCAAGCGTTCGGTGCCGAATTTCTCGACGCAGAAACTGGCCATCGTGCTACCGTAGAGCACCGCTTTGCGCATCGTCATTTCGGAGATGGCTTCGCCTGCGGCATCGGCTTTGGCGAGCGCGCCCGTAAATCCGCCCGCGAAGGAATCGCCCGCGCCCGTCGGGTCGTAGATGGATTCCAAGGGGAAAGCCGGTGCGGAGTAAATCGTGTCGCCGTGAAAGAGCAACGCGCCGTGTTCGCCTTTCTTGATGATGAGCGTCTTCGGACCCATCGCGCGAATGAGGCGTGCGGCCTTGACGAGGTTCGGATCGCCGGAAAGCAACCGCGCTTCGCCGTCGTTGATGATCAGGACATCGACGAGCTTCAAGGTTTCTTTCAGGTCGTTCAATTTACTTTCAATCCAAAAGTTCATCGTATCGCACACGATGAGTTTCGGACGGTTGATTTGCGTGAGCACGTGTTTTTGCAATGCGGGATCGATGTTGCCCAAGCAAACGAACTTCGATTGCTGATATGCGTGCGGCACGACGGGACTGAACGACGCAAAGACGCCGAGCTGCGTGTCCAATGTATCGCGCGAGTTCATGTCGTAGTGGTAGCGTCCCGACCAGCGAAACGTTTTTCCGCTCGCGTCCACTTGCAGACCTTCGATGTCGATCTTCTTGGCTTTGAAAACTTGCAAGTTTTCCTCGCCGAAATCCGCGCCGACGACGCCGACAAGTTTCGGCGCATCAACGAAGTAACTCGCTGCGAGCGCGATATAGGTTGCTGCGCCGCCTAAGACGTCCGCGCGTTTTTCAAAAGGTGTTTCAATGTTATCAAAAGCAACTGAACCGACGGCAAGTAACGACATGAGTAATAGTTTGAATTGAAAATATTTTCAGCCAGAGGCTGATGAGCCTTCGGCTCAGAATTAAAAATAAATCTTTTGAATCGCGGTTAAACTTCGAGCAACACGCTTTCACCGGCTTTCAATGCAATTTCAATTCTGTCGGCAACGACGGGCACATTCACACCATCGATGGCATCGGTGAAATGTGTTTTGGTGGTTTTGACGGGCACGCTTGCCGTTTCCGCCGCGTTGGGATTGAAGTTGCCAAGATATAAAAGTGTTGTCGTTCCGACCTTGCGCAGCATGGCGATGATGTTTGGATTCTCCAGATCAATGATCGCCATCGAATCCGCATCGGGATTGGTAATCACCTCAAGATATTTTTTACGTGCCGCCGCGAGTTTGACGAGGTATGAAATAATCGGCGGGGTTTCGTTGCCGCCCGCCCACTTGTAAGCAGATGTGCTGAAGAGCGGCAATTTCTCCGACGGGAAATTTCCCAGTTCACCGGGCAAAAATCCGATGCCGGTATTGATCGGAAAGCGTTCGCCCAGTTCAAACCCCGAATGAATGAACGGCACGGCGGGCAGCACCGCACCGAGTGCGGCCACGACCTTCGAAAAGTTCATGCCCGCTTCACCCGCGAAGCGTGCGGCGACGCGCGGTGTGTTGTGGCTTTCGGCGGCGGCGAAGAACGGAATCGGTACATCCATCACCGCCAGATTTTTCAGCACGGTTTTTAAATCGGGTAACTTGTGTAGAATCAGCGCGAGGTTGCCGATCACCGCATTGTAGTTTTCATCGCGGCTTTTTTTGCTGACGGAAAAGTTCTCATCCCAAAATGCAAAGTCGCTATTGAGGCTGCGGGCGGCGGCGACCATCTCGCGCTTCAGTTCGCTCGGCAACGCATGTCCCATATCGATCATCACGCCATCGATGCCGAACGTTTTTTGATAGTACGGAATGATGCCCGCGATCGCGTCCCACAGCGGGCGGTTGATGAACGCTTCACTCACCAGTTGCGACGCATACATTCGAATCGTGTTGTAGGCGATGTAATTAAAATCGGGATGCGTGTACATTCGCAGATAAGTAACGTCTCCCCACGGCGGCTGTGTGTCCTGCGGCGGCCAATCGGCAAAGGCACCGGGGATGCGGCAGGTCTGGCCGTCCGCCGTTGTGCCGATGTATCGCCCGTTTATCATCTCGATCGTTTGCGGCACGGCGGTGAACATTTGCCGGTAACCTTCATGCGGCTCCGGCAAGTGCGTAAAGTTTTTGAGTTCGACCTGACTGATAATCGTGATGAGTTCTTTTTCGGTAAAGACGGGATTGCCGTAG
>JACMJS010000282.1 GCA_014380515.1 Chlorobiales bacterium
GCTCGCCGGTGCCAAAGCCATCGGCCCGATTATTCAAGGCTTGGCTAAACCGATGAACGACCTTTCGCGCGGCGCGACGCCCTCCGACATCGTTGATGTTTGCTGCGTGTGTGCCTTGCGGAAAAGTTGATAATTGCGTTCATCTCCTTCGATACAATTTTTATGTGTGCTTGAACAAGTTGTGAATACAAGACATGAAGTCGCAGATGTGAAACAGATTCCGTTTTTCTTGGCAATGCTTTTTGCCGCAAGCCAATTGTTCGCGCAAACAACAACCGAAACTATGACTAACCGCGATCAAATTATCGAGACGGTGAACGGCGTCTTTATGTATGCCGATTCACGGGAGTGGTCAAAGTGTGAAGTGTGCTTCATAGATGCGCCTACTGTAGATTACCGTTCCTTCGCCGGTACAAAAGAAAAATTGAAATCCGCCGACCTGATGAAACGCTGGAGCAATTTTCTGCCGAAGTTCACTTTCACGCAGCACTTCATCTCCAATCACCGTGTGGTGATTGCGGGCGAAAAGGCAACGGTGTTTTGTTACGGCCACGCGATCCATTACCTCGCCGGTGCGGCAGAAGGCGACCTTTGGGGCGTCTATGGCACATACAACTTTGAACTCGTGCGGACGCCTGCCGTTGGCGGCGGGTGGAAAGTATCGGCAATGACATTTAACTTTACGTATCAGGACGGCAACAAAAATCTTCCGGCACTGGTCTCGCCGAAAAAATGAATCGCAAACGATGAATGATAAGCGAATTGCAATTGTAACCGGTGCTTACCGCGGCATTGGTCTTGAAGTATGCAGACAGTTGGGAATCCGAGGTTACCGCGTGGTGCTTACCAGCCGCGATGAGTCGAAAGGAAAAGCCGCGACGGAAAAATTAAAGCAAGAAAATATCGATGTGATTTTTTATCCGCTCGATGTTACCAGCCATGAAAGTATTTTGAATTTAAAACACTTTGCTGAAACGGAACTTGGCCGCCTAGATGTGCTGATCAACAATGCTGCCGTGCATCTCGATGCCGGTATAAACATTCTTCAAGACCCGCTTGAAAATTTCGAAGCCTCGATGCGTGCCAATGCGTTCGGCCCGCTGTTGATATGCCAAGTCTTCATGCCGCTGATGCTGAAGCAAAAATATGGCCGCGTGGTCAATGTCTCCTCCAGCGCAGGTCAGCTTTCAACCATGACGGATTATGCACCGGCCTACGCGGTCTCTAAGACTGCCCTCAATGCGGTAACGGTTTTAATGGCACACGCCGTAGGTAGAGAAAATAACGTGCTGATCAATGCGGTATGTCCGGGCTGGGTGCGCACCGAAATGGGCGGCGCAAACGCTCCGCGCAGCGTCGCCGAAGGCGCAGATACAATCATCTGGCTTGCCACTTTGCAGGACGATGCACCGCAGCACGGCGGCTTCTTCCGCGACCGCAAATCAATTGCGTGGTAATCATACCGCCGTCAGGCCGCGGACGTTGAGCCGCCAGTAATGAAAAAGAATTTGTCCCGCATGTCCCGCATATTTTGCGCCGAGAATTTTTCGGGCTTCATCCGCAAGCCGGTCGTAGCCCGTGCGGGTGAGCGATTGCGTTGCGGTGCGGAGGCCGAACCACGCATCTAAATACTGGCGAACATGCGTGTCAATCGGAAAAGCATCCGAGTGGCCGAGACCGAAGAGACACACGCAGTCCGCAATTTTTTCACCGATGCCGGAGCAAGCCATGAGCGCATTGCGCGCTTCATCAAGTGAAGCGTGCGGGGAAGCGAGCGTTTCCAATTTCAAATCGCCTCGAGCGACGAGCGAGGCAACGGCCTTGATGTTTCGCGCGCGAATAGAATTGTTATTCGTGCAAACCTGCAAGGCCGCAAGCGGAGCTTCGGCCAACTGTGCCGCCGTCGGAAATTCGTATGCCGTTATTGGAATAAAATTTTGTTCAGTTGTTGTTGAACCGAGGTTCGTAGCAAGCAAATCCGCTTGGCGGCGAATGAGCGCGATACCCATGCCTTGGGCACACATAAATGAAATGAGTGTTTCGAATGGGGCTTGGTGCAAGACGCGAAGACCAAAGTAGTGTTCCGAAGCGGCGAAGAGATCGGGATAGTTGTGCTGAAACTCGGGCGCGAAAAATGCTTCAATCGGATCATCAAGGCCGAGATAACGTGTGAAGAATTTTTCTAACGGCTGATTTAAAATCAGGGGAGCGGTCGATTCAATCCGAAGCGACCCGTGAATTGACTCGTCCGTTCGTGCGAGTTCAACCAACTCACCTTCAACCACGCCGCGAAATTTTTTCTCACCATCTTCCGTAATGACTTGCCAGCGAAACGCTTGTCCGCAGAAAAGCGAAGCTTCGAGATTGAGCGGCACGGCAAGGGGCAACACCGCGCAGTAGGGCAGCAGCGATCTCATTGTTCCGTCTCAAAGAGCGACAACGTGGCTGGATGGATTACCTGCGACGAGGGATTTAAAATCGCATCGATCACCCGACGGTTCGCTTTCGGAAACGCAAAATGCAAAAGTTCGTCCGGCTTTACCCAGCGGATTTCCTGACTCTGTTTCGGCGCGGCTTCGCCCGAAACATATTCACAACGAAACGCATGGAGCGTGATTTTGAAATGCGTGTAAGCATGTTTCACCGCGATGAACTCCGCTTGCACCATCACTTTCAAACCCGTTTCTTCTTCCACTTCGCGGCGGCAACAGGTTGCCAGCGTTTCGCCCGCCTTCACTTTGCCGCCCGGAAACTCCCACAAATTGCCGAGCAACCCTTCCGCCTGCCGCAGCGCAATCAAAACATGATCTTCCCGCCACACCACGCCAACCGCGATATGATAATGCGGCGCCACAGCCAGCTTCGATTTCACCGGAAACTTTTCGACTTGATTGGTTTGGTACGCAATGCAATGCTCGCTCACCGGACAGCCATCGCAGTTCGGCCTTTTCGGCGTGCATACCGTCGCGCCCAGTTCCATCATCGCTTCATTGAACGCTCCGGCTTTGCCGTGTGGCAAAAGTTCACCCGCGATCTGCTGCACCGCGTCTTTGGTCGGTTGTAGCCGTACATCTTCTTTAATCGCACGCAGCCGCGCGATCACGCGAATCACATTGCCATCGACCGCCGCCGCATCCGCCCCGAACGCAATACTGGCGACGCTCGCCGAAGTGTAAGGCCCGAAGCCTTTGAGGGTTCGCAGTGCTTCCTGTGTCCGCGGCAAGGTTCCGCCGTACTTCGAAACGATTTCTTTCGCTGCGTGCTGCAAATTTCGCGCGCGGGCATAGTAGCCCAAACCTTCCCATGCTTTCATCAAGTCGCCTTGCGGCGCCGATGCGAGCGAGCGGACATCAGGAAATTTTTCGAGGAAGCGGTGATAGTAGGGAATCACGGTGGCGACTTGCGTTTGCTGCAACATCACTTCTGAAATCCATATCCGGTACGGATCGTTGGTTTTCCGCCACGGCAAATCACGCTTACTTTGCTCGAACCATTTTATCAACGCCGTCGCAAATTTCATCATCTCACTTCTTCAAAACTTCGCTCATCTTCTCTTTCACGCTTCTCCCTTTTGCGAAAGGGAGATGTCCTGCCCAAGCGGGACCGAGGGTTCACGCCGGGCTAACGACCGTGTTGTACCACGGTTTCTTATCGCGCGTCCGTGCTTCATCGATATGAATATGCTTGGCTTCCATGTATTCCTTCAAGCCCTCGACGCCGAACTCGCGCCCGATACCCGATTGTTTGTACCCGCCGAAGACCGCTCGCTCACTGAGCAAATGATATTCATTGATCCACACCGTACCCGTCCTGAGTTGCGACGCGACGTTCATCGCGCGTTCATCACTTTGCGACCACACCGCGCCGCCAAGTCCGTAGATGCTTTCGTTGGCCACCCGCACCGCGTCCGCGTCATCTTTGACTTTGATGACGACGAGCACAGGTCCGAAAATTTCTTCCTGCGCGAGCCGCGATTTGTTATCGGCCACTTCGAAGACCGTCGGCTCGATATAGCAGCCCGCTTCAAAGCCCGCCGGAACGCCGCCGCCCGTAAGGACTTTGGCGCCCTCGGATTTTCCGAGTTCGATGTAGCGGAGCACGCGCTCTTGCTGCTTCTTGCTGACGAGCGGCCCAACCTCCGTGGATTTTTCCATCGCATCGCCGATCTTCAACCGCTTCGTGCGCTCAACCAACTTTTCCAAGAACGCATCATAAATTTTTTCGTGCAGCAGTAATCTCGATCCCGCTTCGCAGCACTGGCCGCTGTGATAGAAGATGCCGTAGAGCACGCCGTCAACCGCAATCGAAAAATCCGCATCATCAAGCACGATGTTGGCCGACTTGCCGCCGAGTTCCAGCGTGATTTTCTTCAGCGTACCCGCCGCGCTCATCATCACTTTCTTGCCGACTTCCGTTGATCCCGTGAAAGCCACTTTATCAACTTTCAAACTCGATGTCATCGCGTCGCCTGTTTCCGCGTCGCCCGTGATGACGTTGATCACGCCCGCCGGGAAACCGCAGTCTGAAATATGTTTTGCCAGTTCAAGAACCGAGAGCGGCGTATCGGGTGCGACTTTCAAGACGACCGTGTTGCCTGCGGCGAGCGCAGGCCCCAATTTCCACACCGCCATCTTCAGCGGGAAGTTCCACGGAATGATCGCCGCCACGACGCCGAGCGGTTCGTATCGCACGACGTTGCGGCTCATACCGGCTTTGGAAACATCGGCAAGGTCTTCGTTCAATTCTTTGAGCGCATATTTGGAATAGACGTTCAAACACTTGGCCGATAAAAAAACATCTTCTTTCGACTTGCGAACGGTTGAGCCGCTGTTCTTCGCTTCAAGTTCAACCAAGAGCGGTGTGAGTTCGGTGATTTTATCCGAAAGTTTTTTGAGACACATGGAGCGTTCCTCGCGTGAAAAATTGCGCCACGCTCCGTTGTCAAACGCCTCCCGGGCCGCGTCAATAGCGGCGTCCGCATCGGCTTTGCCCGCAAGGGCGACTTCGGCCATCACGCTGTTATCGGAAGGATTGTGCACGCTGTAAGTTTTTCCTGAAAACGCGGCGCGGAAACCGCCGTTGATATAAAGTTGATAGGTCATGCGGTGAAGAATAAAGAATTGTAAAATGTCAATCCAAAAATACGCCGCGCAAGTCGGTGATCGAGCGGAGGACGAGGCAATCGGTACGCGGCGTTGCAGTGCAGTCGATGAGAATCGGTTTCAATCCGGCGGCAATCGCGCCTCGCACATCGACCGAATAAATATCGCCGACATACACGCACTCCGAGGGCGCAAGTTCCAAGCGTTCGCACGCCATCTCGAAAATTTTGGGGTTCGGTTTTTCAAGCCCGACGAAATGCGAATCGATCACGAACTCCAAGTGTTCGCGGAGGCCGTATTGAAGCGTCTTGGCTTCCGCGCGTCCGTCCGAATTTGAAATCATGGCGAGCGGATACTTTTGCGCGAGCGACTCCAAAAGAATATCTGTTTCGGGCAAGACGTAGTTCCAAAGATTCACGGTTGCATGTCGCGGGCGGAGCACATCAGTGATGAAGCTCGCCCTGTCAAACGGGACGCGGAGTTCGGAGAGCAGGAATTCGAAAAAGTGTTGCCACCGCGAGGCGTCGGTTGAGGTATTGTCTCGAATGACGACGGCATCCAACTGCTGATTCGCCCGCGCGACGGCCAGAAAAAATTCACCCTCGCTGACCGTGAAACCGCGTTCGGCAAACACGGTAACGAAATAGGGATAATCGAGATGAAGCAGCGTGCCGCCCAAATCGAAAATGATGGCTTTGACGTTTCGCATAATTTTTTACGACACAGATTCTACGATTTCTACGATACATTTTCGATCACGACCGCGAGGCCTTGTCCGACGCCGATGCACATCGTCGCCAGACCGTATTTTAAATTCTTACGGCGCAGTTCAAACGCCAGTGTGCCGAGCAACCGTCCGCCCGACATGCCGAGCGGATGGCCGAAGGCAATCGCGCCGCCGTTCGGATTGACTTTCTTGGCATCAAGCCCCAACTCGCGTATTACCGCAAGGCTCTGAGCGGCAAAGGCTTCGTTGAGTTCGATCAAGTCCATATCCCTGACCGAAAGACCCGACTGCTGCAACGCCTTGCGGGACGCGGGCACCGGGCCGATGCCCATCACGCGCGGACTGACGCCCGCCGCCGCCGATGCAATAATTTTTGCAACCGGTTTGAGCGCATGATCCTCACAAAACTTTTTTGACGCGATGATGAGCGCGCACGCACCGTCGTTGAGCGACGATGAGTTTCCGGCTGTTACCGTGCCGCCTTTGCGGAACGCGGGTTGCAAGGCCGAAAGACGTTCGAGCGTGGTGTCTTTGCGCGGGGTTTCGTCCATGGAAAAAAAAATCGAATCGGTCTTGGAGGTCGGCGGTTTTTTTTGCGGCAACTCGGCGGGCACAATTTCTTCTTGTAAAATGCCGCTTTCAAAACCCAAGATGGCCTTGTGATGACTTTCCAATGCAAACTCATCTTGATGCAACCGCTCGATATGAAATTGCTCGGCGACGTTCTCCGCCGTCTCGCCCATCGATTCTAAGGGAAACAGGGCTTCCATTTTCGGATTCGGATACCGCCAGCCGAGCGCGGTATCGTACATCGTCAGGTTGCCGAACAGCACCGATCCCGAAGCGTTTTTCGGAACGCTGTACGGCGCGCGGGTCATTGATTCCACGCCGCCCGCGAGAATGCACTGGGCGTCGCCGGAAAGAATGGCGCGCTTCGCGGCAATCACCGCGTCCATCGATGATCCGCATAACCGATTCACCGTTACGCCCGGGACGCTTTCCGGCAGACCCGCCAGCAGCGAGGCCATATGGGCAATGTTGCGGTTATCTTCGCCCGCGCCGTTGGCGCAGCCGAAGATGACATCATCAATTAAAATGCCGTCTAATTTTGTTTTATCAAGCAGGCGGCGCATCGCAAGAGCGGCCAGATCGTCGGGGCGGGTATCGCGGAGCGCGCCGCCGTATTTGCCGATGGGAGTACGAATATATTCAGCGATGAACGCTTCGGGCATGAGCAGTGAAGAATGAAGATGAAAAATGAAGAGCAAGCAAGCGTGAAAATAGTCGGAAGATGTTTGTGAAGATGCTCGGTGCAACTATTCAATGCAAGGCCATCGCGGCTTCGACGGGCACGAACATCGAGTAGTGAATCGAAAGCACCATCACGAAATCAACAACGGCGTGCAACACGGCGACCGACCACAGATCGCGGTAAAGAAAATAAATCAGCGACCAAGTAACGACGAGCAGCACTTGAAACGGAATGAAGATCGCCGAGCGCGGCAGGACGAGCATCGGCGCGAGTGTAACCGTTGTGCCGCTCAAATGTTCGGGCAAGACGTTCAGCCAGAAAATCGCGTGGATGCCGCCCGCATAAACGAAGAACAAACACAATCCCGCCGAATAGAGCAGGAATTTATTTTGCGTGTATTTGCCCGCGAGAAACTCGCCGAACTTAAAGATGCCGAGATAAATAAACGTCTCGCAAAGGCCGTTGGCCACGGTAAAAAAAACAAGCGTAAGCGGATCGAGCGGGCGCTGTTCGGAGCTCGCCGCGCGGTAGTAGATGTAAGAGTTCGCCGCTACCACCACCGCGCTGAGTATAAAAAGTCCGATGCGCTTCCAACCAAAATCGCGGTTGAAAGTTTTGAGTTCGTCCCGCAAAAAAAAGAAGGCGGTAAATAAACCGGCAAACCAATAAAGGGGCACGAGTGCGTTCAGGTTCATCATGCTGATGGTCTCTCGACGTTTTTGAATCGAGGTTTTTGATGACTCGACGTTTTTGAAAATCTAATTTGAAAATCTAAAACAGGCGTTAGTTGCCTTTGTAAATCCAATCGGCGATGAACACGTTCGTCTCACCGCGCTGTTTGCTGTTGCGATTCGAAGAGAAGATAATCTTCTTCCCGTCTTTCGTAAAAACGGGAAAGCCTTCGAATTCCGGCCCGAACGAGATGCGGGTGAGCGCGGAGCCGTCATCATTGATCAAATATAAATCGAAGTTGCGCCCGCGCTCGTCGGAGAGGTTAGACGAAAAAATAATTTGCCGGTTGTTGGGTAAAAAGAACGGCGCGAAGTTCGCTTTGCCATTATCGGTCAGTTGCCGCCGTCCCGAACCGTCGCTGTTCATGGTGAAAATATCGAGCTTCGTCGGGCGGATCAATCCCGCAGCGAGCAATTCTTTGTATGATTTTTCCTCGGCGGCGTCTTTGGGCGTTGAAGCGCGGAAGACGATTTTCTGACCGTCGGGCGAATAAAACGCGCCGCCGTCGTAGCCGGTGTGCGTCGTCAGCCGCTTGACGCGGTTACCGGTGATGTCCATCTCATAAAGTTCAAGATCGCCGTCGCGTACCGACGTGAAAATGATTTTATCGCCGGTCGGGGAAACGGTCGCTTCGGCGTCGTAGCCGTCGGTGGCGGTGATGCGGCGGACGTTTTGCCCGTCGCCCAAGGAATCAAGGCTGGCAAAGAAAATATCATAGCCTTTGTAAAGTGCCCACGTGTAGCCTTTGGAAAAGTCGGGCGGCGGCGGACATTTTTCGTCCGCAAGGTGCGTGGAGGCATAAAGAATGCTTTTGCCGTCCGGCAGGAAATAGGAACATGTCGTACGGCCTTTGCCCGTGCTGACGAGCTTTTTATGTGAGCCGTCTAAGTTCATCGTGTAGATTTGATCGCAGCCCGCGGCGGCGACATGCGTCTGAAAAACAAGTTGGGTGTTATCAAAGGAGAGATAAGCTTCGGCGTTTTCACCTTCGGAAGTCAGCTGCTTGACATTGGCCAAAAATTTCTCTTCGCCGGGGTAGAGTAGTGTCGCCGCATTGAACCGCAAATCAGTCTGTGGTTCGGTTGCTGCACCGGACGGGGTGGAAGCGGGAAGAGATTGCCGCATGACGGAGTCGGCCTTTGAGAAAAACTTACGCTCGGACAATTTGATGCTGTCGGCGGGCGACGAAGTTTCGAAGGGGAGCAACGGTCGTTTTTCTTCCGGTGATTGTGAGGCACAAGAAATAAAGGTGCTAACGAAAATTAAAAATACAAGTAGGCGAAAGTGTGAGAGTTTATCCGTTATTGCAAAAAATATCATTGAAATTTTTCGTGTCAGAGTGTTTAAAGTTTCGAAGAGGAGTTGTGTTTCGGCGGCATGTATGATTTACTTCGCTTGCGTTTCAGCGTGATATGAACTGCGGACGAGCGGGCCGGACTCGACGTGGCGAAACCCCAGTTGCTCGCCAAATTTTTTATACATAACGAATTCTTCCGGCGGCACGAAGCGGCGCACGGGCAAGTGGCTTTTGGTCGGTTGTAAATATTGTCCGAGGCTGAGAATGTCGCAGTGGGCTTCGTGCAAATCGCGCATCACATCCTGAACTTCGCCAGCGGTTTCACCGAGGCCGAGCATGAGGCCTGACTTTGTTGTGAGGCCGTATTGTTCTTTGGCGAAGCGGAGCAGCTCGAGCGTGCGGGTGTATTTCGCCTGCGGACGTACGATGCGGTAGAGCCGCGGCACGGTCTCGGTGTTGTGATTGAGAATATCAGGCCGCTCTTGAAAAACGACGCTCATCGCCGCTTTGTCGCCCTGAAAATCAGGAATCAAAACTTCGATCTTCGTCGCCGGGTGTGCCGCGCGGACGGCGCGAATGGTTTCCGCCCAAACGCTCGCACCGCCATCCGCCAGTTCATCGCGGTTGACGCTCGTGATAACAGTGTGTTTGAGATTCATGAGCCGGACGGCTTCGGCGACGCGCTGCGGCTCGGCCAAATCCAACTCCGACGGGCGTCCGGTCTTGACCGCGCAGAAGCCGCAGGAGCGGGTGCAAGTTTCGCCGAGGATCATGATCGTCGCCGTGCCCGCCGCCCAACACTCGGCCATATTCGGACACCGCGCTTCCTCGCAAACCGTATGAAGCTGGTGTTTATCGATGACGCTTTTCAAATCCGTATACCCTTGCCCCGACGGCAGCGCGACTTTCAGCCACGCGGGACGCGGCTCGCGGGGTTTATTTTCTATGATGTTCAACGCTTCTGAAGTAATCATGGATGTCTTTGGTTGGTGTATTCAAAGGTGAATGTTGCGATGATGAATGCAGGTTCTTTGCCATCACGATTGTCTGAAATGCGAAATCAAAAAATCCTCTTCTAATTTCATCTGCACCGAAGTCCCGAACAAACTTACGAGCCAAAGCGCGAGCGTTAGGGCGTTGGGCAGCATCAGGAAAAAGCCCGTTGCGATGAGCATGACACCGCTGTAAATCGGGTGGGGCAGCACCGCGAAAAGTCCCGTCTTGACGAACGCGAGTTGCGGCTGCTGTTCATCGATGCCGATGCGCCAGGCCTCGCCCATCTGCGGAATAGCAACGGCGATAACGATCAAGCCGGTGATTGAAAAAAGTATTCCGATCACTTGCATCCATGTTTGCCTCAACGCAATTAAGTCCGTTTGGCGAAACGACTTCTCGGCGAATGAATAATAAAACAGGATGGCGATCCACAAGCCGAACATGACCAACAGACTTTGCTCCATGAACAGATTTACGCCGCGGGCTTTGCCAATCGTTACCGGCGTGAGGCCGTAACGTTTTTCGAACCGCGCGATGTAAAACAGCATCGTGCCGATTAAAGCGATGACGAAGACGCCGCAGAAAATTTTAAGATACAAGGTTGACACCGGTTGTTCCCCCATAGAAAGAAAACATCAAAACAGAAAGGACTGAAATCCGTGCGCAGCATGTCAGTCCTTAGCCTCTCTTGTCAGTCCTTAGCGGGTTAAAGACTTTGCCAACGGCCTGCGACTTAAAGAATGGTTTGGTCGTCGTACGATTCCAAAGTGCGGCAGAGTGTCTGTAGAAAATATCCGGCGAGCGACCCATCGATGATGCGGTGATCGTAGGAAAGCGAAAGGTACATGGCCGAACGAATCGCAATGCTATCGTTGCCGTCCGCATCCGTTACGACGACGGGCTTTTTGACGATCGCGCCGGTGCCGAGAATGGCGACTTGCGGTTGATTGATAATCGGCGAACCGAAAAGATTGCCCGACGTGCCGTAGTTGGTAATCGTAAAAGTGCCGCCTTGAATGTCATCGGGCAGCAGTTTCTTGACCCGCGCCCGCGAGGCCAGATCATTCACGCTGCGCGCGAGGCCGACGAGATTTTTTTCGTCCGCGTTTTTAATCACCGGCACAATGAGTCCGCCCGCGCCGTTCTCACCGAGCGCGACGGCCATACCGAGATTGATATATTTTTTGATGATGATCTTATCGCCATCGACCGACGCATTGACCATCGGAAACTGCTTGAGCGTTTTCACAATCGCATCGATGAAGAACGGCGTGTAAGTGAGTTTCACGCCATTGGCTTGCTCAAACGAAACCTTGCGGGCTTTGACGAGTTTCACGAGTTTCGTTACGTCGGCTTCGGAGACGCTGGTAACATGCGCGGACGTTTGTTTGGAGCGCACCATATGTTCGGCGATGAGTTTGCGCATGTTGTCCATCGCAATTACCTCCGAACGGCTGGCATCATAAACCACCGGCGGCGCAGCGTGTCCGCCGCTCGCAGGCTTTGCGGGTGCGGATGCGGGTGTTTCTTGTTTTGGCGTTTCGATTTTGCCCGACGGTGCGACTTGCGTCTCCGAAACTTTCGGCGCCGCGGCCCCCGATGAACCCGGTTGCGATGCGCCTGATTTTTTCGCCTGTAAATAATTCATCAGGTCGCTTTTCGTTACGCGGCCAGCCGTGCCCGTACCTTTCAACTGCGAAAGTTCCTGCATCGATACGCCTTCTTGCTGCGCGACATTCATCACCACCGGCGAGTAGAAGCGGCCTTCGGTACTTGCCTCAGAACCAACCTTAGATGAACCGGCGGAAGCGGCTACGGACGCCGCGGCCTCAGCCGGTTCGGCTTCCTGATGTGGCTTGCCGTTGCCGCTCGTGCCGTTCGCGGTTACGTCAGCCGGTTTCGCGCCCGGAATTTCCGAGGCAGGTACGGGTGAGTTGGCCTCGGGTGCTGTTGAGGTAGGCGTAGATGCAGCAGATGCGGGCGGTTCGGCAGAAGGTGATGCGCCGGTTGCGGCGTTCGCACCCGTTTCAATGCGCGCGATCACTGCGCCGACGGCAACGGTTTCGCCTTCCTGCACCAGAATTTCAGCGAGCGTGCCCGCTTCCGTCGCCGGAACTTCGGCATCGACCTTATCGGTAGCGATGTCCAACACATTCTCGTCTTTTTCAACTTTCTCGCCTTGCTTCTTACGCCATTTTAAAATCGTGCCTTCCATGATGCTTTCGCCCATCTTCGGCATGACCATATCTATCTTTGCCATATTTTTTATTGGTGGTTCGTTAACCGTTGTTGATCGTTAGTTGTTAGTGAACGGAATTCATTCTTTACCAACGACCAACAACGAACAACTTCTTTTCTTCGCGGCTGAATATAGAAAACAAACCTTGACCTGAAAAAAATATCGGGGCGGGGAAGTGCGGTGGCGGAATCGGGAGCGCGGCCTTTGCGGAAATGTGCGGGCGAAGCACTACGTTTGAATCGATCTTTAACCTTACCCGTCCGCATTCATATTTATGCCCAAAGTCATCGCCATCGGAACCGCGCAACCGCCCTTTGTTTTAACTCAGAAATCCGTCGGACAATTTGCTTCCGGCCTCTACGGCGAGACTTACAAGGGCGACCTTTCGCGGCTTACCGCCATTTTTGATCGCACCGAAATTGACGAGCGCCGTTTCTGCGTGCCCATCGACTGGTTTGCCGCGCCGAAAACTTTTCAGGAAAAAAACGATCTTTACATCACGCACGGGCTGAGTCTTTCAGAGACGGCGATTGAAAACTGCCTCGCTGAATCACAGACATCGTACGGCGAGATTGATTACCTCATGTTCGTTTCCACCACCGGCCTCTCAACCCCTGCGATGGACGCCCGGTTGATTGAACGCTTGCCGTTCCGAAAAAATATCAAACGAATGCCGCTCTTCGGTTTGGGTTGCGCGGGCGGGGCGGTGTCGCTCTCGCGGGCGATGGATATTGCGAAGGCCTATCCGGGCGCGAAGATTCTGATCGTCATCGCCGAGCTTTGCGGCCTGACGTTCATCCGCAACGATCTCTCCAAAGCCGCGATGATTTCAACCTCGCTCTTCGCCGACGGTGCCTGCGCGGTGCTCGTTACCGGCGATGCGGTTCAAGCTAAAGTCTCTCACGCCACGCCCTGCCTCGTCGCTTCCGAAACGCACACGATGCCGGATTCTTTGGATGTGATGGGCTGGAATTTCGGCGGCGAGGGATTTAAAGTGATTCTCTCACGCGACGTGCCGGAAATCGTCAAGACGTTTATGAAGCAATCGATTGAGACGTTTTTAGGTGCGGAGCAACTGACGACTGACGACATCGCGCATTTCATCACGCATCCGGGCGGCGCGAAAGTCTTACGCGCCTACGAAACCTCGCTCGGGCTGACGGCGGAACATCTCAGGCACGCAAGGGAAGTGCTGCGGACGTGCGGAAACATGTCGGCCTGTACGGTGATGTTTATTCTGAAGCGGTTTATGCGAGACCTTGCCCGCGAAAGCAATGTTTACGGCCTCGTCGGGGCACTCGGCCCGGGATTTTCATCCGAGCTGGTCTTGCTGCATTGGGATTGAAGAACAACCAACGACTGCCAACTATCAACTGTTGAAGAAAGAATGTGGTTTTGGATACTCATCGGATTTCTCATCGTGCAGCGATTGACGGAGTTGGTCATTGCCAAGCGGAATGAAATTTACATCAAATCCTTGGGCGGGGTTGAAGCCGGAGGCGAGCATTACACGTGGATGGTGCTCTTGCATACAAGTTGGTTCGTTTCAATGATCGCCGAGCACCTCTATTTCGCCCGCGGTCTGAATGAATTTTGGCTGCTGTGGTTCGGACTTTTCCTCGTGGCACAGGCGGGACGTTTTCACGTCATCACCACGCTGGGAAAATTTTGGAACACGCGCATTCTCATCGTGCCGGGTTCGGCTCGCGTTCGCACCGGGCTTTACAAATATCTGAAGCATCCGAACTATCTCATCGTCCGCACGGAGATTCTCGTCGTGCCGTTGATGTTCGGTTTATACTTCACCGCGGGGATTTTTAGCGTGCTCAATTTATGGATGCTTCGTGTCCGCGTTCGGGAAGAAGAATTGGCGTTGCAGAAATTGACTTAAATTTCATTGTAGAAGTCCGGTCGTAACATGTTACCTGAAAGCAGTTTACAGATTGCACTTAAAACGGCGTACAGCTTGTTTATTTTCAATTTCTGTTTCGGATTGCTCGTCAAATTCAAAATCGTAGACAACACAAGGTTTCGTTTTCTGCATCATGCGATTTACTTTTTCGTCATGTGCGGCGTCATTGCTGCAACCGTGATCGCCTTTCTGCAGCCTTCGCCCCAGCGTTTGTCAGGCAATAATCTTGCGGTCAATTCTGTGGCATATAGTTTGGCTGTGCTCACCGCGATGCTGTTGCTGATGATCCGGTTTCGTGGCCGCACGGCGGGACATTGGATGTATGCCCTTGTTTGTTTGTCGGTTTATAGCGTCATTGTCTTCACCTCGATCTAAGTCGATCTAAACTCGTTTCAACCATGATGCCGTCCATCGCACCTGCGACTGAATCTCCCGACACAACGCGGCAACGAAAAGTTGATGTGTTGCTGGATGTGCTTCGTAACCGCCGCACGACGAACGCGCATTTTGCGAACAGACCTTTGGATGAATCGCACGTGCGGACGATTCTCGAAGCCGCCAGTTACGCGCCAAGTCATTTCAATTCGCAGCCGTGGCGGTTCGTCCTCGTTCGCAGTGAAGCGCGGCGGAAGGAGTTAGGAAAAATTGCGGGTGATTCGATGAAGCTCGTGATGCAGAAAGGAAATTTCTGGAAACGGTATCTGAAATACTTTCGCTTCAGCAAGGAAGAAACGGATAAGTCGGGCGACGGCATTCACATCGATAACATGCCGCTGATCCTCAGGCCGTTCATCCAGTATCTTTTTTCCGAGAAGGGCGGCGAAGTGATGAACAAACTGCGCGTGCCGTATATCTTGGCGATTGATTCCAAGAAACTCGTCGCCTCATCACCGCTTATCTTAGGGGTGTTGCTTTCAAAAGAGGAATACAAGAAGGGTGAACTCTCGGGAATGTATTCGATGCTCGCGCTCGGGATGGCGATTGAAAACATTTGGATTACCGCGAATGCCTTGGGCGTCGGCGTGCAATTTATTTCTTTGCCGATGGAAGCGGGCGGTGAGCAGTGGCAGAAATGCGTAGAGATGATCGCGCCGCCGGAAAACTTTGAACTGATCGCCTTGTTTCGATTGGGCTACACCGACCCCGGTGCCAAGCGTCCGACGATTGACTGGTCAAGCAACCAACGCAAGGACATTTCAACCTATTGCTTCGATGAAACCTTCGGCAACGGCTGGGTGCCTAAATCTTGAATGAAAATTTTGAATGGAGGTTTTCTTGCAAGGCTTTTTGCTTCAGGCCAGTCTTATTCTCGCATTAGGTGCTCAAAATCTTTTCGTCCTTGATTCGGGTTTAAAGCGGCGACGGCATTTATTCGTCGCGTTTGTGTGCTCGGTGTGCGACATCATTTTGATCTTGCTCGGCGTGCTCGGAGCGGCTTCGGTTTTTCTGCAAGTGCCGGTTCTCAAAATTATTTTCGGTTTGCTTGGCGTAGGATTTCTTGTTTTTTACGGCGTGATGAAACTTGGTGAATCTTTAAAGCCAAACGAATCCTTGACGGCTGCAAGTCCTGAAACAACAACGCTCAAGCAGACGCTACTAGCGACGTTGGGATTTAGTTTGCTTAACCCGCATGTCTATCTGGATACAGTCGTGCTGATCGGGGGATATGCCGCTCAGTTTCCGGCGACTTCGGAGAGGTTTTTTTTTGGACTTGGGGCCGGTTCGTTTTCTACGATATGGTTTTTTGGATTAGCTTTCCTCGCTTCCGTATTTAACCGGCTGATTCACAACCGGTTTGCGATGCGGTTGATTGCGCTGGTCTCCGGTGCGGTTTTACTTTGGCTGGCAGTGAAACTAGGCGGAGATGTCTGGGTCTGGATACAAGTAGAAACGAACCCGAATTAGAATGACTTTACATAATTATCATTATAGAACA
>JACMJS010000283.1 GCA_014380515.1 Chlorobiales bacterium
AATTGATTTCGGCAAGCTCAATCAGGGGGCTGGGGGGATTAACCCGCAACTATTTTCGCTGCCGGTGATTCAACCGATACAGCCGGGAACCGCAAAGCCTGTCAAGGCATTGCTGGACAGCGTGAAGACGCAAATCGCCACGCTCGATATTTCGGGAATGCACTGCGCGGCGTGCGTTTCAACGATTGAACGCGCGCTTGTAAAAACCGAAGGCGTTGCGAAAGCAACGGTGAATCTGGCCACCGAAAAAGCGACGGTTGAATATGCACCAAGCCTTGTGGGACTGAGCCAACTAAAAGCGGCGGTTGATGGCGCGGGCTACGCTGTGATTGAACGTGCGGCGGAAACGAGCGATGCGGTTCATGCCGAAGAGATTGAACAGCAAAAAGCAAAAACTTACGAAGACCTTAAACGCCGCTTTACCGTTGCCGCTGTGCTCGCGGCGATCATCATGCCGCTCTCGATGGTGATGCTGATTCCCGCAGTGATGGCACAAGTGAACATGACACTGATGAATTACCTGCAACTTGCTTTGGTATTGCCGGTGATTCTCTACAGCGGACGTGAATTTTACGTCTCGGCTTACAACGGCTTCACGCACCGCTCGGCGAACATGGATACGCTGATTGCCGTCGGCACGGGCGCGGCGTTTCTCTACAGTTTGGTTGCCACGCTTGCGCCGCAGTTGCTTGAATCCAAAGGCATCGCAGCGGATGTTTATTACGATACAACCGCCGTTATCATTGCGCTCATTCTGCTTGGCAAACTGCTCGAAGCGCGGGCGAAGGGACAAACTTCAGCGGCGATCAAAAAACTCATCGGCCTGCAAGCCAAGACGGCTCGCGTGCTTCGAGACGGCGATGAAATCGATGTGCCGGTAGAAGCACTCATCATCGGCGATGAAGTCCGCGTCCGGCCCGGCGAAAAAATTCCGACCGACGGCGTGATCACCGGCGGCGCATCGAGCCTCGTGAGCATCGATGAATCGATGCTCACGGGCGAAAGTTTGCCCGTTGAAAAAAAATCCGGCGATAAAGTCTTCGGCGCGACGATGAACAAAACCGGCAGTTTCACCTTTCGCGTGGTGAAGGTCGGTAAGGACACGATGCTCGCGCAGATTGTAAAGATGGTAGAAGAAGCGCAAGGCTCGCGGGCGCCGATTCAACGGCTCGCCGATAAAATTAGCGCGGTGTTCGTGCCCGTCGTGATTGTAATTTCCATTCTGACGTTCGTCGTTTGGTTTGGGGTGATGCCTGCCGAAACGCGGTTGCCGTTTGCACTTGTGAACTTCGTATCGGTTTTGATTATCGCGTGCCCGTGCGCGTTGGGACTTGCCACGCCGACGGCGATTATGGTCGGCACGGGCAAAGGCGCGGAGAACGGCGTGCTCATTCGCAACGCCGAAAGTTTAGAGACCGCGCACAAAATCACGGCCATCGTGCTGGATAAAACCGGCACGATCACGAAGGGCGAACCGGCGGTTACAAATTTCGTTACACTCGGCACTGCCAATGCGGAACACGATGCAAAAGACGTTTTGAACTTGGTGCTTTCGCTGGAATCGCAATCGGAACATCCGCTCGCAGCGGCGATGGTGAAGTATGCAGTCGCCAATGGAGCGACGCCACTCACCGTAGCGGACTTCAATGCGGTTGCGGGCAAGGGCGCAACGGGAAAGATTGGGGACGCTGCAATGGCGATTGGAAACTTGGGGCTGATGCAGCAGCAGCAAATTACAATCGATGGCGAAGCGAAGGCACACGCAGGTCAGTTGCTTGCGGAAGCGAAGACGGTGATGTTCGTTGCCATAAATCAAACGCTCGCCGCGCTCGTTGCGGTGGCGGATGAAGTCAGGCCAACGTCCAAAGCGGCGATTGCGCAGTTGAAGAATCTCGGCATCGAGGTGGTGATGATGACGGGCGACAATGTTCAAACCGCGCAGCGCATCGCCTCACAAGTCGGCATCGAGCGGGTGTTCGCCGAAGTGTTGCCGCAGGACAAGGCGGGCAAGGTGAAAGAATTGCAAACGGAGAAAAAGATCGTAGCGATGGTCGGCGACGGCATCAACGACGCGCCCGCGCTCGCGCAGGCGGACATCGGCATTGCGATTGGATCGGGTACGGATGTGGCGATTGAAGCGGCGGACATCACGCTGGTTCGCAATGATTTGCAAAGCGTTATAACTGCGATTGAACTTTCGCGGCGAACGATGCGCAACATCAAACAGAATTTATTTTTTGCGTTCATTTACAACGTGCTCGGCATTCCGCTCGCTGCCGGACTGCTGTATCCGCTCTTCGGCTGGTTGCTCTCGCCGATGATTGCGGCGGCGGCGATGGCACTTAGCAGCGTGAGCGTACTGACGAATGCGTTGCGGCTCAGGTCGTTCAAAGCACGGTAAGTTTGGGAGCGCGGGTAAAGCGGAAATTAAAATTTACAAGAGAGGTAGAAAATGGATACGACGCAAATGATTGTAACGCTCGGCGGCCTTGTGCTTGCCCTGTTTGTGATCTGGTATTTTTTCTTTTCGGAGAAAGAGCGGGCGCAAGCAACCGAGAGCCAAGCGGGCGTACAGGAAGTTTCGATCACGGTGAAAGGCGGATATTCGCCCGATGTGATCGAAGTAGCCAAGGACAAACTGGTGCGGTTGAAATTTTACCGCGATGAGGAAAACAGTTGTTCGGAAGAAATCGTCTTCGGCGATTTCGGTATCCGGCGCGACTTAGCCGCGTTCAAAACCACAGTGATTGAACTTGTACCGAAAACGGCGGGCGAGTTTGAGTTTGTGTGCGGCATGAACATGCTGCGCGGCAAACTCATTGTAAAGTAAGTGCCAGCACGGCGAAGTGCGGAACTGATGCAGATGTATGAGCGGATGGAAAGAAGTGAAAGGACTGAAAGCAAAACCGCTCCTGCAAACGAAGCAGTCGTGCGTAATGAAAGTCGGGGTGGCGGGAACATCGAAAACATGACAAAGTTCTACGACATCTTTGAACTTTCTACTGCTGCTTGAACCCTCGAAAACAGAATAAAAGCAAAACAAAAAACGGCTCTTATCAAGCCGCTTTCTGTTTTTGGTTGTCATTGAAATTTAATCTTCATTGGGAAACATGATTGTAACGGCGGGACGCGGATCATCAATATCCATCGGGCCGACGGCGGCAATACGGCGCCGGTGGCGGCGGTTTGGACAAAGTGGACGCAACCAGCGGACATTAGGCAATGGTATTTCGCTTCGGAGGACTGGCATGCGCCTTCGGCGGAGAATGAGCTGCGAGCGGGCGGGAAATTTAGGACGGCGATGGCGGCGAAGGATGGCAGTGCGGGGTTTGATTTCGAAGGGGTAGAGATGCGGTTTTAGATGTGTAATAGGTTAGACTTTATCTGACAATTTAGTAACTTTGAACATGAACTAAATTGGAGAGAAAAAGTATGACAACCGCAGAGAAAATCATCAAGCACAAACTAGGCTTGTTGCGACTGGCCGAGACCTTGGGCAGCGTGTCCAAAGCCTGCCATGTCATGGGCTACAGCCGCGACAGTTTCTATCGCTTCAAAGACCTTTACGACAAAGGCGGCGAGCGGGCGTTAGAGGAATTGACCCGAAGTAAACCCTTGCCCAAGAATAGGGTTGAAGAGGATATTGAACAGGCCGTCGTGGCAATGGCCATTGACCAACCCGCTTACGGACAAGTGCGGGTCTCCAACGAACTCAAAAAGAGTGGCAAGTTCATTTCACCTACCGGCGTGCGGTCGGTTTGGATGCGGCACGATTTGGAGAACTTCAAGAAACGCTTGAAAGCCTTAGAAGCCAAGTCCGCTTTGGAAGGCTTGGTATTGACGGAAGCACAAGTAGTTGCCTTAGAAAAAGCCAAACTTGAAAAGGAGGCCCACGGCGAAATCGAAACCGAGCATCCGGGCTATCTGGGGGCACAGGACACTTACTATGTCGGCAACATCAAAGGCGTTGGCCGAATCTACCAACAAACCTTTATTGACACCTACGCCAAAGTGGCGTTCGCCAAACTTTACGACCGCAAGAACGCGCTCGTCGCAGCCGATACGCTCAATGACAAGGTCGTGCCGTTCTACGATGACCATCAGGTACGATTGTTACACATTCTCACCGACAGGGGCACAGAGTATTGCGGCAACCGCGAGCACCACGAGTATCAACTCTATTTGGCCATAGAAGATATTGACCATACCAAAACACGCGCTTACAGTCCGCAGACGAATGGAATCTGCGAGCGTTTTCACCGCACGCTGCAAGATGAATTTTATGCCACCGCGTTCCGCAAGAAAATCTACCGGACGCTCAGCGAGTTGCAACACGATCTGGATCAGTGGCTGCATCAATACAATCACGAGCGTCCGCACAGCGGAAAGTATTGCTATGGCAAGACCCCGTATCAGACCTTTTTGGATACCGTCAAACTCGCTCACGAAAAGCAACTTGACCGCCTGACACTTTCACCGTCCGTTTAATCGCATCTGTCAGATTTGGTTTAACCTAGTACACATCGATATATCCATACCCCATCTCATACCGCACCGCTTGCAATACATTCCCACCTTCGTAAATCGCCACCGTTTCATTTCCAACTCCCAACTCGTAATCACTCCGCGTTGCCACCATTCCATTCGGTATGCCAACCGGCTCACCCGGCTCAACCGGCACACCTGCCGCACCCACTTCATTACTCCGCTCCGCCGGCACAATCTG
>JACMJS010000284.1 GCA_014380515.1 Chlorobiales bacterium
CCGTTCACCGCGTGCCCGTGAAGTTCCTTCGTGTGTTTCCAACTGACTACCTGATCGCCTTTACCCGCCACAAACAATGTCGGAATGCGCAGTTTCTCCACTTGCTTCGGCAGGTTTTCGGTGATTTCTATTTTGGCCAGTTGCTCCGCCGTGCCGCGAATGGCTTCCGGCGAACACTGCGTCAGACTGTTCATGCCGATCAAGATGTCCTCTTTCGAGGCGGGGTTGCGGGCGAGCGTGATGCGGGCATATGCATAAAGCAGCGGCCACCATTTGATTTTGCGAACCACTTTATCAAAGAGAAACGGAATCGCTTTCGGAATAATTTTCGAGAGCAACGGACTGTTGGGAAAAACCCCGAAGTTGAAAAACGTCGCCGACGCCACCTCATTTTGAAAGCGCACCGCGTAATCCAGTGCGACAAATGCGCCCAGCGAGAACGACGCCAAGTGATACCGCTTCAACCCCAAGTGCTGCACCAAACTTTGCAAATCCTGCGAGAGCGACTCCAGCGAGTAATCATTTTTCGAATCCGTGTCCGACCAGCCGTGTCCCTTCAGATCATATGCAATCGTCCGCACGCCTTTCGCGTTCAGATGCGCGATCACTTTATGCCACCACATCCACCAGCAATCCCAGCCGTGAATGAGAATCACCGTTTCGCCGCTCGCGGTCTCGCCCGAATCAAAATAATGATGCACCGTGCCGTTGAGCGTGGCGAAGTTTGCTTTCGGGGCGAGCGACGATTCATATTCGGCGTGTCGCTGGGTGCGCGCTTTTTTTGACGTTCGTTCTTCGGTTACGCGCGATTGGTATCGCTGAAATTTTTCGGTCGGCATGTCTGTCGGTATTGGCATCGTGTATTGCTTGAATGTTGAAATGAATTTACCGTCAGGGCGGGCAAATGCAAACTGTGCGGCGATAAGCCGCGCGGCAGCGGAAGTCGATTTAGCCGAGTTGAAATCCCGTCAGCCGCGAAGCCTTGCCAGACGCGGGAAAGCGGGCGATTCAAAAAACGTCGCAAGCATTGAACCAAACGGCTTCGCGTGTTTAAGCGAAAATTGAAAAGTGCTATGTTGGAGCGGCAAACATTTCGTATCAAATCACAAGCACATACCAGAAGTACCATTATGAGGCTGATTACTTTTACGGGCAAAGGCGGCGTCGGCAAGACGAGCATCGCAGCGGCAACCGCGCTGCGGCTGTCGAACATGGGTTTAAGAACGTTGGTGATGTCGACTGATCCGGCGCACAGTCTTTCGGATTCGTTCGGACTTCAACTGGCTGCTGAGCCGCAACGGATCAAAGAAAACTTGCACGCGCTCGAAGTCAATGCTTACACCGACTTGAAAGCCAACTGGGGCACCGTGCAGCGGCATTACGCCAAACTGTTTTTCGCGCAAGGCGTCAGCGATGTGATGGCTGATGAAATGACCGTCCTGCCCGGTATGGAAGAAATGTTCAGCCTGATGCGGGTCAAGCGGTACAAACGCTCCGGCAACTATGATGCGATGGTCTTGGACACCGCGCCGACGGGTGAAACGCTTCGCTTGCTCTCGCTGCCGGAAACGCTCGCGTGGGGCATCAAAATGGTGCGCGGCGTTGAAAAGTATTTCGTCAAACCCATCGCGCGTCCGCTCGCTAAACTTTCAACGCGACTGGCGGAACTCGTGCCGCCCGAAGACGTCTTCGGCGCGGTCGATACGATGTTCAGCGAACTGGAAGGCGTCCGCGAAATCCTCACCGACCCCGCTACCGCCAGCATTCGCTTGGTGATGAACGCCGAGAAAATGGTGATCAAAGAAACGATGCGCGCTTTGACTTATTTAAATCTTTATGGCTTCGGCGTCGATATGGTCGCGGTGAACAAACTGCTGCCGATGGATGAGGACAGCGGCTATTTAGAAAAGTGGAAAGCGACCCAGCAAAAATATCTCACCGAGATTACGAACTCCTTCGCGCCGCTGCCGATTCGAAAAGTAAAAATGTATGATGATGAAGTCGTCGGCTTTAACGCTTTAGAAAAATTGGCCGAAGACCTTTACGGCGACCTCAACCCTGCGGCGATCCTGCACACCGAACCGCCGACGAAGTTCATTCGCACCGAAGCCGGTTATGAAATTATGATGAAGTTGCCTTTCGCCGCCGAGGGCGATATGGAAGTATGGGTTTCGGGCGATGATTTATTTGTGCAGTTGGGCAACCAGCGCAAAATCACGTCGTTGCCGCTCGCGCTCACGGGCATCACGCCGGGCGAAGCGACGTTCAAAGGCCAGTGGCTTTCAATTCCGTTTGCATTGACATCGCAACCGGCGCGGACGGCGGTCAATGCGTGAACCCCTGTCAGCCTTGGGCTGACGTCCCCTTTGGTAAAGGGGACAGTGGTCGAAGGCGGTTAAAGATTTGATTTGAAGAGTTGGTGTTTATCTTTTTGTTTTCCTCTTAACACTGTCCCCTTTACCAAAGGGGACGTCCCGCCGAAGCGGGACAGGGGTTCGGAGAGGCGATTTGGCCGGTTTAAAAAGTGCACAAAAATTCGTGCGGACATTTGCAGTGCTGAAAGTATTTAGTAAGTTTTTCGCAACTATTTTTACACACATTTCAAGGAGATCATATGACGGAGTCGTACGAAAAACTTCGCAACGAATTTAAAGACATGCCGCTCACCGACCGCGTGGCGTTTCTAGCCGAAGCCGCATTCATCACCGGACAATCGGCCATTGTCGGCACGATGAATCTCATCGGCGATGTGGTCGAACGCACGGCGGCTTCGGCGGATGACATTGCCAAAGCGACGGGACTTTCCGGCATGACGAGCGAAGGCGTTTCGCAAACGGTCAACCGCGTCGTCATCACCGTTAAAGACGCAGGCCGAACCGCAAGCGAAGTCGTTAAAGACGCCGCCCGCAGCGTGGATAGCATTACGGTCGATGCCGCTCGCGGCGTCGGCGACATGGCGGCCAAAGCAACCGACGTCGTTAAAGACGTCGCTGATTCCGTCAGCCGCGCCGCCTCGAACGCCGCCGATAAAATTGATGACATCCGGTAGTCTGAGAAACAGCCTTGCCTTCAACCGAATCATACTTTGAAAACGATCATTCGTAACGATCATGGAAAAACGGGAATTTGAAAAAGGGTTTAAGCAACTCGATCTCACCGAGCAGGCGACCTTCGTATTGCTCGGCGGCATCAATGCATTTTGGCGGCTGGCCTACAACACTTTCACGGCGGTCGCTGAAGCCTCGGATTCGATTGCGGATTTCAGCCGTCCGGGCGCGAGCGAAACACTGGGTGCCAAATCGTTGGAAGCGATTTTCAACACGCCGCTGAAAACGGATTTCATCGTTCGCCCCCGCGCTGAAACGCAGGCTGCAGCGGCATCGGCATCGGTAAATGTGCCCGTCGCGCGTCCGGCGGCGGTGCCGGTCAAAGGCGCGATTCCGATCAAGCCCGTTGTGATCAAGCCGGTTACGCCAGCAGGCAGTGCATCTACGGACGCGGCTACGACATAATTTTTTTGCTCACGAATTTTTAGAAAGAAGTTTTACGCATTTCAGGATCGCATTTATAATTCAACAACATTTTTCAGGAGGAACAGTTATGGCATCAGGTGGAGGCGTTATTACCGATGTGCTCGTTAGCATCGGACGCATTTCGGAGTACATGTTTGAAGGCCATTGGTACACCGGCGCACAGATTTTCGACACGCTTGCCAAAGGCACCGCGCGTTTGAACCAAAATCTTTACGGCGGCCTGACCGGCGGCAACAGCGGCGGACTTCGCGGCTCATCGCCGAGCGCAGCCTCGACGCCGCAGCGCGACAAGGAAATCGAATCCAAGTTCGCCAAGTAACCATCCGCAATCTTTGAACCTGCGGCTTCGGCACGCTGAACAGTTGTAATGAAAATCAGCGTCGCCGAAGCCCGGATTCACCGGCTCACCTCAGCTTACCGTGTCATTTACAATCCAACAATTTCGAAAGCGTTCCTGAAGTCAGAAGTAACATGAACCGCATTTCACTTTACGCCGCCCGCCATACCGACGAAGCGCACATCCGCGAATTTTTTTCCAAGAAACTTTTGCGCGAGGGCGAGCAAGCCTTGGCGATGTTCGACGGCGTCTTTTATGAAGCCAAGAACGAGCGCGTCGGCGGTCTCGCGTTTCACGATTATCTGGTGATTTCAAACGCAGCGATTTATATGTGGGCGCGCGGGGTTGCTAAAGATTATCTCGACCGCTTCAGTCTCGCGCAGGTATCCGTCGCCGCCAAGTCCGCGCCGTCCGAGCAGCATCAGGACTACGCCACGCTGAACCTGACGATTGCCCGGGCGGGCAAGCCGCCGCTCTCGCTCATTTTTGATTTGGTGCCGGAAGCGGAAGCGAATCAGATTGCTTCGTTTGCGATGCTGGCGTCGTCGGTCATCGAAAGCGGTGCGGGTAAAAATTTTTTAGGCGAAGTGCCGGAAGGCGTCGCCGCGGAAATCGCTACGCAAAGTGTAAAACTTTTTCCGCCGCGCGAGGTGGTGCTGGGCGACGAATCCTCAATTCAGGAACCGAAGTATGATGCCACCGCCGTGCGGGCGACGAACGGATACACGCACATCTACGGGCAAAACACGCTGGCCGAACTGCGCGAACGCCGCCTCAATCCAAACATGAATCCAAACGCAACTCCAAACGGCGTCCCGCAGTCCGCAGGCACGCCGAAATACTCCGCCGATTTCATGCAAGGCGAACGCCGCCACGACTTCGCTCCGAAGCCCGCTGCCTTTCCCGAACTGGACTTGCTGACGCTGAAGCGCATGGAAGCCGTCACACGCGACGTGCTCTCAAGTATTCCCGAAGAATATCGTGAGCAAGCAAAACGCGATTTGGAGCGGTTGCCGAGTATGAGCAACATGCCGCAAGTCATTTCCGCTTTGAGCGAACTGCTCACCAACATTTCGCAAAACGAAAAGACGCAGGAGTTCGTCCTGAACGCGATCTCCGCCGCCATCAAAAGCGACGGGCTGTTCGGCATGGTACAGAAAGCCGCCACTATGATGCAACAAGGGGCTTTCACACCCGATGCCGCGACTGCGGCGCATCAGAATACTGACAATGCCGCTGCGGACGCGGCGCCGCAGGCGACTCAAAAACCTGATCCTATCCATATCCGCTTCGATGATGATGGCACGGCGGCGCAAACCGCACAGCCTTCCGGTAACTCGCTGTTCGGCGCGCCGGTAGAAACACCGCGCAAGAAAATTAAAATCAACATCGGCTAACCAACACCGGTAAATGATGAAACGGGTAACGGGCATCGGCGGCGTGTTCTTCAAATCGGGCGATCCGAAATCGCTTCAGGCATGGTATGAAAAACACTTGGACATCGGACTTTGGGAACCGGCGAAAGGATACTAACGCATACCCTCCGTTGCACTTGCAGAACGAACCTTCCTACGCGAATAAACCGCTTCACCCTGTAACTGTCTATTTGCAAGTAGATTACAAATCATCTGAAATTTTCAGAGCGGCACTATTTCTTTTTCATCTTATTCCCCGTCGAGGCTAAGTTGCTTGCAGTCAAAAGAACTGCTTCCAAAAGTTTCAGCTTCGAGGTACCGGAATAAATTACATGCCGCAAGCAACCGAAACATATTTTGCCGTCCATGCCAAGCCGCAACAACGCGCGGTGTTTGTGTTGGGCAAAGTGCACCGCAAGGTCAAAGGCATTTGCCGGTTGCTGGAAGCGTATCTGTTCTTTGCGATTTCGGTAGCGACGGGCGGATCATCGGTGGCGATGCTGAACGCATCGCAGAGCGGGAAGGAAAAAAGCAAAGATACCCGCCCGAAAATCGAACGCTTGCTAACGAGCGTGGCCGGAAGCCGAAACCTTCAAAGCGAAACACTGTCCGCTAACGGCTTCACAAAAGGTAGAAAAGATTTTCCCGCACCGTCCAACCCGCCGCTCTTAACCGCCGAAATTTTCTACCGACGAACCTCATCAGATACGCTCGCTAATTTCACAATCTCGCTTTTCCCGTCTTTCACTTCCGCATCCTATCAACTCCCGCTTCGCATCTGATTTCCTTCGCGCCCCGCTGTTTCCAAAGATTCTTTTCCAAAAATAACCACGATGCCGCTGCGATTCATTCTCGCAACCGGCTTCGCGCACGGATAACCTTTCTGTTCTTTCGAATAGTAAAGAAGTAAGCATCTGCATCAATATCAATCCAATTATCTATACATGACCAAGACCCATTTCCTTTCCGCACTTTTATTACTCGTCGC
>JACMJS010000285.1 GCA_014380515.1 Chlorobiales bacterium
GGGCGGGCAATATGGTTTTCGTTACCGGCACAACGGCGACGGATGCGGAAAGCAACATCGTTGGCGAGGGAGATGCGTACCGGCAGACGCTACAAGCGTTGAAGAACATCGAATCAGCCTTGCACAAAGCCGGTGCAAGTTTGAACGACGTGGTGCGGACGCGGATGTTTGTTACCGACATCCGGCACGATTGGGAACAGATCGGCAAAGCGCACCGCGAAGTCTTCGGAGATATTTTACCCGCAACCTCGATGATCGAAATCTCGCGGCTTATCGATGAACGGATGCTTATCGAAATCGAAGCCGACGCGGTGATCATTGACGATTCGTTGTAGGGGCGAGGCATGACTCGCCCGTATTTCCTCAAGCGTGTCCGGTGTTGGTGCTTTTGAAACGCAAGCCTTTTTCTCGATATTCCCCCGACATTATTCGGGGCAATACAAATCAAACTTTACGGCTTCTGCAAGTCGCCAGCGCGGCTTCGCAGAAGTTTTTTTATCGACTCAACTTCAACTATGAATCCATACCGAACGCATCTGTGCGGCACACTCAGCAAGACCGATACGGAGCAACACATTAAACTCGCCGGTTGGGTGCATCGCAAGCGCGATCACGGCGAACTCATCTTCATCGACTTGCGCGATCACAGCGGCTTGTGTCAATTGGTTTTTCAACCGCAAGAAGCGGAACTCTTTGAACTCGCGGAAAAAGTCCGAACCGAATCCGTGCTCACGATTGAAGGCCGTGTCAAACTTCGCAGCGAAGACGCGGTGAATGCGAACATGGCGACGGGCGAAGTCGAAGTCGTCGTCAGCGCGATCACCATTGAAAGTGCGGCGCAAGCAATGCCCTTTCCGATTGCCGACGAAACGCAAATCCCCGAAGACTTGCGGTTGAAATATCGCTTCCTCGATTTGCGGCGCGAGCATCTGCACCGCAACATCATCTTTCGCGGCAAGGTCATCACCGCCATCCGGCAGTTTCTCGCGGAGCGCGACTTCAACGAAATCCAAACGCCGATTCTGACGAACTCATCGCCTGAAGGCGCGCGAGATTATCTCGTGCCGAGTAGAGTTCATCCGGGCAAATTTTATGCGTTGCCGCAAGCCCCGCAACAGTTCAAGCAACTGTTGATGGTCGCGGGCTTTGATAAGTATTTTCAAATCGCGCCGTGCTTCCGCGATGAAGACGCCCGCGCGGATCGCAGCCCCGGCGAGTTTTATCAACTCGATATGGAAATGTCGTTCATCACGCAAGAGGATTTGTTCGGCGTGTTAGAGGAAATGTTCGAGCACATCACCGCCACGCTGTCCAAAAAGCGCATTATGCAACTGCCCTTTCCGCAGATCAAATATCTCGATGCGATGAACATCTACGGCTCGGATAAACCCGACCTTCGCAATCCGGTTGTGATCAAAGATGTAACCGATCTTTTTATTACTTCCGGCTTCAAAGCGTTTGCCGATAATACGTCAAAAGGAAAATGCGTCAAGGCGTTTGTGTTGAAAGGCAAAGCCGGTGAGCCGCGATTATTCTACGACAAAGCAGTCGACCACGCTACGAAAGAGTTAGGCGCGGCGGGACTTGCCTACATTCGTTTCAAAGCGGACGGTAACTCAGGA
>JACMJS010000286.1 GCA_014380515.1 Chlorobiales bacterium
GTGAAAGTTGTTACGTCAAACACAATGCCGTTCTGCAAAACGGCAACCGCATTGGTTTCGGGACTGTTGATGAAGAAATCCAACTTGCCGTCGTTATTGACGTCCGCTACCGCCAGCCGGTCGGGTTGTCCGGCAATGCCCGCAGTGAGCGGTTGGGTCGTAAAGCCACCCGTGCCGTCGCCGAGGCCGAGCGTGGCGGAATTGTCGCCCGCGTTGGCGGTGAGAAAATCCAAGTTGCCGTCGCCGTTGAAGTCCGCCAGTTTGATGTCGGAAGCCCCCGGCCCGACGGGAATCACTTCGCCATATAAGAAGCCGCCTGTAGCGTCGCCAAGAAACACCGCGACGGTATTGTTGCCGGTATTGACCGTCAGAAAATCTTGAGCTCCATCATTGTTGATGTCTGCCGCAGCGACCACATTCGGGTTCGTGCCGACGCCGATTTGAAAATTCGTTTGAGATGCAAAGCCGCTGCCGCCGTCGTTGCGGGCGATGGTAATAAGTGTATTCGATGTATTGACGATGAACAAATCCAAGTCGCCGTCGTTATCGAAATCCGCGGCGGTGATGTCAGAAGCGTTAGGGAAGCCGGTGCCGAAACTGCTCGAGGTGGGGAAACCGCCCGCACCGTCGCCCAACCGCACGAAGAAATCGCCCGCACTGCGAAGGACAATCACATCCGTTTTGCCGTCGCCGTTGAAATCACCGAGTGCGAGGCTCACGGGTTGCAAGCCGATCAAAATGCTGTCGCCCGCCGTGAATGCGCCCGCGCCATCACCGAGCCACACGAAAACTTTAGCGGCACTTTGACCGAGGACCAAAAAATCCAGCTTCCCGTCCTGATTGACGTCTCCGGTTGCAATATCCACCGGCGTACCGACCGGCACATCTGAGGCCGCCGTAAAGCCGCTGCTGTTACCGAGCCGGACGGAGACGCTGTTACCGGTTTTATTGGCCGCTAGGAAATCCGCGCTGCCGTCGCGGTTCAAATCCGCGGTCGCAATCGCCGACGGGGTTACGCCGACGGTAACGGGCGAGCCGGACGCAGGCGAAAATAACACCGTTGCACCTGCACTTTTTTGAGCGGCTCGCTTACGGGGCGGCGTTTGTGCATTGACCGCCGTGGCTACCGGCGCGAGCACCAGCAGCGTGAGGACGACGAAACAAAACTTG
The DNA here is from genome assembly GCA_014380515.1 of Chlorobiales bacterium. GTDB lineage: Bacteria > Bacteroidota > Chlorobiia > Chlorobiales > JACMJS01 > JACMJS01. The sequence goes on from JACMJS010000286.1 coordinate 1,171, forward strand.
TGAAGATGGGTCATAATTTTGGCGTTGATTGATGGAGCGTTGAAGAAGTTGAATGATGTGAAACAGCTACAGGTAATTTTGGCGCGCGTATTCCGGCCATCGGGAACATCTGCGGCGCCTCTTGCAATTGAGAGTGTTTAGAAAAATGTTAAGTGCGAACGGCTTCGGCTGAAGCGAAAAGATTTGGTTGGTTCAGGAAAGTGCGTTCCTAAAATGTTCGCCGCAAGGTGAGAGTTGGGGCAAACTTACGAAGATGTCCGGCGGATGCCAAGCCGCATCGCCGCTGCGATGGCGGTGAGATTACTTGCGGGATTTTTTATAGTTCGGCTTCCGTTTTTCTTTGAACGCTGTAACACCTTCCGCTACTTCCGCCGACTGTGAATGTACCGAGAGCCAATCGCGGGCGTGCCCGATCGTCATGCTCCACGAAAGCGTTTTCCAAAAATTGAGTTGCTCTTTCGTATAGCGCAAAATCTCAGGAAACTTGTTCGACAGTTTTTCGGCCATCGCCGCCACCGCGCCGTCCAATTCCGCTCGCGGCACCACTTGATTGACCAAGCCCCATTCCAAGGCTTTCGCCGCCGGAATTTCTTCGTTGAGCATCAGCATTTCGCGGGCGCGCCGGTCGCCGATGATGATGGGCAGCCACTGCGTTGCACCCGCCGCCGCCACGCTGCCGTGCGACGCCCCGACCTGACGGATGTAAATATCATCCGCCGCCACGCCCAAGTCGCACGACATGTTGAACTCGTTGCCGCCGCCGACCACGATGCCGTTCAGCCGCGCGATCATCGGTTTGCCGATGTTGCGCATCATCTCGTGCGTCTTGATGAACTCGCCCATCCATTTCCAGTAATTGCGTTCCGCCAAAAACTCCTGTTGCTCGTTCATGTCCGCGCCGGTGCAAAAGGCTTTCTCGCCCGCGCCCGTCAGCACAACCACGCGCACCCTATCGTCGAAACTTGCATCGTGAAAGGCCGATTGAAGTTCGAGCAGCGTTTCAAAGTTCACCGAGTTTAAAACCCTCGGACGGTTGAACGTTACTGTGGCCGTGAAGTCCGACTTGTCGTAAAGAATGTTTTTAAACTCAAACTCGCCAGCCGGTTTACCCTGATATTTTTTCGACATATTTTTTACTTTTTATCTTTTCAAACGCCGCTCGATCTTTTCGAGCGACGCTTCCCCTTGTCAAAGGGGGCTTGGAGAGGTTACGCATAAATTTTGAGCAGCGGTGCGGCTTTGTAGCGTTCGTCCTGAAACTCGGCGTGAAGGGCGCGGAGTACGCCGTGAATTTTTTCAAAGCCGATGGCGCGTCCCCATTCAATCGGCCCCGCCGGATAGTTCGTGCCGAGTTTCATGGCAAGGTCGATGTCGGGTTCGGAGGCGATGTCTTCCTGCACGGCGAACATCGCTTCGTTGATGATCATGGCAAGCACGCGGGCGAAGACGGCGTCTTTATTGAGAAAAAACGTTTTTTCACTTTGTTCAAAAACCGCTTTGGCCGCAGCGACTTGCCCGGCACCGACGGGTATTTTCGGAGAGGCTTTGCCGCCGGTATAGTCGTAAAACCCTTGTCCCGACTTGCGTCCCAGCCGCCCCGATTCAAACAGCGTGCGTTGCATCTGATGCGGTCTGAACCGCGGCTCTTGAAAATAGGCGTTATAGACGTCCTGCGTTACGGTGTAGTTGACATCGATGCCGATGAAATCCATCAACTCGAACGGCCCCATCTTGAATTTTCCAACCTCGCGCATTATCGCATCGATCTCGGCAGGCGTCGCGGTTCCTTCACCGGCGATGCGCAGCGATTCACCGTAAAAATTCCGCGCGATCCGGTTAACGATAAACGCAGGCGTATCGCGGCAGACGACCGATTCCTTGCCCAAGCCGTTCACAAATTCTTTCGCCCGCACGAGCGTCAGGTCGCTGGTATTGATGCCGCTGACGAGTTCGACGAGTTTCATCACCGGCGCGGGATTGAAAAAGTGCATTCCCAAAATGCGTTCGGGAAACTTGCACCCGGCGGCAATCGCGCCGATGGAAAGGGCGGAAGTGTTCGAAGCCAGCAAGGTTTGCTCCGCCGTGATGTCGCTCATCGCTTTGAACACTTCGCGTTTCACATCCAACTTTTCCGCAATGGCTTCAACGACGACGTCGCACAGACCGAGCGAGCGAAACGCCGTCGTCGGTTTCAGGCGCGCGAGCGTCTCAGCGTATTCTTTTTGGGAAAGCCTGCCTTTGCTCACACGCTCCACCAACCCGCTGCGAAGCCGCTCCATGGCGGTGGCGAGCACGGTTTCGTTGTTATCGTAAATCGAGACGCTGCATCCCGACTGCGCCGCCGCCAGCGCGATGCCCGATCCCATCGTGCCCGCGCCGATAATGCCGACGAATTTTTCCATGGTTGTCAAATCGCTTTTCGCTTTCGCGTCCCGCTTTACAAGGTTAAGTTTACAAGGTTAAGATTTCTCCGCCGAAGCGATGCGGAGAATGCCGCTGAAATCTTTGCGGAGCGTGATGCCCGCAAAGCCGTTGGCGTCTAAAATTTTCTCAACGCGCGGCGCGGCGTCTGCGTGCAGTTCGAAGTAGAGCCGTCCGCCGCTGGCCAGTAACAGGGCGGCATCGCGCGCGATTTTTTCATAGAACTCAAAGCCCGTTGCGGTGAAGAGCGCGGCGTGCGGCTCGAAGTTCACCACTTCCTTCTGCATCTCGCCCGCTTCGGCTTGCGGAATGTACGGCGGATTCGAAACGATGATCTGAAACGGGTGCAAAAATCCTTTTGTGAAATCGGACTTCAACGCATCGCTGCGCCGGAACTCGATTCTATCACTTACGCTGTTGCGACCGGCGTTGGCCGCCGCGACCGTCAAGGCGTCTTCGGAAATATCGACGGCGATCATTTTCACCTGCGGCAGTTTCTTGGCAAGGCTGATGGCGATACATCCGCTGCCCGTGCCGATGTCGAGTGCCATCAATTCACTTGCCGCTTCCGCATCGTTTTCTTGCGCCTCGCTTTCTTTCAGTTCGCGCTCGGTGAGGTTACTTTCAGCATCATCATTTTCAATCAGGTCGCTTTTGTTTTCCGCGGTCGCCTTCAGCGTTTTCTTTGCAGCGACGTCGGACAGAATGGCTTCGACAAGCAATTCGGTTTCGGGACGCGGGATGAGCACTCTGCGGTCGACGGAAAATTTGTATCCGAAGAATTCCTCTTCGCCCGTGATGTATTGCACCGGCTCGCCTTCCGCACGGCGGCGGCACAGGGCGCGGTAGGATTCAAGTTCCTTTTGAGAAACCGGACGGTCGAAGGCAAGGTAAAGTTCCATGCGCTTCATCCGCAAGGCGTGCGCGAGCAACAGTTCGGCGGTCAGGCGGGCATCGTCAATCTGCTTATCCTCAAAAAATGCAGTGCTGGTTTTGAGCAGCGAGATCACATCCCACTGTTTATCATCGGGCATAAAGGTCGGACATAAATTTGACGGGTTACATATCAGCGGAGAGATGAACGGGCGTTCCGAGCTGAAGGGAGACGAGGCCGGAGAGAAATTCGGGCAACGGTGCGGCGAGTTTTTCGGAACGCCATCCGCCGTCCTTCCAATCAAACCGCCAGCCGCCACCCGGTTCGGCGACCCAAATTTGATTCGTCGCGCTTTGACGGCTGACGATGATCTTAACGCCGTTCTCGAATTCCAACACCACTTTACCGTCGGCGGTCTCGACATCGATTTCTTCAATCGCGTCCAACTGACGGGCGCAAGCCGCAAGCGTGCGGTTGATTTGTTCGGGCATGTCTGCGGCCATTGCGGAAATCATTTTTTCTTTGGATGCCAGTTCGAACGCACGCACAACTGTTCGTTGGATGCGTTGGGTGCAAGTTTGGATGCAAGTGATACATGCAAGTGATACAAGTATAAGACAAAAAAACTTTCGGGCGGTAGCGTCAAGCATTGAGAGCGGCGGCTAGTGCGGGCGGGCGGTGCTGATTTTTTTAATCGGGCGAAAGGCGTATATTTTCGGCGAAGATTTTACCGCCGGAGCGGCTGTAACCTCTTGTATTTATTGGGCAAGCGGGCGGTTCAAATTTATTTTTCAGGACTGTTTCAACCGATCCGGTCGCAAGCGGCTTAACCATATCCTACCAACGTTTTCATCACGACCTGCAAATGAAAAAACGATACCGCGTTATCTTTCTGGCGTTCGCCGCCATCGCCCTGTTGCCCGCCAGTCTCCTTGCGCAATCGCCTTATACCGCAGGCAGCCGTCTTTACCGCACGCAGGAAGCCTATCTCGCCCGCAAAGGGACGTTCTCCTTCGCCGTAACGGGTTCATACTTCAGCAAAGGCAACGATTTCCTGCTGCCCAACGATTACAGCAATCTTTCCGCCGGATTTACGCCCGCCGCATTGAACCAGAACAATCTGGACATGATGATCGATTACGTGGCGAGCAAACGCTTTACCTTTTCCTTCGGCGCGAATATTTTTCAAGACCGGCACAGCATCGCGCCGCTTGCATCCGCACGCACGAACACGTTCGGCGGCTTGACTTTGAATTTCAAATTGGGTTCCCTACCGCTCGGCAGCGAAAATGTTCAGGGCGGCGCGATGCTCAATGTTTACGCCCCTTTCACACGGGAAGGCAACATTCCCTTCGTGCCTTACCGGAGTAATTCATTTGAGATCGGCGTGCATTTTCTCACATCCATCTACACCGACGGTCTGTTTCCCGACCGCTCGCTCGGCTTTCACATCAACGTCGGGCTGCACAATTATCTCAACACCGAACGCGATGTTTCCCGCAGCCTCGACAATACTTATTTGATTTCAAACCGCACCGTCGGCCTGCGCACCGCGCTCGGCGTGAAATACCCGACGACTTACGTGGATTTCTTTGCGGAAGCTTCCGGTGAATTTTTCATCGGCTCGCGTCCGCCGACGCCCGTTTATGGCCGCGAAGATTATGTGTATGCGGGCATCGGTGCCCGCGGTCGCCCGCTGGAATGGCTTTCGGTGGAACTCGTCGGGGAATTTCTGGTGCTTGGCGCGACGAACACGACCAATTATGAGTCGGGCGCGCAGTACAACATCATTGATCTTTCGGCGTCGAACCTCAACTACGTTCCGTTCAAGATTTCGGGCGGCGTGCGGATGGACATCTCGCGGCGATTCTCCATCTTCACGAACACCGAAAATTATTCCGATCAAAACGATCCGGCCAAACAGTTTTCGCCCGATGAACGCCGCCGCAACAAACGCATTTTGGACGTGCTCGACGAACGCACCGACGATCTCAACGAAATCTACCGCGACGCCCGCCGCCTCGATGAATCGCTCGAAGGCAAAGTGTATTTCGAACTGCTCATCGGCAAAGACGGCTCGACGAAACGCGCCCGCGTCCTTGTTTCCACCTTCAACGAAACGCCCATCGCCAGCCAGACCGAACGCCTGATGACGGAGAAAGTCCAGACGTGGCGTTACCCCGCCGGTGAAAATGATCTCGTGCTCGAAATCCTTCGCTTGGATTTCAGCGCGCGCGGTGTAACTCCCGTAACGTCAAATTGACCCGACGATGAAAACGCTTGTCCTCATTTTGCTCGCGCTGCTTTTGTCGCACGATATGTTTGCGCAAGACAGTGCACGGACGGGCGTTATTATTGGCAAGGTGATTGATAGAGAAACAAGAGAACCGTTGATTGGTGCAGCCTTGCGGATTGAAGGCACGCGGCTGGGCGGCACAACGAAAATCAGTGGCGACTTCAAAATTGTAAACGTGCCGTTTGGAAAGTGTGTGTTGAAGGGTTAAATTGTTAAATTGTTAAATTGTTAAATTGTTAAATTGTTAAATTGTTAAATTGTTAAATTGTTGAA
>JACMJS010000042.1 GCA_014380515.1 Chlorobiales bacterium
GACGCGCTCCGAACCGCGCAGGAGAAAATGCAGGAATGGATGTCGAACGGATGTCGCCTCGCGTGGCTCATCAACCCGAAAACTGAGACCGCTTATATTTACCGCAGGGACAAGGCCGCTGAAACCGTTGATACATTCGGCGCCACACTTTCAGGCGAAGATGTGTTGCCGGATTTTTTATTCGATCTCCGCGAACTCAAATGACTTTGTAGAGTTGCGCAACAGAAGAGATGAGCCACAGCCAACGGTCGTATTCCAAATGATCCGGCACAAAAGATTCGTAGTAGTAGCAATCAAGCGAGTCGATACCTATGTCTTCCACAATAATCTGCTGGCTTTCTCTTATGGCGTCTGCCAAAATTTCGGAGTGCGGAGGAAAAACATAGAGCGATGGGGGTGTCCAAGAAAGTTGAGATTCTATGTCGGAATAATTACGAAAGTTTGCGCCGATGAAATCTTCTGATGTGAGCTCAATGTTCAGGGTTAAAATACATGGAAGAGAAAATTTCTTTCTTATCTCGATTGCCTTTTCTAAACACGCCTTGCCTCCAACAAGCCACCGCGATTTATCTTTGAATCTTCCATCTATTTCATCGATATGAATGTCTGCATGTCCTTTCCATATGTCCTCATTGATTGTCTTGGTCAACCATGCTTCAATAACTTTCTCCAATTTTTCTTTCATTTTTCTTGAAGTCTTATCTGTTGTATTTCCCAAATCATTTCTCGTAAGGCTGCCCCAACTCGCGCGGCGGTACGGATTTGCCGACGAAGCCGATGAGCACGATGAGCGTAACGAGATAAGGCAAAGCCTGCACGAGTTGCGTCGGGATGGCGGCACTTTGCAAGTTGAGTTGAAGCGTTTCGGCGAAGGCGAACATGAGACTTGCCGCCATCGCGCCGAGCGGCGTCCACTTGCCGATGATCATCGCCGCCAGCGAAATGTATCCGCGACCCGCCGACATGTTGTCCGTGAAACTGTGTTGCTGATATGCGAGAAACACGCCCGCGAGCGCGGCGAGCACGCCGGAAATCAACACGCCGCTGTAACGAATCTTCACGACATCAATGCCCAGCGTGTCGGCGGTCTCGGCACTTTCGCCCGTCGCCCGCAGCCTCAGGCCGAACGGCGTATAGAAAAAAATAAAATGCGAGAGTACAATCGCCACGACCGTGAAAATAAAAATCGGATCGAGCAGCACTGTGGGAACATTGAGGCCGCTGATGCGCGGCGAATTGGCCGAACTTCGAAACAGCACTTGCAGGAAAAATTTCGTCATGCCGACTGCCAGAATGTTGATCGCCACGCCGCTCACGATTTGATTCGCCCGCAAGGTAATCGCCATATAGGCGTGCAAGAGTGCCATCACCGCGCCGAACCCAAGGCCGGTAAGAATGCCTATCGACGCCGAGCCGGTATAAAACTGTCCGACGGTGGCACCGAATGCGCCGATGAGAATCAAGCCTTCCAGTGCGAGATTGACCACACCGCCTTTTTCGGAGTAGGTCGCGCCGAGCGATGCGAGCAGATACGGCACCGCGATGCGGAGCACTTGCAAGAGAAAGACGAGCGCGAGTTCAAACATGAAAGTTTAACGATGATTGAAATTGGTTTTTGGATACGGCGGTGATTTAATATGTTGCCGCTGCCCGCCGTCAAATACACGCCTTGATCTACTGAGCACGCACCTGTAAGTTCGTTGCGTATCACGGCAAAAATTGCGGCGGCAATTTAGAGAAATGCCGAAACAGAGAACAACGATGCACCAACGATTTTTTTACGCTCAACTCGTCCGTCTTTCACTTTTTCAAATGGCTTACGGCGTCCTGCTCGGCCTGCTCAACGATACGCTCAACCGCGTGATGAAAGTCGAACTCGCCTTGCCTGCTACGCTCGTCTTTACGCTCATCAACCTCAAAGAACTGCTGGCCGTCTTCGGCATCAAAGTGTGGGCGGGCAACCTTTCCGACCGCAGCACGTTTTTCGGATACCGTAGATTTCCGTTTATGGTGCTGGGTCTGGTGCTCTCGTGCGTCTCCTTTTTTTTCATCGCACCGGCGGCGTTCGAGATGCAATCAAATTACCTTTCGGGCTTCATCAAACTCATCGTGGCCTTCACGCTCTTCGGCATCGGCCTGCATATTTCCTTGACGACCTACTACGGACTCGTCGTCGATTTCGCCGGTGAAAAAAATTTAGGAAAGGTCGCCTCGCTCAGTTGGTCGCTGCTCGTGCTCGCGGGTATTGTAACGGCGGTGGCCGTCGGCAGGTATTTAAAGACGGAATTTTCCGAGGCGCGACTGACATCGGTGATGCAAACGGCGAGCATGGTCGCTTTAGGGATCGGCCTTTTTGCATCCGTCGGCATCGAGCGACGCAACGCCGAAAGTTCCGCCGTGAAAGCGGAGGAATCCATTTCATTTGCGCAGTCGTTGCGGCTGATGCGCTCGTCGCCGCTGACGCTCTCGTTCGCATTTTATATTTTCGTATCGATTTTCGCGGCGTTCGGCAATGAACTCGTGATGGAGCCGTTCGGCGGTGAAGTGTTCGGCCTTTCCGTCGCCGAGACGACGCAATTCAAACCGCTGATGGGCGGTACGCAACTCATCTTTATGTTACTGACGGGTTTTTTTATCAACCGCACCGGCAACCGCAATGCGATTCTGTTCGGCAACACGGTGTCGATTCTCGGATTTATTCTTCTGATCGCATCGGCGGTGTTGCTCAATAAAATGCTGCTGAACGTCTCGCTCGTCGTTCTGGGTATGGGCTTGGGCGTCTCGAACATCGGCAACATTACGCTGATGATGTCGATGAACGCGGGCCGGGGCGGCTTGTTTATGGGGCTGTGGGGCACCGCCCAAAGTGCGGCGATGTTTGCGGGCAGCACGGGCGTGGGCGCGGTGCTCGATGCCGTGATTCACCTGACGGGCGGCAATCCGCTTATCGGTTACGCTTCGGTGTTCGGTCTGGAAATTCTGGGTTTTGTGATTTCAACCGTGATGCTGTCCTCGATCTCGCGCGAAGCCTTCGAGAGCGAAACGAAAGTGAAGTTAGAGGAAGTGCTCGCCGTCGCGGCTGATTAAAGAATCTTGACAATTACCTTACAATTTATCTTCATCTTCCGGCGGAGCAGTGCCTTTTTTCAAGATGCTCAAGTATTCTTCGCGCGTAACGTCTTTTGATTTTTCCGACCAATACTTGGCGAATAGCCGGAACAATTCAGCCCCCATCACATTTTCTATCGTCTCACCTTCCTGTTCAACGACGTATTTCGCCTTTTCATAAAGCGACTCCGGCACATCTACCGACACGGTTAACTTCATGTTATCACCCCAATCTGTTGCAAGCATTCTTTTGCGTTCAAAACTTCGATTCCAAATTTTTCAATTTCTTTAAAATGCCTTTTGTTGTAAGTAACAATCGCATCGCATTTTGCTTCCAGAGCCAATTCAGCGATCATTTCGTCATCCGCATCTGAAAGCAATGGGCGTCGGCGTGTTACACTTTCATAAATCGTAGCGTGCCCGAAGATAAAGGCCAGCAACTTTTCAATCTCATCTTTTTCCAAATTCGTTTTTTCGTGAAGTTTTTCTTCGTATTCCAGAAAGAGCTGAATGGAAATGTTGAGCGTAAAATTTGCCTGTCCGATCCGTTCAAGCAGCAACGCCGACGCGCCGTCTTTCGAGCGAACGCCGGATATAACCACATTGGTATCAACGACGATTTGGTAATTTTTCATTCGTTGTATCCGGCACGCTTGTCTTCAATAACGCTGTTACTTCACGGCCATTGCGCCTGCGGGCGGTGTGAGGCCGAGAGCGGTTGCGGTGGCTTCGTTATACGTCAGTTTGCGCACCTTCACGGTTTGCAGCGGCACGCTCACTAAATCGCCGGAGCGCAAATACTCCGCCGCCGATTCGCCCGCCTGAAATCCCCACTGATAAAAATCCGCTCCGTAGGCCGCGAACGCCCCGCGCTTTACCAACCCTTCCTCCGACGTGATGATCGGAATTTTTTTGTCCGTCGCCGATTTCAAAATCGTTTCGAAGCTGGCGAAGACCACGTTGTCCGGCAATGCGAAGAAGACATCCGGCGATTTGGACAGCACCGCGTCGGCGGCTTGCTGCGCTTCGTTGGATGACGTGATCGCTTGCTCAATCAGTTCAATCCCTTTCTCGCGGCATTGCTCGCGCAGGCGGGTTACGCTGTTCATCGAGTTCGGCTCGGAACTGTTGTAGATGATGGCGATCCGTTTGACGTTCGGGAACAGTTGCTTCGTCAAACTCATCGTCGAATCGATATAAGCCAGCGTTTCATAGACGCCCGAAAGATTTTTCGGCGCGGTTTGGTTGCCGCCTGCGTGCAGTTCGGTGAGTTTGTTGATGTCGGGGCTTGGAGCGACCATCATAAAAATCGGAATGTCTTTCGTCTTCTGCACCGCGGTCATCATAGCGAGCGTGGTGTTGGCGGCGATGAGCGAGACTTTATCGGCGACGAATTGATCGATGATTTGGTTGAGCGTCGGGATGTCGCCTTGAGCGTTGCGATAGACGATCTTCACCGTGCCCGCGCTGTCGCTGAAGCCGTTTTTGCGCAGAGCGTCTTCGAAACCTTTGCGGGCGTCGCCAATCGTCGGGTCTTCGATGGCTTGGACGAAGCCGACGGTGGGCGCAGGGCGTTCGATATTTGTCTTTGGCTGGGTGCAGCCCGCGAAGGTTGAAACAGTCAGGGCACAGACAAGCGCGAGCACAGCGGCGTGGCGCGAAGGTTGATTACGCATCATTTCCGGTTGAACGTTTTTTTGATGTTGTTGATAGTTGATTCAGGAAAAACAAGTGAGCGGATTCTACGGGGTTTGCGAATCGCGGTGAATCGGCTTTGCGTAAGCTGTTTCTTCCGCAGGAAAAGCAGTGTCTTTATCGGTCTTCAAGGTTTCAATAAGTTCGCGGTGAAATTCGGCAGTGGCCTGATCCACGTCTTTCCAAGCCGGGTGCATTGCCACGAGCTGCTTCGCTTCGCCCAGCGGCAGTGCATACAGATGTCGAACGGCTTTTATCGACTCGGCGATGGTGAACTTGCGAACGTGTAAATAGGTGATGATGTCATCGGGGCTTGCGCCTTGCCGGATTTTGTTTTTGCTTTCGCTGAGAATGTCTTCGCTATCCATGGCGATGTTGGTTACACGTTATTTCGTCAAGTCGATGAGAATATCAATTGTTTTGCCCGGAAGTGCGGACGAACTGCTTTGCAATCGTTTGGCAGTCAGCCGGAGATAATCAAACCCTTGTGCCTTTGCATTCGCCTTCACTTCGGTTTTCACCGCAACGGTTTTCACCGCAAGTATACCGCTATTTACACCGGATAATTTCATCGGGGCTTGCGGATAAATGGTAATATCTCTGAGCTCCAAAGTTTTATCGACAATCACGGTTTCAGCCAAAATGTCCACTGCGCCGTGCGTGGTTTGAAGGGTGTATTCGAACAGTTCTCCATGTACAAACGTCATGAATGGGTTTGATTCTTAGGTCGTAGTCCCTCGGTCAGCCTAAAATTTTCATCATCAGATTTTGATTGCTTCCGCTTCGGCTTCGCTGGTGAGCATGAGTTTCTTGGTTAGGTCGGTGCTGAGCACGGCGTCCAACAGACTTTTCAAACTGGGGTTGCGCTGAAAGAGTTTTTCCAAATCCGCTTTCGGCCATGCAATGTATCGGGTTTGCTCAAGGACTTTGACGGTGGCGCTGGCGGGTTTGCCGGTAATCAAACTCATCTCGCCGATGAACGCGCCGTCTTTCACCCGCGCCACTTCCCTGCCGCCGATTTCCACCGAAGCGAGGCCGTTGTAAATCAGCATCAGGGCACCCACCGGCTCGTGCTCAAGCGTTAGCGTATCACCCGCTTTGGCGTAGTGCCACCGCGCGAGCCGCACGAGTTTCATAAACGCCACCGCGCCAAAAGATTTGAACATCGTTTCATAAAGTTCTCGCTCGTCGTCGGTGAAAATGACTTCGCGCCGCTCTTTGAGAATCAAACTAATCTGAATCACATTGACGGTAATGAACACCATATTCCAATTAACGACAAGCCAGAGCGGCTCCGGCGGTCCGAAAAAATTAAACGCCACACCGGCAAGGCTTGCGACGACGGACAGAATCCTCAGCCACAGAATATCTTTAACAAGCAGCGAGAGCGCGATAAGCAAAAAGGCGATGTGTCCGAAGAGATCAATGAGTGTCATGGTTCAAGGGCACGGTTCAAACGAAGCGGCACAAGTTAAGTCTGAAAAAATTGATGAAATAGAATTAGTAGAATTAGTTTTGCCGGAGCGTTAAATTTACAAGGCTTTACTTTAAATCCCGATTCACCTTTAAACACCGAATGAGATGAAAACTTCAATCAATTATTTCGCGGTGATTGTCGCCGCACTTGCCTGTTTAGCCATCAGTTATGTATGGTTCACGATCCTTTTTCGAGCGCCTTATCTGGAAGGGTTAGGCAAAACCTCGGAACAGCTGAACAGAGGCCCGAGCGTTCTTGAGGCTTCGGCGATGCAAGTTGCCGGCAATATTGTTATGGCGGTTGCTCTGGCGTGGCTGATAAAAAATTTGGGTTATCAAACGGCCTTACAAGGCATGCAATTGGGCGCGGTGATATGGCTCGGATTTGTCGCTGCGGTCATCGGTCCGCTGTATGCCTACCAAGCCTTCTCTCTCCAATTTTTCTTCATTACAACCGGCGCGGTGTTGGTTTCGTTGTTGGTTATGGGCGCAATTTTAGGTGCGTGGCATTGATTATGGTTTTGAGCGTCAACTTACGAAAAGTCTCTGGCCTCGCTGCTTAACGCTTCCGCCTGCCGGTCTTATTTGCCCTCCTTGAGCGAGGCTTTGAACGCTTCGACGGACGAATAGACAAACGCCGTTTGCTCGAAGGCTTTGGATTTGCCGCGCGGAATCGTCAGTGTTTTCCAGTCGCTTGACTTCAATTGCTTGGCCAGATAAATAATCTGCCCGACATGCTGCCCGTAGTGCGAGACCTGCCGCAACAGGGCTTGAATGACGGAGTGCCGTTCGCCGCGAATCGTAATCACCTTTTCCAAGTCCGCTTCGGTGAGTGAATCTAAAGTAGCGAAGAAAACGCTCCAGC
>JACMJS010000287.1 GCA_014380515.1 Chlorobiales bacterium
ACGCGCGATTGATCGCCGAGCATAAACCGGTTCGTGCGCGGCTTGCGTTCGGCACTGACGATTTCGACGTCGTTGCCGAGCAGACTTTCCTCGATTCGAATTCCGACCGAATCGATCTTGCAACCTTTCAGCACGATGCTGAACTCCACCTCCGATTTCTTCACTTCGCAGTCATCGTAAATACTGGTGAAGGGGCCGATGTATGAATCTTTGATGCGACAATTTTCACCGATGATGATCGGGCCGCGCAGCACGCTGTTACGAACCTTCGTGCCTTTGCCGATCACAACCTTTCCGCTGATAAGTGATTCCTCATCGACCTCGCCCTCGATCAAGGTCTCTTGATTTTCGAGCACGAGCCGGTTGGCCTCGAGCAGGTCGTAGGGCTTGCCGGTATCCTTCCACCAGCCGGTGATTTCAGAGTAGGAAACCCGATAGCCTTTGGTGAGCAAGTATTGATGCGCATCGGAGATTTCAAGTTCGCCGCGCGGCGACGGCTGAATGGCGTTCACGGCTTCGAAGATGGTCGAGTCGTAAATGTAGATGCCGGTAACTGCGAAATCGGATTTGGGTTTCTTCGGCTTCTCTTCGATGCCGATGATGCGGTCGCCATCCAATTCCGGCACGCCGAAACGTTCGGGGTCTTTAACTTTCGAGAGCGTCAGATGGCAGTTGGATTTTTTTTCCGTGAAGGCATCGATGAACCGCTTCACGCCGCCGACGAGCATGTTATCGCCCAAGTAGAACACGAACGGATCGCTGCCGATGAACGGCTCGGCAATTTTAACGACGTGGGCAAGTCCCAACGGCGAGGCTTGCGGGATATATGTAATATTTGCGCCGAACTTTTTGCCGTTGCCGATGGCGGTCTCGACGTCTTTGTTCTTCGCATTGGTAACAATGCCGATCTCGGTAATGCCCGCGTCAATGATGGCTTCGATGGCATAGTGCAGCATCGGTTTGTTGGCGATGGGAATAAGGTGTTTGTTTTGCGTGTGCGTGATCGGACGCAGCCGCGTGCCGTGTCCGCCGGAAGTAATGAGTGCTTTCATGTTGAAAAGGTTTTTTAGAAAACGCGAAACGCATCTTCGATGAATGAAATATCGAGCGTCTGTGCGGTGTGAAGAATCGTGAGGACATCGAAGCGGTAATCGAGCGTGGAATTGGTTTGTTGCGCGATAAAATAGGTAGCGACTTTCACGATTTCCTTTTGTTTGGTTTTGGTTACGGCTTCCGCCGGATGCCCGTAGGCCGTGCTTCTACGGGCTTTAACTTCGACGAATGAAACCGTGTTCGCTCGTTTGGTGATGATGTCAATTTCATTTTTGCCGTAACGATAATTGCGGTGCAAAATTTCAAAGCCGCGTTCCCGAAGATACTCGCAAGCAAGGTCTTCACTTTGTTTGCCGAAGTCGGTCGTTTGCTGGCTCACGGTTGAGGCGGCTTATTTAAGCAAAAGCATTTTCCGCGTCTGCATGGAAGTTCCGGCTTGCAATCTATAAAAATACACGCCGCTTGAAAGCCGGTTTGCGTTAAAGGTCGCCGTGTGCACACCTGCCGGTCGTCGTTCATTGACGAGCGTCGTAACTGTTCTGCCGAGCACATCATAAATTTTCAGGCTCACCTGTGCCGCAGCGGGCAGGGAAAATTGAATCGTCGTTGATGGGTTGAACGGATTCGGATAGTTTTGATACAGTTGAAAGGCATTGGGCAACTTCGGCGAGGCAGGTTTTTCCGCGTCGAGTAATTTTGAGGCGTAAAATGCTGCAACTTTATCCGATGCGGCGGGCATTTTGTAAGCGGAGTCCGCGAAGAACATCGCATAAGCATACCGCTTCGTTTCGCCAGCCGCAAGTGAGAAGTAGCCGCTTGACATCAGGGCGTCCGTTGCACTGGGCATGGGGTTTTGCGGATCAAAGCCGGGCGACATCAAGCTCCATATAAAGCTCGAGTTATTCAACGGAAAAGATGATTCACTTCTCAGCCGGAAAGCCGTCAGGCCCCGACTGTCGGGGGTTTCGAGCAGCCGCAAACCGACCGAGCCGGGCTGGTAAGCGGTGTCCCAAGGTTGAGACGGCTGCACATTCGGAGGATTGTAAGCATAGACGAGCGAGCGTGAAGAATCATAAGTCGTGATGTTCTGAAAGGTATTCGCAACCACCGTGCCGAGAACATTGCCGACAGTCATTTTTGTGTAGGAAGTCCGTGAGGCGTTTTTGATGTCATAAACAAAGTAGATCGCATCACTAGCGAGCGAGTCCGTGAATTGTAACATGTGGGCAGTAACCACAAGTCCCGCACCCATGTTGAGGCTATCATTCGGATACGGATAATAACCGACGAGATTTTTCAGGCGGGAATCGGTGGCGTCGTCATATGAAAACAAAGCCTCATCTGCCGCAACTGCATTGCTGCTGTTCCAACCGGGCCAAACGCCATTCCATTGCTCAGGCCAAGTCGCAGGATTATGCCGCATCGCTGCGCTGTCCTGTGTAGGATTGATCAAGTCAGGCCGCGGCTGAAAGCCGACAAACTGTCCGTTCACCGTGGCATAACTTGAACCGCGCGGTCCCAAGTGCGTGATAATGTGTTGCACGGTTTGCACGCCGAAAGTATGTTCCATGCCGACGATGAAACCGGTATCATACAAGTAAGGATTGTTCTCCGTCGGCCATGAACATGCGGGCGGAGTTGACGCTCCGCCAACGAGACCTGTGTTGACAAACCGCGTTTTCACATTGTTGGTGTTGAGCAAACCGAAGCGCACATAAGCGGGACCGGATGTAAGCGGAGAGACATTGACGGTCGCCGTAAGCGTATCGTTGATAGCCAAACTGTCCGCAGTTACCACCGTAAGTTTGGCGGTGTAAGTTCCGCTTGGCAAGCCGCCCGAAAGTGAATCGAAGACCACTTGAACGGAATCGTAAGCGGCTAAGAATGCAATTGATTTCGTGCTGGTAAAAACCGTCGCAAGGGCAGTGTTGATGAACTCGTAGCGAACACTGACACCCGATACCGGAAGCAATCCCGCGTTGAGAAACTTTGCCGCCGGACGAAAAGATGCATTTTCAGAAACCGTTTGCCCGCTCGCCGGAAACACAAATCGCTTCGGCGCGACATCAACGGGATAGATGTTGAGATCAATCACCGCAACGCCGTCGGTTGAACCATCAATAGCTAACAATGCAACGGCTTTGTTCGGATAGTCGGGATGATCATAAACAATATCAAAGCCGGTGATGCGCCACAAGTTGCCGAAACGGTTGCCCATTTCGTAACGAAGATCATATTCACGAAGAGTCTGTCCTGTTGCGGTGTCAAGACAGGAAATGACATTACTGTTTGCAAGCCAGAGCCGTGAGGGCGGCGGCGATTGATACGAATCCAGCGCGAGGGCAACGCCACTTAGAGGACTTGAGTAGGGAATCGTGCCGTAATCATGAACTGCGTTGGCAGAAGTATCAAAGGCTGTTAAGCGAGGTGTATTGGAGAAGAGAACCGCGGCAGCGGCCCAAATCCGATCACCTTTGTAACCAATGCCGGTGTGAAAATAATTTGTATCGCTGAGATATGGACTGACGAGCCGCGGCAGCACTTCGGCGAAAGTTGCTGTGTCAATTTTGCGAATCTCGTAACCGTCGGACGCGAGAATGTATCTTCCCGTGAAAGCCAAATCACGAAAGGTTCCGCCCGCGCTGTAAGTCGCTTCTATATTACCTCGCAAATCGGTTACAACAAACTCACTTCCTTTGGCAAGCACGAACCGCTCGCCTACTTTCACAATGCCTCTCAGCGAAGGTACGGTAAAGGTATAAAGCGTATCTCCGAATTGTGTTTGCGCCGCAGCCGGGCGATGTTGCAAAAACGTTGAAAACAGGATGATGAAAACCGGCGCAGCAAACCGGATTGAGAAATTGTGTGCCATTTGTGGTTATGGGAACAGAGGTTTAAGAAATTATTTCTCGCCGAGTGCCGACAATCTAAAAGTTTTCCGGTGAATCGCGCAGCGTCCGTGCAGGCGGATGGCGGCGATGTGATCCGGCGTCGGGTAGCCCATGTTGCTGTGAAAGTTGTAGTGCGGATACCGCTCGCCGAAACCTTGCATCAACTTATCGCGGTGCACTTTTGCGACGATGCTCGCTGCCGCAATCGAAAATACTTTCGCATCACCTTTTACAACGGTTTGATAGGCAAGCGGATACGGTTTCAAAAAGCGGTTGCCGTCGATGAACAAAAATTGCGGCGCAGCCGAAAGGTTTTCGATGGCTCGTTGCATCGCTAAAAAAGTGGCTTGCAAAATGTTCACGCGGTCGATCACCGCCTCATCAATTGCACCGATGCCGACCGAGAGCGCAAACTTGAAAACTTCCGCCGCAAACGTTTCCCGCGCCGCCGCATCCAATTGCTTCGAATCGTTGATGCCCGCGAGCGACGGCGGAACCGTGAAACCCTTCTCGAACATCACCGCCGCTGCAACCACCGGTCCCGCCAGCGGCCCGCGCCCGACTTCATCCACGCCCGCCACAAAATCATACCGCGGCCACCGCGACTGCTCAAACTCTAAAGTCATTACCCTGAAAATTTGGCGACAATCTAGTTTGCGCTGCAAGTAAAATCAAAACTCCCCCTCGCCCCCTCTGAATAGAGGGGGTGTCGGCAAATTGCGGCAAAGTTTTTCCGTTCGAAGGAAAGCGTGTATTTTGACTCGCCAAAAATCATGCACCGCCCGAAACTGCCACTAAAACCGGCCTTTCACGGACGCTCGCACACCAAACCGCATCTCGTTTTCAATGTAAATCACCGCAGACCGCTCATGTCCGAACAACTCTTAACGCCCGCCGCGCCTTCGGCAACAGCCCCGATGATCGCACCGGAAAACGTGCACCGGATTCTTGCGCAATCTATGGTCGTCGATGGCTTCGAGATGATTCTCGACTTGCAGCAAAGCAAAGGCGCGTGGCTCTATGATTCGCGTGCCGGTCGCTCGATGCTCGATTTTTTCACCTTCGTCGCTTCCGCCCCGATTGGCGCGAACCATCCGAAAATCTGGAGCGACAAAGCCTTCCTCGATAAACTGCTTTACGCCGCCATCTCAAACCCGTCGAATTCAGATATTTATTCCGTCGAGATGGCCGAGTTCGTTGATGCCTTCCGCCGCATCGCCTTGCCGCCGGAAATGAAATACACGTTTTGGATTGCGGGCGGCGCGCTCGCCGTTGAGAATGCGATCAAAGCCGCGTTTGATTGGAAGGTGCGCAAAAATTTTAAGAAGGGATACAAAACTGAAAAAGGTCATCAAGTTTTGCATTTCAAAAATGCGTTTCACGGACGCAGCGGCTACACGCTTTCGCTGACGAACACCGATCCGGTGAAAACCGATTTCTTTCCGAAGTTCAACTGGCCGCGCATCGCCGCGCCGCAAATCACGTTTCCGCTGACGGAAGAACGCTTGCTGGAGCTTGAGAAATCGGAGCGGGCGACGCTCGATGCGATCAAGCAAGCTTTCCGCGATAACAAAGACGACATCGCCGCAATCATTCTCGAACCGATTCAGGGCGAAGGCGGCGACAACCATTTCCGCACCGAGTTCTTTCAATCGCTCCGCGTGCTCACGCTGGAAGAAGACGCGATGCTGATTATGGACGAGGTGCAAACCGGCGTCGGCCTGACGGGCACGATGTGGGCGTCGCAGCAACTGTTCAGCGACGGCAACGACTGCACAAGCATCGATGGTAAAACTTGCAAGGAAACAAACAAGTGCGTCGCGGGCGGCGGGAAACAATGTCTGCCCGATATGATTGCGTTCGGCAAGAAGTCGCAAGTGTGCGGCTTTATGGCGTCATCGCGCATCGATGAAGTTGAAGAGAACGTGTTTCACACGCCGAGCCGGATCAACTCGACTTGGGGCGGCAACCTTGTAGATATGCTGCGTTCGAAAAAATATCTGGAGATTATCGAGGAAGATCATTTGGTGGCGAATGCGAAAAACGTCGGGGCGTTCTTGCTGTCGAAAATAGAACTGATGACCGAAGAGTTCGGCAAGCAAGTCTCCAACGCCCGTGGCCGCGGGTTGATGTGTGCTTTCGATGTGCCGTCGAAAGAGATGCGGAATAAGCTCGTCTCGCAAGCACAGAAAAACGGACTGATGATTTTGGGTTGCGGCGAAAAATCCGTCCGCTTCCGTCCGCCGCTGAACCTCACCACCACCGAGGCTCAGGAAGGCATTGATCTCATTCGCCAATCACTGAAAGAAATTCTTTGACGCCGATGCAAACACTGACGAAGCCCGTTACCTACGACGACTACCGCAAGT
>JACMJS010000288.1 GCA_014380515.1 Chlorobiales bacterium
ACTCATCGAGTATTATGTGGCTCACCGCATTGAAGTCGTCAAGCGGCGCACTGCGTTTGACTTGGCCGAAGCCGAAAAACGCGCGCACATTTTAGAGGGCTTGAAAATCTGTTTGGACAACTTGGATGAAGTCATTCAAACAATTCGCAAGTCGCCCGACGGTGAGACCGCGCGCACGAAACTCATGTCGAAGTTCAAACTTTCCGAGATTCAGGCAAAGGCGATTTTGGATATGCGTCTGCAACGCCTCACGGGACTTGAACGGCAGAAGATCGAAGATGAATACCGCGAACTGCTGAAGCTTATCGAGCAACTGAAATCGATTCTTTCGAACGAGAAACTTCAGTACAAAATCGTGAAGGACGAACTGAAGCAAATCAGGAAAGACTATGGTGATGAACGGCGCACGGAAATCGTCGTGAAGACGGAGAACTTCACGATTGAAGACATGATCAAGGAAGAAGACGTCGTGATTACGATTACGCACAACGGCTTCATCAAACGCTATCCGGTGTCGGGCTACCGCCGTCAGGGACGCGGCGGTAAAGGCGTTTCGGGCGCGTCGGCGAAGGAAGACGACTTCATCGAACATATGTTCATCGCCTCGACGCACCACTACATTTTGTTCTTCACCAATCGCGGCAAATGTTATTGGATGAAGGTGCACGAAATTCCCGAAGCCGGACGCGCTGCAAGAGGACGCGCGCTCGCCAACATTATGGAACTGGCGCAAGGCGAAGAGATTCGCGCGTACTTGAACGTCAAAGAGTTCAGCGAATCGCAGTTCATCATTATGGCGACGAAGAACGGCACGATCAAAAAGACGACGCTTTCGGAATACGCCAACCCGCGCAAGGCCGGAATCATTGCGATCAACATCGAGAAAGGCGACGAACTGATCGACGCGAGACTCACCGACGGACAACATCAAATCGTTTTGGCCAAGAACACCGGCTACGCGATCCGCTTCAACGAAAGCGACGTGAGGCCGATGGGACGCGGCGCGACGGGCGTCAAAGGCGCGGAGATGGGCAAGGACGAAGAAATCATTTCGATGGTTACGACCCGCCGCAACGACGCGACCTTGCTTACGATCACCGATCTCGGTTACGGCAAACGCAGCGACTTGGAAGAATACCGGATGACGAAACGCGGTGCGGGCGGCGTGATTACGCTGAAGGCGAATGAGAAAGTCGGCAGCCTTGTCAAGATGCTTGAAGTTGCCGATAGTGATGATCTGATCATCATCACCTCGAACGGCATCGTCAACCGGCAGCACATCGCCGACATTCGCGTGATGGGACGCAACACGTCGGGCGTGCGATTGATTCGATTGGAAGAAGGCGACACGGTTTCCGCCGTCGCCCGCGTGCCGAAAGAAGACGACGAAGACGAAACCCTTCCGCTCACCGACGGCACGAACGGCGTCGCTCCGACCAACGGCAGCACGAATGGTGCTACGTCAAACGGCAGTGCGAACGGCAAAGCAAAGTAAACATTAACGGAACATCGTAGGGGTCAGGCATGCTTGACCCCTACAAGTTTTAGGAAGAAATAATGAATGCTGTAACGATTCCGATTGCACGAAAATTTCCGCAGCGAGTACAACTGCTAAGGAATTTGATAGTGCCACTCTTCAATGCACTGTTGATTCTTGTGGCCGGAGCAGATGGATTATCGGGCGAAAGCCGCGCGCCGCTCTGGAGCAGCATCCTGAACCTTACTGTGGGCAGCGTGATGCTGATGAAAACTTTTGCTGAGTGGAAGAAGCCGGTGCTTTCTCAACATCCGGTGGCGACAAGTATCAATATCATCTTTAGCGTGCTACCGATTCTTACGGCGATGATGATGTTTAATGCGGGCAAGAAATTCTTACCGTTCGCATATCTTTTTACCGGTTCGCTTTTCATCTGGCTCAATGTTCAACAGCGGTGGTGGCCGATGTCGCTGGTGCTTTCACCACACGGTATGACCGCGCAACTCTCGCCGTTACGCAGGCTGTCGCTGCCGTGGCCGGACTTGAAACATATTCGGACATCGGAACTTGAAACAGAACTTGTCATGCAAAGCGGCAAGTCGCACAGAATTAATTTCGCGCGGCTTGAAAACGGCGACATTATTCAAGCGAAACTCTGCGAGGCTGCGGCATCTCACGGCGTTTCGTGCGGATGATATGAATAGAGACTTTCGCTTGTAAGACAACCCACATAAAGCAAACGCAGCGGCTTACATTTCCAACCAAATTTTTCTGTAATCGAAACTTTAATCATGGCAACCGCAACACACACCGCACCGGAAAAAACGTTCTCACGCAAAACGCCCGCTCGCAACGCCACCGTGCTCGTCGGGGCGCAGTTCGGCGACGAAGGCAAAGGGAAATTGGTCGATATGCTCTCTGAAAAATTTGATCTCGTCGTCCGCTATCAGGGCGGCGCGAACGCAGGGCACACGATCAGTTTCGGCGACACGACCGTCGTGCTGCATCTGATTCCTTCCGGCATCTTCCACAAAAACTGTGTCTGCGTGATCGGTAACGGCGTCGTCATTGATCCCGAAGCGTTGATGACGGAAATCGAAACCGTGCAGAACTTGGGCTTCAGCGTCGAAGGCCGGTTGTTCATCAGCCACAACGCGCATCTGATTATGCCGTATCACAAGCTCATCGATGCGGCGTCGGAAGAATCGCACGGCGAGAAAAAAATCGGCACGACGGGGCGCGGCATCGGACCCAGTTACGTGGACAAGTTCGCCCGCACCGGCATTCGCATCGTGGACCTACTCAACCGCGACGTGCTCGCTCGGAAACTGCGCGAAAATCTCGCGGAGAAAAATAACGTGCTCACGAAAATTTATGCGAAGGAAGAATTAGATGTCGAGCGGATCGTCTCGCATTACACCGAGTTCGATAAACGCATCGATGGTTACGTCAAGAACACACAAGTTTATTTGAACGACGAACTGCGCAACGGCAAAACGGTTTTGCTGGAGGGCGCGCAAGGCAGTTTGCTCGATGTTGATCACGGCACATATCCGTTTGTTACTTCTTCGAACCCAACCTCCGGCGGCGCATGCACCGGCAGCGGCATTGCGCCGAACCACATCGGCAACGTGATCGGCGTCTGCAAAGCCTACACGACGCGCGTCGGCAACGGCGCCTTCCCGACGGAACTCTTGGACGCCACGGGCGAACGCTTGCGCACCGAAGGCCAAGAGTTCGGCGCGACGACCGGCAGGCCGCGTCGCTGCGGCTGGTTGGATTTGGTGGCGATGAAATACAGCGTCGCCATCAACGGCATTACGGAACTGGCCATCACCAAACTCGACATTCTCGATACCTTCGAAGAAATCCAAATCTGCACGGCCTACAAAGCAAACGGCAAAGCACTCAAAGATTTTCCGACCGATCACGAAACGCTGGAGCAACTTACGCCGCACTATAAAACCTTTGCGGGCTGGCGAACATCGAATGCGGCTGCGCGTACGTTTGAAGACTTGCATCCAAACACGAAAGCGTATCTGAACTTCATCGAGGACTTTTTGCAAGTGCCGGTCAGTTTTATTTCCGTCGGGCCGAAGCGCGACGAGACCGTCTTCAAGTAAAAGTAACTTTTTCACGCGGGCAACATAAACCTTGACTTTTAAAAATGAACATCACGATAAATAAGACGCAGTGGTTCTCGGTATTTTTGAAATTGTGGGCGTTCTATGAACTTGCCAATGCGTTGCTTTCGTCGGTCTTCATCGGTGAAGGCGCGAAGCTTTACGGATTCAGCGAGTGGATTAAAAATCCTGAGACGATCTACATCTTCACGCTCTATGCGGTTACGCTCTTCGCGCTCGCAGTGCTCTATTACACCGCGTCGAGTAACCCCGCGCGGTATGCGAACATTATTTGGGTGTTGGTGGCCGAGCAGGCGATCGGCGCAGCGTTTGCGGTGGCCTCACTCATCAGCGGTAAGAACCAACTTGCGCCGGTCTTGACGGGACTTGGGTTGCAAGCCGCGCTGATAGGAGTTGCATTTTTTCTCAAACCCGAACAAACCGCCGTAGAGGAAGAACTTTCGGCGGGCGGCTTGCGGCGTCTAAAATGGGCGCGATTGTTCATCGGCATTTGGGCGGGATATGAATTGGTGAATGCGTTGCTTGCTTCCGTGTTTCTCAGTCAAGGAGCGTCGCTCTACGGCGTTGAGGGCTGGGTCGCTAATGAATACACCCGCTATGCATTTTATCAATATGCAATGGGCATGTTCGTGCTCGCCGCCGCATATACATTGATTGCAACCGATGTGGTTAGATATGGAAAATTGCTCACGCTGTTTGCCGCCGAACAAGGCGCAACCGCATTGACGTCGGTTTACTTGGGATCGCAACAAAAACTCACCACCACGCAGTTCGCGTTGCTGCTCGTGTTCCAACTCGCCACCGTGATGCTGATGATTTATTTACAGCCGTCCCGCCGCGAGATGCCGCCGCGCATAGCTGAAACGAAACCGTAAGCGGATCAGGCGCGGCGTTGCAGTGCCGGTTGTTTATCGCCGAGCACTTTGCCCCACGGCTCCAGCGACGGCACGTGATCGAAAATCACTTTGAGCACCGCCACGAACGGCAGCGATAAAAACATTCCTGAAATTCCCCAGAGTTGTGCTCCGACCAGCACCGCAATCACCGCCGCAATCGAGTTTAAACTGATATGCGAGCCGACGACATTCGGCACGATGAGATTATTATCGATGAACTGGATCACCGCGAACGTCAGCACAACGCCCGCCGGATACCAGAGTGTGTCTTTGGTGATGAGTGCCATCGCCGCCGGAAGCAAGCAGCCGATGAAGATGCCGATGTAAGGAATGAGGTTGAGCACCGCCGCAAGAATGCCGAAGAGAATCGCATACTCGATGCCGAGCAACAACAGCACCGCGCAATTGAGCACCGCAACAATTCCCGTTTCGATCAGAAGCCCGACAACGTATCGCTGCAGAATGAACCTTGTGCCGTGCAAAATCTCCGTCATCCGTGATTTGTCCGTGCCGCCGAAAACTTTGACGATGAACTCCATCAAGAGTTCCTTGTAGAGCAAAAACAAAAAAACATAAATCGGAATGAGCGTCGCCGCAATGCCGATGTCGAGCGCCGCCGAAGCCGTCAGGCTCACCATTTCCATGCCGCCTGAAGCTAATCCCGAAAGCCACCGCGATTGTTGCTGAAGCGAGATGCCGAATGCGCTGGTAATCCATGTTTGAAACACGCGGTATGCGGCAACCACGCTCGTGCGGATGCGCGGAAGATCATCGATGAAGTTCGAAAGCTGAAAGCCGATGAAAAATATAATGAGCGTCAAAAAGAGCGTGGTTATCACCAGCGTAATTGTGATCGCCAGCAAGCGCGGAAACCTCAAACGATTTTCAAGAAAGCGGTGCACCGGATAAAGCAATACGCTCAGTAAAATGGCAAACGCAATCGGAATCAGAATTTCGCGCCCGATATAAAGAAACGCTAAAAGCAAAGCGAGGCCGAGCAGCATCACGGTTGCCCGAATGTAAAACGGAAGCGGTACAGAGGTCATGGTTTGTGAACTTGGATCGCAATGTAAAAAACAAGGAGTTCAACAGGGAACTCCTTGCTGCCTGTATGGCCTGAATATGCGAAATGACGCTCGCTCTAAGAAAGCACGGGCTGCTTCGGCAGGGCTGCGGTGTATCGCAACTTTTCATCTTGCATCTGCTCGCCAAGGCTATCAAGCGTGGCTTTGTCCAATACCTTGCGCGTCTTGACAAATAAATCCCCTTCCTCTTCCTCGACGTGATGTTCAATCGCCTCTTGCAGTACGGTCAGTTTCGCTTTCCATTCCTCACGATTTTTCTCCATGTCTTCCAACTCATTGAGCAGGAACTTAGCGACATGATGTTCCTCGTAGGCCTCGAGCACCATATCGTGCGTGAGCTTATTTTCCTTCAAGGCCGGATAAAAAATTGTTTCCTCAAGATGCGTGTGCGTGTCAAGTTCCTGCTTCAATTTGGTGAAGAGTTCCTCCCGCGTTTTCGCGCTGCGTTCGGTAGTGCTGCCAAGCTTCTCAAAAATCTTCGCCACTTTTTCGTGGTCGGATGTGAGCAATTCAATCGCGTTCATAAAACCTCCTATGTGGTTTGAGTGATTTAGTAAAAGATGTTAAATGAGAAAAACAAACTTGGATCGGCTTAGAACGTTACGACGCCGTGCGGACGCGCGGTTGTCGGTACGGCTAATACAACGGGCACGCCCGGCTCGGTAAGCGTGCCGTCTGATGCGACGTTCAGAACGTGCAGATAATTTCCCTGCGTGTAACTTGCGTCTGATGTCGCGCGTTGGCTGACGACATATATGTTTTTGCCGTCAGGCGAAAGGGCTTCCTGAAATGCACCGCTTGAGACCGCCATCGCGCCCGGCATGATTTCGAAAAGAGGACCGACTTCTTTGAGGACAAGTTTTTGTATTTCGACCGGCGCGAGTGGATTGGTGGCATCTAAAACAGAAACGCTACCATCAACGGTGTTCGTCG
This sequence comes from Chlorobiales bacterium, assembly GCA_014380515.1. Classification (GTDB taxonomy): domain Bacteria; phylum Bacteroidota; class Chlorobiia; order Chlorobiales; family JACMJS01; genus JACMJS01. The sequence goes on from JACMJS010000288.1 coordinate 6,536, forward strand.
TGTAGATGCGCGAACCGCTTGAGTTCGTAATGATCCAGCACGGGGCTTTGCCCGAAACCGCAGTCGTTGTTGTGTACGTCAATGCACCGTCATCCGTGTAGGTATAAACACCGACTTGATCGCGCTGCGTATAGCCGACATAAAGAATCTTCTGTGTCGGGTGAACCATCAGTCCCAACGCGCCCGCTTTACCGGTATCACTGCGGTTGATATTAAGTGGCGAGCCGGGCGCGGGTGTCATCGTGCCACTGGCATTGATTGTAAAAGAGCGGATCGGCGGATTAGCGGTGATTGCCGCCGGGGCCAAGAAATCCGCGCCGAAAAGAATTTTTTTATCCTTTGAAATCAAGGCCTGCGATGGCGAGTCGCCCGATCTGACTTCAAAGGTAGAACCGGCAATCGGCGTCAGTTTGCTGTCGCTCTCAATGGTGAAAGCGGTATAGTTCGGCAATGTCGTGGTTACATCGGCACCGTTCTCGCTTTTGTTGACCACATAGAGCCGGTTGTCAGCAAGACCGATGCTTACCGGATTATTACCGCCTGAGGCGAACGGTGAACCGGCGACGGGTGTCAATGAACCGTCCGAATTAATTTTCATCACCGCAATCGAGTTGCTACCCGCATTGACCGCATAGAGCCGCCGCTTATCGGGACTGACGACGATGGGTTGATCAAGATCATTGGGGCCAAGTTTCTGCGTCGGATTGGTATGCCCGGTGCCGCCGGTTAGAAAAGGGCTGCCGGAAATCGCAGTAAGTGTACCGTCGCTGTTGCGACGATACGCGAAGATTGAGTTTTGGCCGGAAGTCGGATTATTTGATTCCACATACAGTACCTGTGAAGCCGGTTCGCCGCTGTCATCAGACGAAGTGCTTCCTGTACACGCACTGAGCGTGGCAAGAAGCAGCGGGAAGAAAATCAAAAAGAAGCCGGAGCGAAAAACTTGCAAGGCGAGCGCAGGCGAAGACAAATTGGGCTGGGTCGCCCGATAGGTGGTGGATCGAGTCATGGGTACACTATTTTTTAGGTGATGAGGAACAAAGACGATAAATGCCTTTATCAGGGTGATTGAGAAACAGAAAAAGTTGAAAGTCCCTTGCCTCGCTGATGATTCTACCGGGCGACAGGTTGAGCAACATCACTGAGTGATCGTGTTTCAAGAGCCATTGTCGGCGGGCCGTTTTTGACATTGCCGGTTGCATCGAACCTGCCGCCGTGGCACGGGCAGTCCCAACTTTTTTCCGCGTTGTTCCAATGCACGATGCACTTCGCGTGCGTGCACTTGGCCGACATTACATACACTTTGCCGTCGTCGTCTTTGTA
>JACMJS010000289.1 GCA_014380515.1 Chlorobiales bacterium
CAAGTCCGCTGCGCCGAGCATTAACAATGCAATCCAAAGCGCGCAAGATCGTTTTATGAAAATTTTTATCGTCATACTTGTTTTGTCAGTAGTAGTATTTAGAGTTTATCACCATTCGATTCTTCTCATGTTATTCCCGCGAAGGCAGGAATGACACGAAAAGACGGCTATGCGGATAGGCACAGCACACCTTTTCAGCGTTAGATCAACCGAGTGTGGAAATGAAAATGCGGTTAGGACAGCAGGGCGATGGGCGGGGCTTTTTGATGACGCAGGCGAAGCGTACGACGGGTAGAAATAAACGGGGATAATGCAGGCGGCGCATCGCAACGATGCCGCGCCGAAAGTTTTCGCGCCAGTTGCCGGAGCAAGGCCAGCGGTGAATTAAAGGAAGCAATTATATCTGATGCGGCATCGATGTCATTCAGAACACCGAGCACGGCGAAAGAAAATCCATAGCCCGACGTTGCACTGAATAAATCCTTTTGAACACTCGCCGTTTCCCAACGGCACGCTGCGAACAGTTCAGGCAACAGGGCACATACTTCGCGCCGCGCGGCAATCAAATATACGCCGCCATCTTGCGCCTTGCCGAAACAGATTTTATGATTCGTCAGCGATGCGAAGGCTTCCTGCAGCCGCTCGCCGGTGAGATCAACGCAGTCGTTGCCGATGATCACAATTTCATCATATCCCAAAGCGAATGCCTTTTCTGTAGCGAAAGCCAAGCGTTCCCCGAACGCCTTGCCACGCTGACGGAACTTATATGTTGCGTCCGCAAAGCCGGTGAAGTCCGGTTCGTCAGTTGCGACAACGACGTCCGCGCCGGTTGCCCCTGCTTCGCGCATCGCTTGCGTGATGAACGCGCGGTAGAGTGTGAGCCGTTCAGCGTAAGATGTACCGGCAATTTGCTTGCGCGTGGCTTCCTGTTCGGGCGCACGGGTGAAGAGCAATACCGCGCGTTTGGGTTGGGAAGAGCCGGATTGTGAATCAGTCGTCATGACAACAGGTGGTTGAGATGCTGCAGTGCGTTCGTTGCTACGATAGCGTTTCAGGCAGAGAGATTTGCACAAACATTTCCGAAGGCGCGTGATGCAAATTTTGATGCGGCTCGGTCGTGTTTGGCACGAAGGCTTCGTAATGCTTTTCAAAAAATTCATCGCACCACAAACACACATTGCCGAGCGCGGTGATTCGTGCCGTCGCCGTTGCTTCCGAGATGCCTTTGTAAATGCCCATCTGCGACGGCTCACCTTTATTGAGTGCCTGCCACATCGGATGCGCGGTTACTTTCTCAACGGCATCGGTAAGATTTTCATGCCGCAAATCGGCGAGCGGCATTCGCGTGCCCGGACAGCACGGATAGAGATTGTAAAGTTGAACGGCGATTTCCTGAACCGTGCCTACCAATCCCGCGAAGCCTTTCGCGCCGGAAGGAATCGCGCAGAAATTGTGTGCCGGTACTTTCAAGTACAATCCGTTTTCAATCGCGCGGCCGCGCGGCCAGTTCCCGCCGATCCAAAAATCTTCGTTCGCGCCCCACATCGAAAACGATAACTTTGATTCCGTCAACCGCTCTTTGGAAATGAGTGCGCCCGCTTCGTCATAAATCATGCCGCGCGATTCCATCAGCGTTCGCAGTACGCCTGCGCGTTCGCCTTTGGCTTTGTGAAAGCGGTCAATGGACGCAATGCTGATGCGGGTGATGTGGTGTGAGAGAATCTCATTTAAAATTTCTGCGGTGAGCAAATCGCCGTTCGTCTGCAACATGTACTGCGGCGCATCGCCATAGCGTTCGTAAAGCCCATCCAGACAAGCGTAAAGCAACTTGCGATTCACGAGCGGCTCACCGCCGGAAATAATGATACGTAATGGCGCGGCTTGCGGCGACGGAAAATGCTCGATCACTTGCGCAGCCTCATCAAGCGTGAGTTCAACGGCTTTCGGAGCCGAGGCATTGTAGCAGTGATCGCACTTGTCGTTGCAGTTGTGCGTGATAACCCAATAGAGCGAATCGAGCGGCATAGATGATTTTACCTTAAGGGCGAAAAAAATTCCTTTATCAGAGCATTTCATGCGTCTTGTGTCATTGCGAGCGTAGCGAAGCAATGACAGGCAGGAAGTCTGTTACATTGGTAAAGTTTTGACTTCTGAATGCAAGTGCTCGATGCGTTTGGTAGCGAGGGCTTCAACCTCAGGTTTCTTTTCTTCCCAATAGGCACGCTTGGTTTCACGGACGGGATTGAACACTTCGACTGCGCCGCCCGCTTTCTTTACTTCGAACGCTTTGGTGATGTAAAGATCGCGCTGCGCGTTGTGCTCGCACATTGCAATCGGGCCATCCGACGTCATCACCATGAATGAGCAGTTCTGCAAGCGGCATTGATCGAGCGCATCGGCGTGCATAAAGTTGTGCATGAAGTAACTGAGCTTGTGAACTTTGAATCCGCCCGCGGCCAAGTTCCAGCCCATCCGCCACAGATGCACGCTTAAAAACCGCAGGGCTTCGACGAGCAACTTCGGATGCGTGAGCACGTGTTTTGCAATCGTTTTGATGGCTTCGCTCGGATAGCGGCGGTCAATCTTAACGCCTTCGAAATCCTTGGCGACACGGTTGAAAAGATCAGGGTCCCACCACAAATCGTAGGCGGTGTTGTTGGTAATGAACGCATAGCCGATGCGGTTGCAATCAGGATGGCCGATGTCGGTGGCTTCAAAATTTAAATCGCGTCCGTCGCCTTTGATGCGTTTCGGATTCAGCGTCTCGTTGATGATGCGGATGATGTTCGCGGGCGTGATGCTGTCCGGCCTGCCTTTCACTTCGCCGCGTCCGGTCTCTGCGCCCAACTGGAAACTGCACATGCCGACGACATCGGCGTTCTCTTTGAAAAAATTGACGAGCACCGGCAGTTCGTGAAAGTTCGTTTCGCAAAGCGTCGTGTTAAAAATCACGGCGACACCCAACCCGCGGGCGCGCTCGATGTATTCTTTGCGAATGACGTTCAATTCCGATTCACTCGTGTAATAAGTTTTATCCGGCTTGCGCAGGTTTTCCGTCATGTCGACATGAAAAGCGACGTCGGTCAATCCGGCGGCGGCGAGTTTGGTGAGCAAGTCGCGCGTGGCTTTGATGCCGTTCGTCAGCAGCGTCGCGTGCATGTTGCGGGCGGTGATATACGCTACGATCTCGATGAGTTCCGATTCCTTGCGCAGCGTCGGGTCGCCGCCGCTGACTTGCACGGAAGTATAAGGGCCGTAGGCATAAAGAATTTCATCGATGCGCCGCCGCAATTCTTCCATCGGCACATCGAGCGTGCTTTCGCTCATGTCGGAAAGGTAGCACAGCGTGCAATCCAAATTGCATCGCTGCGTGATCTCAAGCGAGACGCAACCAATCGCCGTGCGTTGTCCTAGCGCCTGACGCGCGGTTTTAAATTCCGGGGTGAGCCGCTCCCACGTGCGCCGCTTGGCTTCGGCAGGCGTAATGACGCGGCGAGGATCGAGCGGCGGCATCAGGATCGGCAACACAACATCCTTCGGGCTGGTAACAGCGTTCGTCATACTTCTTCGTTGATCAAAGTTGGTAAAGCAATGTGGTGCCGGGAAGTTTGGCGGTAATATTTCGCGGCGAGTTCCGCCGGATGCACGCCGAGTTTGTAGAGCAATTGCAAATATAAATTGCCGCACGTCCGTTTAAAATATCCGTCCGCTTCGTAGCGACGCGCGGAAGTATAAACCGGTGCGTTGAGGATTTGAAAACCATCGTGCCGTTTCAATCGCTGCACGAGTTCCATGTCTTCCATCAGCGGAAAATCATTGCGGTAGCCGCCGAGCTGCTCGAACAAGTTTCGCCGCACAAAAATGGCCTGATCGCCGAACGGGGTTCGCAGATGCTTTGCCCGCACGGCAACATAAAACTCAAGGTAACGGTAGATGAATCGCGGATTACCGACTTTGAACGTAAATGCACCGGAACACACGCCGCCTTTTTTAATTTCGTACAAAAATGTAGCGAAAGAATCTTCGGGCAACAGCGTGTCGGCATGGAGGAAGATGAGCCATTCGCCCTTTGCCCGTGCGGCGCCGCAGTTCATCTGATTCGCACGGCCTTTTGCGGTGCAGCACAGCGCGACGTTTTCAAACTGTGCCGCAAGGTGTTCCAATTGCGCCGCCGTGCCGTCCGTGCTGCCGCCATCGACGAAAATAATTTCCGTCTCCGATAACCGCGAAAGTGTTGCCGCCTGCGAAGCCACGGTTGCGGCCTCGTTCAGCGTCGGGATAATGACGGAAACCAACGGAAGTGTCATCTTTTATTTGGCTTTCGTTCGCGTAGGTTGTGAGTTCGCTCTGTGATAGCGAATGTCTATTCGTTCAAACTCCAGTCGTACTCGGTGTAGTCCACTTTGAACGATTTCGAATCCGTCTTCAATTGTTCGCCTTGTTCCTTCGGCAGAAAGCGGGCGAGATATTCCAAGACGGGTTGCCCCGTTTTTTCGAAGTCGCCCTTGAACCAGTTGAAGATGTTTGAAATGGTGGCTTCCTTCTTGGCGAAGTCGAAGCGGTTCTTGCTCGTCTGCGCCATAAAGGTACGGCCTTGATCTTCCAACTGTGCGTTGAGTTTCGAAGGTTCGTAGGCTTCGGTGCGGAGCGGCGGACAACTTTTGGCGGCGCAGACCATGGCGAAGTGCACGCGCGGGTCGCCCGTCTTGCGAATGATGTTGTTCTCGATGTCGTTGAGCGAATAGGTCTTGCCGTTGATGTCAACGTTTTTCCGATCCCACACCGTCGATTTGAAAATCGTCCCGACGACCAAGTTGCCTTCGCCCAAATCTTTGATGCTCTTCAGCGGATAATTATCCATCACGACTTTGATCGTGAACGCGTTGTAAACATTGAGCCAATACGCCAGCCGCTCTTTGGCATCAATGGCGTAAGGATCAACTTTCTTGAGCGACTCGATATAAGCCGCAAATTGCTTGTCGCCCTTGAAGCCTTTGTAATCAACTTTTCCGTTCTTGACATGCTTCCCCAAAGCTTCTGTGAAAGGTGCGTGATCGGGCGCATCGGCGGCGAGCGTTCGGGATGAAGTCGGTTCAGACATGGATTTCGGTGTTGAGGCGTGAAGCGAGCCTGAGGCGATAAGCAGCGCGGCGGCGCAGAGCAAAAGTCGTTTGGTGAGCATGAGAACGGTGAATTTAGAAATATCAATGCGGTGATTCGTGCAAAAGATACGGCGGTTTGAGCGGTTTCGGATTGCCGCCAAAATACCTTTCGCCTATCACAAAACGCTCACGCTTTTTTGATTGCGGATTCCCAAAAGTGCGGATTGAATTCTCAGCCGAAGGCCAGCGAGCCTCCGGTTCAAAATCCGAAACTGAGAATTCGCAATCAAAAGAGATAGCCGATGCTGACGGCGTACCGTGAGGCGAACGCGCCGCTGCGCGTTTGACCCAGCAAAAAATCAAACCGCAATACATCCAAAATCCCGCCAAGCCCCACGCCGAACTCGCTGTAGGTTTGGTCGCCCGCAGGGTCAATGACTTTCGCGGTGCCCGCGCGGAGAATCACTTGGGTGTTGCCCATAAACCCAAGTCCCGCCGCTTCGAACGGCACGGACTGAAAGTTGTGTTCGGCGAGGATCATAATGATGCCGCTGCCCGTCAGTTCTTTTTCCTTTGCGGCGAACATCGTTCCATATGCACCGACGCCCGCGCCCGATTCCAAACTGAACGCGCGCTGTGGCGGGATTTTGATGAACCCGCCGCCTGAACTCACGGTGAGGCCGAGATCGAATTGCACGATGAGGTAAGGCGCAAGCAACCGGTCAGAAAAAAATGTCGGACGGCGCAGCGTGGCAACGGCTTCAACGCGCGTGTAATCGAAATCGCTGCCGAGTGCTCTCGAGGAATGTTCAACCGAGAGTTTCACCCTTGGCTGCGCGATGAGCGCAACAATCGCATTGTCGCTGCGGTTGCCGTAAAAAAGTTCAAGCGTCAGGCTGCGCATCGTGCCGTCCTCGATGAGCGGGTTATCGCGGAAAAGTAAATTTTGGTAGAGCCAACTGTAGTCCGTCGTCTTGGGCATCGACAGTTGCTTCTCGTCGGTGTAAATCAGCGTGGCGGCCAAGCGCGAGGAAAATTCGTGGTCGGCGAAAATGCGAAACCCTTCGGCGTTGTAGTAGTTGTGGTAATCCGTTTTGAAAAGCAGCGCGTTGAAGGTATTGAAAATCGAAAGCGGCGGTGAGTTCTCCGGCGTGAAGGCGGTGGTGCGATACACGCTCGCGCCAATGCTGGTGCGTCGTTGCGGCTCAAGCCACTGTTGAAAACCCGCTTGCCACAGCCATTCTTTGCGCTGGATGCCGTAGCCGAGCGACCCGAAAACCGAAGTCGTTGGTGTGATGGTTTCGAACGCCGCCCGTCCGCCGATGAAATAGCCTTCGCTGCGGTTGTACCGGAAGTCGACATATCTGAGCGCGGATTCCGCCAGCGTCTGAAGCACTTCCGCCGTCCGGCTCGCCGCACCGCTTCCGCCCGCGCGCGGCTGAAACTGTGAGGCTAAAGTTTTCGTGCTGTCAATCGTTTGATACGCGGTTTCTTCTTCGCTCGTCAACGCCACGATTTGATTTTGTTTCCAGAAGGTCGAATCAAACGTGTCTGCGGAATCGGATTTCGTGATGCGCTTCTTTGCAAAAATGCTGTCGGCAATCGGCAAGTTGAGTTTGTATTGGTACATCGCCGTCGTTTGTGTGAAGGTGATGCGCGGAATCCTGACGAGGCCGCCTGCGAACGCAATCTGCACGCTGCCATCCAAAAACTGACTGGCGGGCAACCAATATTGATGCCCCGCACTGTCGGATTGCAGTTCCTGCGTCTGGCGGTATTTCAACCGCACTTCACCGCTCGTGAACGGAAGTTTAAATCCTTCGTTGGGCGAAACATCAACACTGACAAGGGCAAACGAATATCCGCCGATTTGAATCTCACCGTTGAAGAGCGGCACGAACTTACTTTTGGGGATCAGTTTGATGCGATGCACTTCGCTCTGGCCGTCCTTGCGCGTGTCGATCAGTTCGAACTTGTAATTCTCGAACGCATCGTTGGCAACGGGGCTGACGAATTTGTTTCCTGCAATCGTAACCCGCTCGCGCGAGAAATCAATGATGCCGCCGACTTCCGCCGAAAGACTGCGCCCCGCCGACGCCAATTGACTTTTAATGTTCTCGGTCAATCGTTCTTGCCGGATGACTTCGCGGAGCGTATCGCCCTCGCGCCAGTAGGCATCGGCGTAAGTTTCCGTCAGCCCCGCGATGCTAGTGTCGCTTTTGATGAGCCGTTTCGAGTAGGCGGAGAGTTCATAACTTTTTAGCGTGAGCCGCTGACTGCGCTTATATCTAATCGCGCGGCGCATCACGACCGTCACCAAATCTTCGCCCGCGCTCACGACGATTTCCGGCGCAACGATTTCGCCCGCTTGCAATGCAAAATTTTTCTCGAAGGAAATTTCCAGCCGCTGCGTTTCCGTGTAGGTTTTGTAACCGATGTATCGAACCTCGAATCGATAGTTGTCCGGCGCGAGCGACAGCAAATACCGGCCTTCGCGGTTGGTTACCGTGCCGGTCAGTTTCCGGTCTGAACCGGTGATCAGAATTTTCGCTCCGGCGAGCGGCTCAAGGGTTTTTGCATCGATCACTTGCCCGCGAAGCACAACGGTTTGTGCAATCGCAGTTGATGCCATGCACAGTGCGGAGGAGAGCAGAAGCGAAAGAAAGATTTTTTTGGACATGAAAATTAAATGATTGAATCACGGTACGGCATCGAACGGCACATCAAGCACGGGATAATTTTTCCAATCCGGCGCATCAAAGTGCCACCACTCACTGGAGTTCGGAATGAACCCTTCGGCTTTCATCGCATCGTGCAAAATTTTTCGATGGGCTAAAACTTTTGCGGGCAGGTTTTGATAGTCGCTGCGGGCTTCTTTGACGAAAGCGTCGTAGAGCGTCGGCATCTCAAGTTCGTTGCCGTCTTTATCAACCACCGTCAAATCAACCGCCGAACCGCGATTGTGCTTCGAGCCTTTCTTGGGATTAGCGACGAAGTTTTCATTGGGCGTAACTTTCCACAGTTCCCACTGCGCCGAGAGCGGACGGTACGCATCATAAATTTTCAAACCGTACCCTTGCTTTTCCAACCGCTCCTGAACCCGTACCAGTCGCTCCGCTACAGACTTGATGAGCACGCACCGTGCGTTCGCCGGATAGACGGCCTTCTTCATAAAGTTATTCGCCGTTGCATAGCGCAAGTCAGTTTTGATGCGCGGGTTGAGTTTCTGCACCTCGACCAACTTCGCCGCGTCTTGCGACGATGTTGAGACGGTGAGTTCCGAGATTATGGTAAAGATGAACATTGCGGTTTTTATCATTGCGGTTTCGGAATGCGTTCGAACCCCTGTCCCGCTTGCTGGCGGGACGTCCCCTTTGCCAAAGGGGACAGTTGTTAAGAGAAGATTTAATTTTGTGTTTGTTTTCTTTTCACACTGTCCCCTCTGATAAAGGAGACGTCAGCCTCAGGCTGACAGGGGTTTACTTCGATTTGATGTTTGTTTGCCAATGCGTCATCCATATTTGTTGCTGCGACGCGGCAAGCGAATCATTCATATCCAATCGTTTGAGGTCGCCGGGCTTCACCCAATCGAGCGAAAGCGAAACATCCTTGCGGCTTGGCAACCGGTAGAACTTTTCCGCCTGCACCTTTAAATTTTCCGCGCTCGTTACGAACTCATAAAACTTTTTCGCCGCATCCAAATGCGGTGCGCCTTTTACAATCGCAATGCCCTCAATTGCCGCCACAGTGCCCGACGCCGGAATGACGACGCCGAACGGCATTTTGTTGATGCGGGCTTGTAGCACCGCGTCAGTCAAGTTCCAAAGGGTGATCAGTTCTTCGCCACGCTGTAATTTGATATACATCTGCGTCGGGTCGGCGGCGTAGGATTTCGTGTTTCGATGCAGCCGTTCCAGCCAAGCGTAGCCGGAATCGACCGACCCCGCGCGTTTGATTTCCCGCGCGATGAGCGCGGCGAAAATCGTTCGCATCGTGCCCGACTGCACCGGATCGCGGATCACGATTTTTTGCCGCCACTTTTCCGACAGCAAATCATCCCACTCTTTCGGCGCGTCGGCTTCGGCGACGAGTGCCGAATTGTACATGATGATTTCCGGCGTTTGAAACGAGGCATACCAAAAATCCTTCGGCGATTTAAACGACGGCTCTACTTCCGCTGCCCACGAGGGTTTATAGGCATCGAGCAACTCTTGAGATTCGGCTTGCTCAAACAATTCTTTCGGGCCGCCCCACCACACATCCGCTTGGGGATTTTCCGTTTCGGTGCGCACGCGGTCGAGCACATTTTGCGAACCCATATCGAGCCACACCGCATTGACTTCGGGATATTTGGCTTCGAAGGCTTTCTCGAAGTACGTCAGCATTTCCTTGCCGTGCGTCGAGTAGATAACCAGCGTGTTTTGATTTTGCTGCCCGCAACTTGATACGAAAAGCGTGAGCAGGATGAAGATGAAAATGTGCGTGATGCAGCGGTGCATTCGGAAGATGGTTTAAGATGTTGAGGTTCAGGGGTGCGCCTGTCCCTTTGAGGCGAGCGGAAAATGTGCGACCTTGTTTCGAAATTTCCTCGATATTGTTTAACCGCCATGGCCTCATCAACAAGATGCAAAAATCCTTTCTTCTTTTTTCCTGCCTGTTCCTTACCGGAAGTTTTTTGTCCGTACCCGATTCATCCGCACAGATCGGCGGCATTGCGGGTTCATTCGCCCGCGTTGGCTTTTCTTCGCGCGGCATGGCGTTGGGCAACGCCGGTAGCGCGGTTACGCTCGACGGAGAGTTACAACCGTATTACAATCCCGCTGTCATTGGGTTCGCGGCCTTCAACACCGCCTCGGCGACTTACGCCTACCTCCCGCTCGACCGCACGCTGAACTTCGTCTCCTTCACCGGCAACATCGGCCCGACCGCCGGGCTTGGTTTGTCGCTCATCAACTCCGGCGTTGGCAACATCGATGCGCGCGATATTGACGGCAATCAAACCGGCATCCTTTCGACCTCCGAAAATCTTTTCATGCTCTCCTTCGCCAATCGCTTTAGCGACGAACTCTCCGTCGGCATCTCGCTGCGCGGATACTTGTCGTCGCTTTATGAAGATGTCAGCAGTGCGTTCGCGCTCGGTTTTGATTTCGGCGCGGCCTACCGTCAGCCGATAGATTCCGTCTCAAGCGTGTCGTTCGCGCTCGTGCTCGCCGATGTCGGTTCGCGTTACCGCTGGGACACCGTGCCGGTTTACGGACAACAAGGATCAACGACCACCGACCCGATGCCGCTGGCCGTGCGGCTCGGCAGTTCGTATCGCTGTGAAGGCTTGTTCGGATTCAATCTCGTGATGCTCACGGCTGAACTTGAATTGCTTTCGGCGCAGTTCGACAATGAACAAACGGTTTTCTTTATCGAGAACGGCATTGCGAAGTCC
>JACMJS010000290.1 GCA_014380515.1 Chlorobiales bacterium
AAGCCCGGCGACTTTGCCGTGCAGCCCGCCGATGGTTACGACCTTATCGCCCTTCTTCAGAGAATCCAAAACCTTCTCGCGGTCTTTTTGTTTTTTCTGTTGCGGACGAATCATAAAAAAATAAAATACAACGAAGATCAAAACGATAGGCACGAACTGAATAAACGGGCTGGGCGAATCGCCGCCTGCACCCGACGGCGGCGAAAGCCACAAGAGCCGGTTGAACATTGCAATTAAAGACATCAAGCGTAAGTGTAAAAGGTTGATTCAAAAGTTAAAAATCTTGGGGGCAAAGATACAGGATTCGTCAAGCCTTACAAAGTTAGCCGCGGCTCGAAACTTGAAAACGCGCTGACATCATAGCCGTGCGGTTCAACGTGGCCGCGATCTATTTTAAGTTGGGCGAGCGTGGCAATCATCGCGGCATTATCGGTCGAGTAAATTGGTTTCGGGATAAAAAGTGCGTGGCCTCTCTCGCGGCACCCCGCTTCGAATTTTTTTCTCAGTCCGCTGTTTGCCGAAACGCCGCCCGCAACCGAAATGGTTTTTACGCCGAATTTTTCCGCGGCGGCCATCGTCTTTGCGACGAGCACGGAAGTAATCGCCTCTTGAATTGACGCACAAATATCGGCGAGGTGCGCTGCAACGAACGCTGTTGATTTATCCCGCAGATAACTTTGCACCGCCGTCTTCAAGCCTGAAAAACTAAAATCAAAATTGTTTTCAAATCGCAAGTCGCCGCTCGCATGTTTCGTGAGGCCTTGCGGAAACAGATGAAAGCGGGCGTCGCCCGTTTGCGCGAGTTTGTCGATAGCGGGACCCGCCGGATAGCCGAGCTCCAGCATCTTGCCCGTTTTATCAAAGGCTTCGCCCGCAGCGTCGTCAATCGTTTTGCCGATGACTTGGTAATTCAAATCTTCTTGGACGAATGCTAGCATTGTGTGTCCGCCTGAAACCGTCAGTGAGATAAACGGAAACGATGGAAATTTTTTTTGCGAGCCATCGTGCGAACTTGCCAAGCCATTGACAATGCTTGCCGAGCCATCATCAATAAAAGTTGAGAAGATGTGCGCCTCGATGTGGTTAATCGGAATGAGCGGCACGCGGAGCGCGAAGGCGAGGGCTTTAGAAAAGTTCAGGCCGACGAGCACCGCGCCGATGAGGCCGGGTCCCGCGGTGGCGGCTATGAATTCCAATTCCGACTTCTTTATATTCGCCTGCTCAAGAGCGGCATGAACGACGGGCACAATGAGTCGCTCGTGCTCGCGCGAGGCCAGTTCCGGCACGACGCCGCCGTAGGTTTGATGAATCAGTTGCGAACTAATGATGTTTGATGCGATGCGTCCGCCTTTCAGCACGGCGGCTGAGGTTTCGTCGCAACTCGTTTCAATCGCCAGAATGTTCATCGCCGGAAATTCATATACGTTTTTTGTTTTCTGACGTCTTCTGTCATTCCCGCCATGCGAAACCTGTTTCGCTAACGCTCACAACGGGAATCTTGACTCAAGATTTCGAAGATTCCCGCTTTCGCGGGAATGACAAAACAAAGTAGGGATAACAACAAAAAGAAAATCGTTTGTAAATCATCAGAGGTTCAATATGCGAAAACAGTATGACGACCCCAGATTCAACCGCCCGATCATCAAAATCCCACGCTTGATTTTCGGACTCGTTTGCGCCGACATCGCGCTGATTTTTTTTCGTCCGCTCGGTATGGCTGAACCGCTCGGCCTCGGCGTGCATCCGTTTCTCGCCGATGCCATCGTCATTGCGGGCATCGGCATTTTCATCTGGGCGTTGAAAGGTGTGTATGACGCCTCGCCGCGCAAACCGAAAGATGAACCCGCCGCCGCGTCCGACGAGCCGGAACAATTGCCGTAGTTTTTCATAACTCCCCCTCGCCCCCTCTATTAGAGGGGGTGTCCCGAAGGGACGGGGGCGTCAACGACTCTCTTACAAAAGCCACACATACCAAATGACCATTTCCATCGAGCAACTCAATTCCCGCATCAGTGCCGAATCTGAATTTATCGAACGCCTGCAAAACGAAATCGCCAAAGTCGTCGTCGGACAAAAATACGTCGTCAACCGGCTCATCATTGGGCTGCTCACCAACGGACATATTTTGCTTGAAGGCGTGCCGGGCCTTGCCAAGACGCTTACCGTCAGCAGCCTTGCCAAAGCGATCAATTTAAAATTTCAGCGCATCCAGTTCACGCCCGACCTGCTGCCCGCCGATCTCGTAGGCACGCTCATCTACAATCAAAAGGAGATGCAGTTCTTCACCAAGAAAGGCCCCATCTTCGCCAACATTATTTTGGCCGATGAAATCAACCGCTCACCCGCCAAAGTGCAATCGGCGCTCTTGGAGGCGATGCAGGAAAAGCAAGTAACGATTGGCGAAACGACTTACAAACTTGACAATCCGTTTCTGGTACTCGCCACGCAAAACCCCGTCGAGCAGGAAGGCACGTATCCGTTGCCCGAAGCGCAGGTCGATAGGTTTATGATGAAACTCAAAGTCGGCTACCCGACGCGCGAGGAGGAAATGGAAATCATGCGACGGATGGCGCGCACCGAAAAAGGCGATCCCGTCGAAGCGGTCGTTACAGCCGAAGAAATTTTGCGCGCGCGAAAAGTAATGAACGACGTCTATATCGATCCGAAGGTGGAGAAGTATATCGTCGATTTGGTCTTTGCCACGCGCGAGCCGGAAAAGTTTGATTTGATGGAACTCAAAACCTTGATTCAATACGGCGCTTCGCCGCGCGCAACGATTTACCTCAACCTCGCAGCCCGTGCCAATGCGTTCTTGAACCGGCGCGGTTTCACAACGCCCGAAGATGTAAAGACCATCGCCTACGATGTGCTGCGGCACCGGATCATCCCGACCTACGAAGCCGAAGCCGAAGACGTCAAGCCCGAAGACATCATCCGCAAAGTGCTCAACGCCGTCCAAGTGCCGTAACAAACTTTTCGAACTCTCAGGGAAAGCACAGGTAAGAATTATTTCAAAGGAAAATCTCAGCATCGAATCATAATGGCAGAAGCCCTTCCGAAAGAGGTTTTCAAAAAAATCCGGCAATTGGAAATCCGCACGCGCGGGTCGGTGAATAGTTTGTTCGGCGGCGAATATCACTCGGCCTTCAAAGGCAAAGGCGTCGAGTTTGCCGAAGTGCGCGAATACCAGTTCGGCGACGACGTTCGCGCCATCGATTGGAACGTCTCCGCACGGCGCGACGACGTCTATATC
>JACMJS010000043.1 GCA_014380515.1 Chlorobiales bacterium
CGCGCCGAACGCCGGAGCGATGTGCACGATGCCCGAACCGTCATCCGCCCCGACGAAATCGCCCGTCGTCAGGTAAAAGGCTTTCTTCGTTACCGGCATATCATCGAAGAGCCGTTCGTATTCAACACCTTCGAGCGACTTGCCTTTGAACTCTTCGAGCACTTCAATAGGATTTTCATCACTTGGTGTGCCTAATACACTAAGCCGTGACTTGGCCAGAATCATCACGCCGCTATTGGTGCGCACGCGGACGTAATCAATATCCGCACCGACGCACAGGGCGACGTTTGAAATGAGCGTCCATGGCGTCGTCGTCCAGACGAGAAAGTATTCGTCCGCGTCCGCGTCCGAGCCTTGCCGGGGAGGAGAAGATCGTTTCAATTTAAATTTGACGTAGATGCTCGGGTCTTTGACGTCGCGGTAGCCATCGCGGAGTTCGGCTTGGCTGAGGACGGTTTCGGACTTGGGGTCTTGCGGGACGATCTTGTAATCCTTGTAGATCAGACCTTTATCGAAGATTTGCTTCAAGCCCCACCAGACGGATTCCATGTAGTCGTTGGTGCAAGTGATGTATGGCGAGTTCATATCGACCCAGTAGCCCATCTCTTCCGTCAGTTTGCCCCAGCCTTCTTTGTTATCGGCGATGTGATGATAGACGAGTGCGCGGGCTTCGCGGTTAAAGGCCGCGGTGCCGTAGGTTTCAACTTGTGATTTTTCTTTGAGGCCGAGTTTCTTTTCGACCGCAATCTCGACCGGCAAGCCGTGCGTATCCCAACCGGCTTTCCGAGGCACAGCGAAGCCTTTCATCGTTTTGTAACGGCAGACGATATCTTTGATCGTACGGCTGAACACGTGATGCACGCCCGGCTTACCGTTGACGGTCGGCGGCCCTTCATAGAACGTGAAGGCTTTACCGCGCGCGCGCTGATCGATACTTTTTTCGAAGATGTGATTGTGTTTCCAAAACGCGAGCACGTGTTTTTCGAGGGCGGCGTAGGATTGCCCTGATTCGGAGAGAAGGTCTTTATAGTGTGCGGCCAATGTGTGTGCGTTCGTGCGTGTCGTTCGAAACCTTAGCGACGGTTAATCGTCAGTCGCTTACAGACCCTTGTCCGGTGCGGCTTCGCAGCCGTCGGGCGATCAAGGCTCAATGTGAAAAGACGCAAATATAAGCTTCCCCACCCAATTCGCAAGCCGCCGGAGAGATTGCAAGCAATTATTGACGATTCCATCTCAAAGCCCGAATTGAAATCGCAAGGCATCTTTGATCTCAGCTTGCAAGTCGTGGTCGGTGATATTGCCCACTTCTTTCATCAGTCGCTTTTTATCCAGCGTTCGAACTTGGGAGTACAGGGCGAGCGATTCATTGGCAAGTCCGGCAACGCCCGCCTTCAGGAGAACTTCATTCGGATAAATTTTTCGATTAGGTTTGCGGGAGGCAATCGGCAGGACATTGACAACGGGCAAAACTTGAGTACGCGCTTCATCACTGACGATCACAACAGGTCTGGTCTTTCCCAAAGCCGCTGCTCAGTTCACTTTCAGCAAACTTATTTTCTCCATGCGGTGTGCGTGAGGCGTAACGGCTCTTTCATAAATTTATTTCGCAGCTCCATCCAACTTTTTCAGCCGGTTCAACATCCGATGGCTTCATCTTCACAACCTGCCCCTTCGCCCCGTTCCCTGTCCTCAGGAATCGTTGCATGTATCGCGCACCTCGATGCCCATTACCGGCTGTTCATTTCGCTGGGCGCTGCGACGGCGGCGTTCTTTTTTCTACGAGGCCAAATGATTACCGAGACCGTTGTCGTTGCGACGTACGACGCCTACGCATTCACCGTGCGACTTCTCATCTGGACGACGCTTCTTATGCAAGCCAACCCGAAAACCGTCCGGCGCACCGCAAAGATGCAAGACTCAGGCCGTGTGCTCATCTTCGCGCTGGTACTCTCGGCGGCGGCGGCGAGTTTGTTTGCGGTGGCTTTTTTGCTGAACAGTGCCAAGCAGAATGCGGAAGGTCAGACGGCGGGACATATTTTACTTTCGGCGGGCGCGATTCTCGGATCGTGGCTGATGCTGCATTCGCTGTTCGCACTACGCTACGCGCATCTTTATTACACGCCGCATCCTGATGCGCGGAAAGGCAACGCTCATGTAGGCGGCCTTACCTTTCCCGATGAACCCGCGCCGGACTATTTGGACTTCGCGTATTTTTCGTTCGTCATCGGCATGACCTCGCAAGTCTCCGATGTGCCGATCACCGTGCGCAGTCTGCGGCGATTGGCACTGCTGCATAGCGTACTTTCCTTTTTCTTCAATACCGCCGTGCTCGCCCTCAGCCTCAACATTATTTCAGACTCTTGTAGGTTTTTATTTTTTCTTCGGCGCAACGCTCAAAACTTTCTCGATCAGTTTCGGATCGTTGGGGAACAGATTTGATTTCGGCAGGCGCGGCAGGAGCACCGCCCAGTTGGCATCCGATTCGAAGACGCGCTTGAAAATCGGCAGGGCTTCTTCAACCCGTCCGCCCGTCGCCAGCGTAACCGCGTGCCAGAAGGCCAATTCTACGCTGCCCGTTTGTTTCTCCGCTTCGGCGTAGGATTTATTCGCGTTGTCAATTTCCCCTTTCGCAAAGTATTCATCGCCCTTGTCAGCGAGTTTAAATCCCTTTTGCAACGCCACAAGCCGCTTCAACTCCTCAACCGGTTTCGGATGATCTTCCACCCGCAAACTCACCAGCACATCGCCGCCGACCCACGGGCGACCCGTGTTCGTGCCGCTCACCACCACCATCGCCGCCGATTGTTGCCCGCGCACATCACCGCCTTCCGCCTGTGCGGCCTCGAGCGCAACGATGAGCCGGTCGGTCAAAGAACCTTTCGCAGCAGTGAAAGCCCGCTGCATCGCATCCCACACGGTGCTCTTCAGCATCAAATTGGCTTCCGTCGTAAAGCCATCGCCGACGAAATGTCCCGCTTCGACAATGCAAAGCGAGCCGGTATGCGCCGCGGCTTTTCCTTTCGCATCGACCATCGCCACCTGCCGCACATTGGAAAGTTTATCTTCGCTCAAAAGTTTTTTCAGCGCATCGGGCGAGCTCATGCCTTGCCGCATCAAGTCTAGTCCCTTCGGCCCGTAGCCCGCATCCACCGTGGCCTGTGTCGCCACCGCGCCCACGCCCGCTTCCGCCCACGCGACCAAACTGCCGACGGAAAACCAGTGCGATTGCACCGCCACGCCCAATTCTCCCGTCGCCGCATCCCGCGCGACGATTGAGTACGTATGGCAAGGACGCACGATTTCAATCTTGTTTGAATTCAAACTATTCAAGTTTGAATTATTTGAGTTCGTCAGAACATTTTGTGCGTAAAGCGACGATGAACAGAACAGCGATAGCAGTAGCAGCGTGATGCGTTTCGTTGGCATGATGTGTTTTGTTGATGAAGAAAAATTAACGGACAAGGGGAAGTATAAATAAAAAAGGCATTCCGGGTGAATGCCTTTTATATAGAACCATTGATGCTACATCTGTTCGGTCATCTCATCGCCTTTCGCTACGATCTTAGATTTCACCTGTTCGCTTTCTTGCGGCAACTGAGTGCGGTCGTCTTCACAGGGCGCATCGGTGAGTTGATACCGTTTCGCGGTTTCCGGTTCCGCCGGTTCGAGCGCATCGTCCAGCATATCGTCCATCTCGGAAAAGTATTTAAATGTCAGGCCGCTTACCGCTTCGGCGCCGATCTCATGCACGTCGTTGCGGTTGCGTTCCGGCAACAGGATTTCCGTAATGCCAGCGCGCTTGGCCGCCAGAATTTTTTCCTTGATGCCGCCGACGGGCAATACATTGCCGCGCAGGGTGATCTCGCCCGTCATCGCAAGCAGTGGTCGCACCTTGCGCTGCGTGAAGATCGAGGCCAGCGATGTGAGCAGCGTAACCCCCGCCGACGGCCCGTCTTTCGGAATCGCGCCTTGCGGGATATGAACATGCACGTCCCAATACTTAAAGGCTTCGTCGGGAATAGCGAAGTAATCGGCGCAGGATTTTAAATACGAAAGCGCGGCTTGTGCCGATTCTTTCATCACCTCGCCCAATTGTCCCGTCAGAATCAAACGCCCGCTGCCTTTCATCACAGTTGACTCGATAAACAAAATGTCGCCGCCGACGGGCGTCCACGCGAGGCCAATCGCCACGCCGGGCGCGGCGGCGGCCTCCGATACATCGGGAAAAAACTTTTCGAAGCCGAGATATTTTTTCAAATCATCCGCATCCACTTTGACGACCGTCCGCACCGCCATCTGCAAATCCTTGTCCGACGTGCCTTCGAAGGCGTTGTTTGTTTGTGATTCACCCGCTTGCGTTTCACCCGGTTGCGGCTCAATCTCTTGCGCGGTCGGCGCTTGCGATGCGGGTGATTCGGTTTCGAAGGCCGCCGTATTTTCCGGCTCTTCGTCATCCTCAGCCATCGCAATATCTTTGGCGACGCCACGGCAAACGCCCGCAATCTCGCGTTCCAAATTTCTGACGCCCGCCTCGCGCGTGTAGGAAGTAATAATTTTCGAAAGGGCGGCTGCCGTCAATTCCAATTCACCTGCGCGGATGCCATGCTCATCCGTTTGACGCGGCACGAGATAATCTTGAGCGATGTGCTGCTTTTCAAATTCAGTGTAGCCCGTGATGTTGATGATTTCCATCCGGTCGCGGAGCGGTAGCGGAATCGTCTCGAGCGAATTGGCCGTCGCAATGAACATGACTTTCGAAAGATCGAACGGCACTTCCAAATAGTGATCGCTGAAACTGAAATTCTGCGCGGGGTCGAGCACCTCGAGCAACGCCGACGACGGATCGCCGCGAAAATCCGATCCCAACTTATCGATCTCATCGAGCATAAAGACCGGATCGCTCGTGCCCGCTTTCTTCAAGCCTTGAATGATGCGGCCCGGCAACGCGCCGATATAGGTTCTGCGGTGGCCGCGAATTTCGGCTTCATCGCGCACGCCGCCGAGCGAGATGCGAATAAATTTTCTGCCGAGCGCCCGCGCGATGGATTTTCCCAGCGATGTTTTACCGACGCCCGGCGGCCCGAAGAAACACAGTATCGGGGCTTTCATGTTCGATTTCAATTTCAACACCGCCAAGTATTCCAAGATGCGGGTCTTGACTTTTTCCAAGCCGTAGTGATCTTCGTTCAAAATTTTTTCCGCACCGCGCAACATAATCTTGCCGCCCGTCCGCTCGCTCCACGGCAGCGAAAGCAGCCAATCGATGTAAGTACGTGTCATACTGTAGTCGGGCGAGGCTTGCGGGATGCGGGAAAGTTTATCGATTTCTTTTTCGGTGGAAGTTCGAATTTCATCGGGAAGTTTTTTGGCCGCAAGCACCACGCGAAGCGTTTGCAAATCTTGCATCGCCGAATCTAATTCTCCCAGTTCGGATTGAATGGTTTTGAGTTGCTGCCGCAGAAAAAACTCGCGCTGCACTTTATCGATGTCCGTTTTGACTTTCGTCTGAATCTGTTTGGAGAGTTCGAGAATTTGAATCTCGCGGTTGAGATAGGTCGTCAGTTTTTCCGCGCGGCTGGTCAGTTCCGAAAGTTCCAAGATCGCTTGCTTCTCGCTTGCGCTTACGCTGAGGTTAGAGGCGATGAAGTGAATGAGGAAGAGCGGGTTTTCAATGTTCTGCACCGCGTAGGCCGCTTCGTTGGGCAAGTTCGGCGAGAGTTCAATCACCTTCGCGGCTAATTGTTTGACGCTGCGGGTGTAAGCATCGAACTTGGGCGACGGCGTGTAAGCGTCTTCCAGCGTACGGATGCGGGCGGTGTAGAAGGGTTCGGTTTGCGTGAACGATTCAAGTTCAATGCGGTGCAACCCCTGGACGATGATGCTGCGGCTGCCATCGGGCATTTGCAAGACTTTCAAAATCATTCCCGCCGTGCCGGTGGTGAAAAGATCGTCCGCCGCCGGATCGTCAATGTCCGCATCTTTTTGGGCGACGAAGGCGATGAGTTTATTTTCGCCGAGCGATTCCAGAAGCGCAACCGAACGGCGGCGCCCGACATTGACGGGCATAATGACGTTGGGAAACAAGACGCTGTTGCGCAAGGGCAAGACGGGCAGAAGCGCGGGAATCGCAGGGGTTTCCGCCGAAGGTGCGGAGGGTTCGCTATGAATCGATTGGGCGAGACTGTCAAGCAGGCCGGTTTGATTTACCGGATCAAGATTATCTTCTAACGTATTTCGCATGGTCTCGGACGACAAGAAAAATTGTTTTGGTTCGGGTCTCGCCGCCCTTGTGCGGGGTCAGCCGGTTTTGATCGGCAAGTAGGGCGATGGCGGCTATATTGAAATGTTTGAAAGGTGATACGTATTCATTGCGTGCCGTTTTCAACAGGCCGAAGTTAGGCAAAGTTCATTGCCATAAAAATTAGTACACCGTCCACCGGAAACAAACTTGACACAAACTTCACTTTCACTTCTGCTTTCGCTGTTGATGCGGCTGCTCTACCGCACGCTGCGGGTGCAAGTCCATGTTGCTTCGGCGGAGGGCGAGGCCGAAAATATGGCCATCGAAGCGTTGCGAAGCGACCTTCGCCGGGGATTTCTCTTTGCGTTCTGGCATGGCACCATGCTTACCGGCTGGCTTTTCGCGCGGCAGTTTTCAGCGCAACTTTCTAAAACCAAATCCAAAACCGAATCTTCACCTTCACCCGGTGGTTCGCCGCCCGGTTCGCGGCGGCTTGCCCTGCGTCCGCTTCGGGCGGTGGTGAGTTTGTCGAAAGACGGCGTGTTGCTTTCCGGCGCTTTGCATCGATTGGGGTTTGGCCTTATTCGCGGATCGAGTTCGAAAGGCCGCGAGGAAGTGAAAGCGGCGATAGACGAAGCCTTGCGGCTCGGCCACGCGGTTGCAATCACGCCCGATGGCCCGCGCGGCCCGCGGGAAGTGTTCAAGTATGGCAGCATCCGGCTCGCGTCCGAAACCGGACGTATGGTGGTGTTCGCCCGCATTACGCATCACCGCAAGTGGCAACTGAAAAGTTGGGATAAGTTTGAGATTCCCAAACCGTTTTCGCGCGTGGAGATTACGCTCTCGCTCGTCGCTGTGCCGACATTTTCCGGCGACGCCCTGTTGAAAAATTTTACCGACGTCTTAACGGCG
The DNA here is from genome assembly GCA_014380515.1 of Chlorobiales bacterium. Lineage (GTDB taxonomy): Bacteria > Bacteroidota > Chlorobiia > Chlorobiales > JACMJS01 > JACMJS01. The sequence goes on from JACMJS010000043.1 coordinate 7,154, forward strand.
CGTTTCAGTAACGGTGATCCCGCTGAAACCTTACAAGCGTCCTCAGCCATTCAAACCACATCCGCTTGAACTTCTTTCGATACTTGCTTTCGTTCATCTACGGCGGCGCGGTGCGGCTGCGCAACCGGCTTTATGATCGCGGCGTTTTTAAGACGGTGCGATTTAAAATTCCGGTGGTTTCGGTCGGAAATTTAACTTCGGGCGGAACGGGCAAGACGCCGGTCGTCGATTGGATTACCAAGTTTTATCTCTCGCAAGGCTACCGGGTGGCGATTGTTTCGCGCGGCTACAAACGTTCGTCGAAAGGGGTGATGCTCGTTTCGGATGGCGTGTTCGTCCGCGTCAGCAGCAAAGATGCGGGCGATGAAGCGGCGATGCTCGCGCGGCGGAATCCGCAGGCCATGGTTGCGGTCGCGGAGAAACGCGCGGAAGCGATCCGATTTTTGGAAGCGGCCTTTCCGAATGCGTTGCCCGATGTCATCGTGCTCGATGACGGCTTTCAGCACCGGGCGGTGCACCGGGATTTAAATCTCCTCGTCATCAACGCCGCCAAACCTTTTTTCACCGAGACGCTTTTGCCGCACGGCCATTTGCGCGAGCCGATTGAGGGCACCCAACGCGCGGACGTCTTTTTGCTGTCGAAAGTTACACGCTATACCGACCTTGCACCGCTGCGTCAGGGATTAAACCCATTGAACAAACCCGTTGCCGAATCCGGCATTCGCATCACCGGGTTTCGAAGTTTTTTTTCCGGCGAGCGCATCGAGGTGAAGGATAAGTCGCAGCCGCATTTGTTTACTTGGGCGTTTGCGTTCTCCGGCATCGGCGATCCGCAGACGTTCATGCAGACGCTGGCGCAAGGCGGGTTGATTGTCGAACACCAAAAACATTTTCCCGATCATCACGCTTACACCGCCGCCGACATCGACTACATTTTATCCGAGACCGTCCGGCACGGCATCAACCTCATCATCACCACGGAAAAAGATTATCACCGCCTGAAATCGAACACCGAACTCTTCACGCTCTTGCGCCGGGCGCCGTGCTTCTATGTGGAAATCGATTTCGAGATTGGTGAAGGTAGAGATGCGATTGAGGCTGCGCTCAAAAGCGCGGTAAGTGTATGAACCCCTCTGCACTCCCCTTTGGCAAAGGGGAGATTGCGCGGAGATAATGCAGCGATTGTATTAGCAATGTTTACAGCGATTACATCAGCAGCGGTTTGCAATGGTTTGCAGTGGTGTTTTTTTTGCTTTCCCTATCTCTTCATTTCCAATCTTCATTTCCAAGTTCCCCTTCGAAAGCGAAGAAGTTTTTAACGCTCTTCCCTTTTGTCAAGATCGCAGAAGTTTTTCAATACTTTCTTTAAACACTCTCCCCTTTGATAAAGGGGAGCGCAGAGGGGTTGGGGTTATTCGGAGGTGTGTTTGCGCTTGATGCCGAGTTTTTTCATGCGAGCTTCGAGCGTCGATGGTTTGATGCCGAGCAGTTCCGATGCTCCGCCCGTGCCGCGAATGCGTCCGTTGCTCTGACGCAAGGCCATCAGGATATGATCACGCTCGCTTTCCTCAAGCGTTTTGATGGGTCGCGGCGCGGCGGCATCCGTCGTTTGACCGGCAGCATCGGCGGGTGAAGAACTTGTTTGTGTATCCGTACGGGATGATGCGGCTGCGCCGCCGTCAGGGAGCGGTGAAATGATACTGGAGATACTTTGCATCGCCTGAATCGACTGTTCGGCGGAGCGGTCGGAAACCGCGGCTTCAAAAGCGACGAGCGATTTGCCCAGTTCCA
>JACMJS010000291.1 GCA_014380515.1 Chlorobiales bacterium
TCTTGACGGCGTTCGCGCTTATCGCCTTTTACTTCGCGGCGGTCTTTACGAATCTCGCGGGTGTCTTGACGAATCTCGGCTTTGCTTGCACCTTCGCGGATGTCTTCGCGGCGCTCTTTTTTGTCTTCACGCAGTTCGCGCTTGTCTTCGCGGAGTTCCTTGGTGTCTTTGCGAACTTCCTGCCGCTTCGTGTCCTGTGCAGCGGCGACATTGACTGATGCTGCGATAGCGAGTGCTGCGAGCGTCGCTGAGAAGATTGATTTTTTCATTGGTGTAATTTTAATGAGTCGGTTGAAAAGGTAGTGAGTTAAGATTTTCCATCTGTTCTCAGATGTTGTTTCTATGACCTCACCTGCCTTCCGTTCGTTTAAACCGCTCTGAAACTTTCCCGCTCCCTGTGAAAGACATCACACTTCAATCTATTCTACAAGCCATTGGACTTCTTTCATATGTCATTGCGAGGCGTACAGCTGGGGCGAAGCAATCCGGCAATTCCTCTTAGATTGCTTCGCTCCGCTCGCAATGACACAGGACAAATGAAAGAAGTCTATTCTACTTTTCCGGCGCGGTTTCGATCCTCTCGCTCATCGAGGTGAGGCCGCGTCCGTCCGCTGCTCGGGCGTGGACTTCGGGATAATCTTGCCACCGGGTTTTGAAGGCGTGATCGAGCACCTGAGTAAATAAGCCATAGTGTCCGGCGTATCGGGCATGGTGCATCGCGTGATATGTCGGCGTGATAAACACTTTCCCGAAAGACGACTTCACGAAAGATTTCGGCAGCAATTCCACGTTTGTATGGCCGAGCACGTTGAGTACGTAGTTGAAGAGAAAATAAAGGCCGTAGCCCTCGAGCGCAACCGGCAGAAAGTGCGAGGCGACGATGACAAAGCCGAGTGCACCGGTGTTGAGTACCGTGCGTTCCGCCAGCGAGAACGACATTGCCGTCAGCGGATGCGTAACCTTGGCGACATGATGCTGCGCGTGTATAAAATAAAGCGGCTTTGTGTGCATCAAGCGGTGGGTGGCGTAAAACCAGATTTCATACCACACGAATGCGATCGCAAACGTCATCAAAAAGTTTTGCAAGGTGAAAGATGCAGGCTGAATCCATCCCAGATAACGAACGGCCACAATCGTTGCGGCATCAAAAAGCAAAACGACCGCTCCGGCCAGCAATTCACTTCTGAATTGTCCATGGGCAAAGTCGCGCCGGTACACCCGCCGCTCCGCCGCCCGTTTGCTTTTTCCGACATACACCGCCGCGCCACCGACGATGACCAGCGTTCTGATGCACATAAACGCCAGCACCGTAAGCAGTGCCGAACCTACCGAGATTAAAATGGATGTTGGGATATTCATCGTTGTGAGATTTTGAACTTTTTCATTTTCATATCCGACGTCCTGCCGCCGCCCGAAGTTTAACACTTTCAAGACGGATTTTTTTGATCATCACATCAGGCGTAAGTTTGCACAAATTTAATTTCGCACCGGAAAGCGGCGCATCAAAGGCATCCATTCGCCACCGGGTCGCCGGTAAAGCCTTTCCGTTTGCATGAACACTTCGTAATGAGAAACCTTCGTTTGATTTTTCTTCTCTCCTTCCTTTCCACCTGTATTGCTGCACAGGCAGCGGTGCGGCGGGAACTTCCGCGCGTGCCGGTTACAGATACACAAATCAGGCTTCCGCTCGGACTTTACCTCGAAGTTTTGGAAGACCCGACCAAATCGCTCACGCTTGGCTCCGTGCTCTCGGATTCGCTCTCCGAAAAATTCACGCGCGGAAAGTCCGAGGTTCCGAGTTTCGGTTTCACCTCGTCAGCCTATTGGATGCGATTCACACTGAAAAATTCAGCCCCAACTTCGCGGACTTTTTTTTTAGAGTGCGGTTATTCGGCCATCGATAAAATCGATCTTTATACATATCGTTTCAATCCCGCCGCCGATACCTTAGCTGTCGCTGCATCTCAATTTACACACCGCGCGGCTGGCGACCTTTTGCCGTTCAGTCGCCGCGAACTCAAGCATCGCAATTTTATTTTTGTCGAGACGCTCGCGCCCGGCGAAGAGCAGGTTTATTATTTCCGGTTCGAGTCCGCCAGTTCGTCGATGACCTTGCCTTTGACGCTCTGGAGCGAACGCGAGTTCTTCCGCGCCGATCACGAAGAGCAAATTGTGCTCGGATTTTATTACGGCATGATGCTCGTCATGGTGCTCTACAATCTTTTTCTGTTCTTTGCGACCCGCGACACGAGCTACCTTTTTTATGTACTTTTCATTGCCAGTTTCGTCGTCTATCCGCTGTCGCTCAATGGCGTGGCGTTCGAGTATTTGTGGCCGCAAAGCATCTGGCTTGAAAACGTCTCGCTCGCCCTTTCGGCATCGCTGGCGGTGATGTGGGGCGGGGTCTTCGCGCGGAAATTTTTATCGATGAAAACATATTCAACCGTGCTCGACCGCATCACGCTTGCCGTTACGGTGCTCGGCGGACTTTCAGCCGCGGCGTCGCTCTTCGTTAGTTATGCGACGGCGATTCGGCTCGCGGCAGCCTTGGGTATGACGATTTGCATCGTCTTGATCGCAGCAGCCAGCGTTTCCGTACGGCGCGGCAGCCGTCCTGCGATCTATTTTTTGACGGCGTGGATTTTTTTGCTCGTTGGTATCACGCTCACTTCGCTACGCAGCTTCGGCCTCATCCCGACGACGCCGGTTACCCTTTATAGTTTTCAAATCGGCTCGGCGGCGGAAGTCGTGCTGCTCTCGCTGGGCCTCGCCGACCGCATCGCAACGCTGCGCCGCGCGAAGGAAACCGCCGAAACGGATGCGAAGTTGAAACAAGTGGAATCCGAATTGCAGCGTGCGGGAGCGGAAGTGGAGCGGCTTCGTAACACGGAACTTTCGCGGGCAAATGCGGCCTTGCATGAGGCGAGTCAACTCAAAAGCGAACTCTTGGGCATCGCGGCCCATGATTTGAAAAATCCGCTGCAATCGATCAAAGGATTTTCGCGGCTGATCGAAGAGCAACACAAAAATCCGTCGAACGTCAAAAATTATGCGTCGTCCGTGTCGGCGGCCTCGGAGCGAATGCTTTCCATCGTCAACCGGCTGCTCGATACTGCGGCCATCGATAGCGGGAAACTTACACTCGTTAAAAGTGAAATTAATTTGGAACTGCTCATTCGTTCGGTCATCGATGCGAACCGGCAGCAAGCGAAAGCAAAATCGATTGCTTTGAACTTTGAAACCGCGTTCAGTGGAAAGCCCGCGATCAGTGGCGATGTAGCCCGGCTTGGTGAAGCGGTCGATAATCTCATCAGCAACGCGGTCAAGTATTCGCCGCCCGGAAAAAACATCTACATGACCCTCCGCGATGCGGGTGATTGTCTCCGGTTTGAAATTAAAGATGAAGGCCCGGGTCTGACTCAGGACGACATGCGGCGTATCTTTGGCCGCTTCGAACGGCTCTCCGCCAAACCGACCGGCGGGGAAAGTTCGACGGGCCTCGGCCTCTCGATTGCCAAACAATTTATCGATCTGCACGGCGGAAAAATCTGGGCAGAAAGTACCGGCGGTAACGGTAGCACATTTTTTATTGAACTTGAAAAACTTCCCCTTGCTCCCCTCATCTGAAATTTATTTCAGTAAGCTCAATGGAGGCGGCGGCGATGACGGAGAAGTTCGAAATAATTCACGATGAAACGCGACATAAAATCTTTTTCGCTTCCTGAACTGCA
>JACMJS010000044.1 GCA_014380515.1 Chlorobiales bacterium
AAAAGGGAAAATCGTGGTGATGATGCGGTTCAGTCCCGACGGCAACAACCCGCACAGCGACTTTTACGATTATGCCGCGCTGCGATACAAAATAAATACTGCGCGAGACAACGGCGCAACCGGCGTGCTCATCTTTACCGGCAAAGAAAATGATGAAGATGACAAGTTGGTCAAACTTTCCAGCGAAAATCTTTCGACGGACGCGGGCATTCCGGTTTTGAATGTTTCCCGTCCGCTCGCAGCGGTGGTGCTTCGGAAAAGTGAAGCGGAACTGGCGGCGATTCAGAAATCAATGGATCAATCGAAATCACCGAAGTCGTTTGTCGTTAAGAACAGTATTGTGTTTGAGGCGGAGGTGATCAAAGAACGCAAGCCGACGCAGAATGTCATCGCGTATCTCGAGGGCAGCGATGCGAAGTTGAAGGATGAGTTCGTCGTCATCGGCGGGCACTACGATCATTTGGGTTACGGCGGCAACGGTTCGGGTTCGCTTGCGCCGGATCAAAAGAAAATTCATTACGGTGCGGACGACAATGCGTCGGGCACGGCGGGCGTGCTTGAAGCCGCGCGGTATTTCGCCGCCCACCCGAACGCCCTCAAACGCAGTGTGATTTTTATGTGCTTCTCCGGTGAAGAGATGGGCTTGCTCGGCTCGGCTTATTTTACCGCGCATCCGGCGGTGCCCTTAGAAAAAATAACGGCGATGCTCAATATGGATATGATCGGGCGGATGAAAGATTCGTTGCTCTCCATCGGCGGCGCGGGCACCGCGCAGGGCTTGCGCGATCGGTGCAACGCACTCAACATGCAGGGATTTAAACTTAAACTTACCGACGACGGTTACGGCCCTTCCGATCACGCAAGTTTTTATGTCAAAGATATTCCCGTGCTTTTTTTCTTTACCGGCAACCACGCCAATTATCACAAGCCGACCGATACATGGGATAAAATCAACAGCGCGGGCGAAGCGTCGGTTGTGAATTATGTTTGTGCGCTTGCCGCAGAATTTGCATCGGGAACGGAGCGGCTTACTTTTACCAAAGCGAAAAGTAACAGCAGCAGTGCATCGATGGCGTCAGGCGGCGGTTTCCGGGTCTCGCTCGGCACGATTCCGAACTATGCCGAAGAAGTCGAAGGCGTTAAACTGGACGGCGTGCGTGAAGGCAGCGTGGCGGAAAAGAGTGGCATCAAAGGCGGCGACATCATCATCGGGTTCGGCGCGCAAACGATTCGAAGCATTTACGATTACACCGATGCGATTCGCGCGGCGCGTCCCGGCGACGAAGTTAAAATTACCGTGCTGCGCGGCAAGGAAAAACTTGAACTCATCGCGCGGTTTCCCGATAAGGCCGCGGCCAACGTGCGTCAATAAACTTCTCGGAGAAGTGTTTTTCTTGTATCATTCCTGCGATGCGACTTATCACCGAATGGAAAATTTGTTACGGCCATGAAGATCAAAGCCATGAAGATCAAAGATTTATTCGCTGCTTCACTCAAAACCGTGTGTGTGCTCACCGCGCTGTGGCTGGTTCACACGATGCCTGCGGCTGCGCAGGTCGAGATGAGCAATCAAAGCCGCGCGCAAGGTGTGCAGCCGTTCACCATCGATGTACTCAACTTTCAAGGCGACAACAACCAGAGCCGACTTGATCTCTACATCGCGGTCAGTTACGCGCGATTGGGATTTGTCAAGCAAAACGACCGCTTCACGGCCACGTACGAAGTTACCGCCGACTTTTTCGACAGTTCAAACGGTTCGCTTGCGTTCGAAAAAATCTGGTCGGAAACGGTGGTGTCGCCGGGTTATGACGAAAGTATGTTTTCAGCGAACAAGCATCTGACCTACCGCAGCGTTGTTGTGTCGCCGGGACTTTACCGGGTGGCCGTGCAAATCCGCGATGTGGAGACGGGACGCACGTATCAAACACAGCAAGCCGCCCTTGCCCGTCCGTTCTATGGTAAAGCGGTACTGATGTCGTCGGTGATGTTGCTTGCACAAAACAGTTTGGATTCGCTTGGCCGCCGAACGATTACGCCGCTCGTCAGCGCGCCGGTCTTGCAAAGCAAAGAAGGTGCGCGGTTCTTCTTTGAAATCTATGCCGATTCCATCACGCGCGGCCCGCTCATCGCGCAATACACGATTCGCTCCGTCGGCAAGAAAGCCGAAGACGTTGATGTACAGCGGCACCGGGTGATTGTTGATCAGAAGCGGGTGCAAGTCTTCGATAACGTGAATTTGGAAAAAGTGAGCAGCGGCGATTATGTCGTCAAGGTATCGCTCATTGATTCCGCCGGACGCTTTTTCACCGAAGCCGAGCGGCCTCTTCAAGTCCGCGCGGCGGGACTGGTTTCCTACATCCGAGATTTAGATAAAGCCGTCGAGCAACTGCTGTATGCGGCGACTTCCGAGGAAATAAGCCGCATCACCGAAGTCAAGACCGAATCCGACCGACTTGCGCGCTTCAACGAGTTTTGGAAGAAGCGCGACCCGACGCCGAAGTCGCCGGAGAATGAACTGATGGCGGAGTACTACAGCCGCATTGAGTATGCGAACCAGAATTTTTCACACTACATCGAAGGCTGGAAAACCGATATGGGCATGATCTTTATCAAGTACGGCCAACCGGATTTCGTCGACCGCCGTCCGTTCAACTTTGATACGAAGCCTTATGAAATCTGGGAGTTCTATCAAAAGAACCGCCGCTTCACCTTCGTCGATGAAACCGGCTTCGGCGACTATCGCCTCACAAGGCCGGAGTGGGATATGCGCAACCGGCTTCGCTAACGCTTGAAGCTTGTAAAAATTGAGATCGGAATTACAACTTTCATCTCCGGTTTGGAAGTGCTAATTTTACATTCTTTAAAACCTGTAACATTATCACCATTATGCCTAAACCATCCGCAATGGCGCAACTTGCCGCCCTCTTCCGGTTCTCCGCCGAAACCGCCATCAAAGCCGAAGCCCGAAGCCTTGCGTTGAAGTCCGTCTTTGACGACTTTATGTCGCAGTTGAGCCAGAAGCAACGCGAGCCGTTTCTCGCCCGCTTTGAAAAAGAGTATGAAAGACATCTTGCCTTGCTCCGAGAGCAAAAAGATGCGACGGTAAAATACAAGCCGTCTGATGAGCCGCTCCGGTGATTGGAATGTTAATCTTCAGCCTGCAATTTGCAATGTTGAGCATATCAGGGGCAAGGCGAACGATCAAGTGGGTTTCTGCGTAGGTAGTATATCTCCCTACTCCTAACCGTATATCCCAAGCCCATATATGTCTAGACCATCCGCAATGGCGCAACTTGCCGCCCTTTTTCGGTTCTCCGCTGAAACCGCCATCAAAGCCGAAGCCCGAAGCCTCGCCCTTAAATCCGTCTTTGATGATCTGATGTCATCCATGAATGAGAAACGGCGCGAACCCTTCCGTGTCCGCTTCGAGGGTGAGTATGAAAAACATCTCGTCTTGCTCCGAGAGCAAAAAGATGCGACGACAAAGTACCAGCCGCACGATTAGTCGGTTTCAGGTTGAAATTCCACGCTCTATCTTTTCACCACCACCACGCTCGCCGCTGCTTCCTAATTTCCTTAATGTTCCGACATGTATTGCTGCCTTGTATTTCGCGGAGGCACGGTTATATTTGGGGCTTTCAGATTTCATAGCCGCTTCTATAATTCACGGGTAATTCACGGGCGGCTTTCACAAGTTGATGCGGCATTGCGGTTCATTCGTCGCAAGGCCGATTTTGATTTTTAACAATTGTAATTGCACACCAAAGAAAGGATTTCAGTATGGCAGTGATGAATAAAATGCGCGACAACATGCACGTGGTGCTCTATGCACTCGTCGGCGCGTTTCTTTTGACCATCGTTTTCGAATGGGGCATGAACTATACCGGTCGCAGTGCCCGCGCCGGCAATCTCATCGGCACGGTGAACGGCAAGCCGATCACCGTCAAAGAGTACGATCAGATTTACAAACAGGCGATTGAAAATTACAAGCAACGCAGTCCGGGCTTGGAGATTACCGAGCAGATGGATAACCAAGCGCGCGAGCAGGCGTGGGATTATCTCGTGATGCAGACCTTGATGGACGAGGAGATCAAAAAACTCGGCCTCTCCGTAACCGACAAAGAAATCGTCGACGTCATCAACAGCGACACGCCGCCGCAAATCATCGCCCAGCAATTCCGCGATCCGCAGACCGGTCAGATCAACCGCCAAAATTTGCAAGCCGCGATTTCCGATGCGCGCAACAAGGACGGCTGGATTCAGGTCGAAAACATCGTGCGTCAGGAACGGCTTTATACCAAACTGCAAGATTTGCTCGGCGCAACGGTTTATGCGACGGATGAAGAAGCCCGCGTTAAGTTTGATAAACAAAACACGAAAGTCGCCGCGAAATTCGTCCTCTTCGAACTCGCCCGCACCAAAGCCGACAGCCTTTACAGCATCACCGATTCGGACATCAACGCTTACTACCGCGATCACAAAGACGAGTACAAACAAGACCCGATTCGCAGCGGCAAGTTTGTAATGTTCTCCAAAACCGCCACCGCCGCCGATACGCTTGCCGTGAAGCAAACGATTTCAAACCTCGCTGCCGAATGGCGCACCGCGACCAGCGACAGCGCGTTCATTGCCATCAACAGCGACAAGACAACGGACTTTGTTAAAACCGTTGAGCGAGGACAATTGCCGCCGGAAAAGGACGCACAGCTTTTCAGCGACAGCGTTAAAACAGGCACGGTTTCATCGCCGATTCTCGAAGGCAATGCGTTTGTGCTCACGAAAATTATTTCGGTGAAGGAAGGCAAAGAAAAAGTAAAAGCCTCACACATTCTGCTCCAGCCCGCCGCCGCAACCAAAGAAGACACCGCGAAAACTTTTGCCGAAGCCAAAGCCCTGATGGCGACGCTCAAGACAGATGCGGATTTTGCCAAAGCCGCCCGCGAAAAATCCAAAGACCCGGGTTCGGGACAGCAAGGCGGCGATCTCGGTTGGTTTGCCAAAGGCGCGATGGTCAAAGAGTTCGATGCCGCGGTCTTCAAAGCAAAGCCGGGCGAAACCGTCGGGCCGATTAAAACGCAGTTCGGCGTGCACATCATTAAAGTGATGGCGAAAGACAGCCGCGAAATTGAAGTCGCTGAACTTACAACCGCCATCAAGCCAAGCCCCGCCACGCTCGACCGGCAGCGCAAACAAGCCGAAGAGTTTCAGTACTACGCCACGCAATCGAGCTTCGATAAAGAAGCAACGGATAAAAAATTGGAAGTACGCCAGAGCGGCGCGTTTCCGAAGAACGGATTCGTTCCGGTTATCGGCATCAATCGCGGCGTTTCGGACTTCGCGTTCAAATCGAAACTCGATGCGATCAGCGATGTGATTGATACGAAAGACGGTTATGTCGTTATGCAACTCATCGATGCCAACGACGACGGCTTTCGCCGCGTGGATGAAAACCTGAAGCAAGAAATCAAAAATAAAATTGTCCGTACGCGGAAGTTGGACGACTTGCGCAAGATGGCTGGCGACGCTATCGCAAAAGCGGGCACGGCTTCGGGCATCGCCGCGTTAGAAAAATTACGGGCGGGAGATACGCTGCTCGCCGTGCGGGAGACGGGACAGATGGCACTCGACGGCGGACGCGGCTTCGTGCCCGGCCTCGGCAACGATCCGAAGTTCGTCGCCGCACTTTCAGCCCTCGATACACTCAAACTCTCGAAGCCGATTGAAACCAACCGCGGCATCGCGCTCGCCGTCCTGACAGAAAAAATCGTTGCTCCGGCAGGCGACTTTGACAAGCAAAAGCAATCGCTGAAAGAACAAATCTTGCAAGAGAAGAAAAGCGAAGTGATTCAGAATTGGGCACAGGCCTTGAAGAAGCAAGCCAAGATCGAGGACAACCGCACACAATTCTAAATCTTTTCTCACTCCCCTTTGTCAAAGGGGGCCGGGTGGATTGAGATATTAAGTTTTTGCAAAAGCCTTGCCGCCGTGCAAGGCTTTTTGTTTATTTGCGTCGTTGCTATCCATTTGCAATCCGACAAAAAATTTCAGATGAAACACATCGCTGCATTCTTTCTGGCTGCCACCGTTCTGCTGTTGCCGCTGCACTTCGCACAAGGCTGGGGCTTCTGGGCGCACAAGCAAATTCACCGTCAAGCTGTGTATTTGATGCCCGCGCCGCTCGCGCCGTTTTTCCGCGCCAATGAAAAGTTTCTCATCGATCACAGTGTCGATCCCGACGACCGCCGCCGCGTCGATCCTACCGAAGCTCCGCAGCATTTCATCGATCTGGATCGTTACGGCAAATATCCGTTCGCAACCTTGCCGCACAACTACGATGACGCCGTAAAAAAATTCAGCGACAGCACCGTAAAGAGCAACGGCCTTGTGCCGTGGCGCATCGCGGGCTTCGCGGCGAAACTCACTCAAGCATTTAAAGAAAAAAATCGCAGCGATATTCTCTACTACGCCGCCAACGTCGGACACTACATCGCCGATTGCAACGTGCCGCTGCACGCGACCGAAAACTACGACGGCCAACTCACCGGACAGAAAGGCATTCACGGACGCTGGGAATCCGAAATTCCCGAACGCTACATGAAAGGCTACGAGCAGATGTATAGCAACGCTTCGGTGTATTACATCGCCGACAAAACCGAAGAGTCTTTTCGTTGGGCACTCGAAAGTTTTTCACTCACCGATAGCGTGCTCGCGTGTGATCGCAATGCCCGTGCGGGTCTGCAGCCGGAGGAAGTAATGACGAAAACGACGGACAGCAAAGGCCGCGAGCGGGAAACCTTCACACCGAAGTATTATGAAAACTACAAACGGGAATTGGGTAACATGGTCGAACGCCGTTTCGAGCAGTCGTCCCTGCGCGTCGCCTCGATCTGGTATTCGGCGTGGGTCGATGCGGGTATGCCCGACATCTCCGGCTTGTAAAAATGCTCTTAGATGAAACTCCCCACCTCAAATGAGGAGGGGCGCAGGGGCGGCTGAAGAAATCGCTGGCGTTCGACCGCCCCGTCCTTGCGGATACCCCGCCCGACGAAATTTATTTCGTCAAGCTCACGAAATTTATTTCGTCAAGCTCAAATAAGGCGGGGAGTTCATTTCGAACGGCCTATAATTATTTTCGTAGTCGCCCGCGAAAGCGAAAGGCCGACACGCATCTATTAAAAAACATGAGTGTTTCTCTGCCGCCGCCGGAAGATTTATTTTATTTTCTCATCGCTTTCGCCCTGCTCGCCCTCCTGATCGTGCTGACGGAAGTCCTGCGCAAACGCTTCGGCATCGGCGGCGAAACGACGCGAAAGCTCGTGCATATTTCAACCGGCCTATTCATTTTCATTGCGCCGTATTTTTTCAAGTCGAATTTTTACCCGGCCTTGATTCCCGCGATCTTCATCCCGTTCAACATTTTGGCGGTACGGTTGGGCTGGCTGCGGTCGCTGCACGGACGCGGCTTGGAATCGGATGGCAATCGCAGTTACGGCACGGTTTATTTTCCCGTCGCGTTTCTCTTGCTCACGTTGCTCTGCTGGGGCCGCTTCAGTTGGGTGCTGCAAACCTCCATGCTGGTACTCGGTTTGGCCGATGCGTTTGCCGCGCTCGTCGGGGAGAATCTGCGCAAGCCGCACCGTTATCAACTGTCGTCCAGTCCGAAATCGCTTGAAGGATCGCTGGCCATGTTCGTTACGACGGCGGTGATTGTATTTACGTGCTTTGGCTTGTTCAAATCGCAAACGACCGTGATCGGCGCGATGGGTTTAGAAGAACGCGTTTTGCTTGCATTCTCGGTCGCGCTCATTGCAACCGCAGTCGAGGCGTTGCTTTCCAGCGGACTTGATAATTTATTCGTGCCGCTGTCGGTCGCATATATCTTAACCATTACCGAATTGAACGGCGCGGCGGCAGCCTCGCAATTGATGCTGGGCGTAGGCATCTCGCTTGCGTTCGTGCTCGGTGCGTTCGCAGTGAAGTTCCTCAATGCCAGCGGCAGCACCGCGACGTTTTTGCTCGCCTCAACCATCTTCGGCATGGGCGGCTTCGTCTGGACGGTTCCGATTCTGACTTTCTTTATTCTGTCGTCGCTGCTCTCGAAGGCGGGCAAAGCGCGCAAGAAAAAATATGACTTGATGTTTGAAAAAACTTCGCAGCGAGATGCCGGACAAGTCGTTGCAAACGGTGGCATCGCATGGACACTGATGATTTTTTATTCTTACTTCCCGTACCGCTGGGTCTACATCGCCTATCTCGGCACGCTGGCCGCGGTGCAAGCCGATACGTGGGCGACGGAAATCGGCACGATGGTTCGCAATCCGAAACCGTATTCCGTTGTTACCTTCAAGCCCGTGCCCGCAGGAACGTCGGGCGGAGTTACCCTTATCGGAACATTGGGCGGCGTGTTGGGCGCGATGATTATTTGTGCAAGCGCGTGGCTTTCGAACCGCGCGGAGATGATGATGTTCGGCGCGGTGATTTCTTTCGCGGCGATTGGCGCGGCGGGCGCGGCGGGCAGTTACATTGACAGTCTTCTCGGCGCGACGTTGCAATCGCAGTACTTTGATCCGGCACGCGGGAAAATCACCGAACGGAAATTCCGCGAGACGCCTCAAGGCGCAGCGCACAATGAATTGCAGAAGGGATACGAGTGGATCGATAACGACATGGTTAATTTTGCGTGCGGCCTCGCGGGGGCGTTCATCGCCGTGCTTCTCATGCACTAAGTTTTTCTCTCGCATCAGTTTTTCTCACGCATCGATGCTTTATGCCTTTTTCAACCGACATCCCATCGACCGGTGACGCCGACCAGAACCGCAAAGACGGGATGGACGATGCTGATCTTCCGGGCGGCGAGACGCGGTTGGTAAGTTTGCTTATCGCCGATGTTGGCTTGCGGGATGCCGCCCTGAGCGCAGCAGACGGGGAGGCCACGGCGGATATTGAAGAAGTGCAAGATATTCTTCGTGCGTGTTTGCATATCATTTCGCGCGAAGCGGAGCGTTACGGCGGTGCCATCAGTCGTCATAGCACGGGCGCGGTGATCGGCGTCTTCGGACATCATCTTACCCCAGCCTCGGCATCCACGCGGGCGAGCGATTCGAAGCAAGCGGTTACGGCGGCACTCTCTATTCAGGCGGCACTCGCGGATATTCATCAACGCTCAATCCAAACGGGCGGCTCGGGTATAGACATCAAGCTCGGCGTTGTAACCGGCTACACTGTTGTTCAAGTCCCGGATGCTCAGACATTAAAATCTTCCTCTGCCAAAAAGGATAGCCGAAGTGCGGGGCGTGCGGGTACTTTTTCAGAAGCGGGCGCAGTGAATGTTTCGGGCGAGTTGGTCGCGCGGGCGGAACAGTTGCGGGGGCTTTGCCCCGCCGGAAAAGTGCTCATCAGCGCGCCGACCTACCGCGATACCTTAGACATTGTTGACGCCGAAGCACTTTCAGGCAACAGCGACGTTTATCTCATTACATCCAGCGTTTTGCAAATCCGGCGCAATCCGGCGCGCGGCTTGCCGGGCCTCGCAACGCATCTCGTTGGGCGCGATGCGGAGCTGAATAATCTCAGGCGGCTCTATCGCCGCGTCCGGCTTGCGAATGCGGTTGGGGTCGTGGGCATTGTCGGACATGGCGGCATCGGCAAATCGCGGCTGATGAAAGAGTTCGTCGCCACGCTGCCCGCCGGTGATATTGTGCGGCTACAAGCGCGATGCACTCAGCCGTCGCAGAACACGGCCTACCATTTATTCCGCGATCTTTTCACCGCGCTCTTTGCCATGCACCGTTCGCCGGATCAGGCAGTTGACCTGACGGATAAATCGGCGGCGGAGATGCAAACCGGCACAGCTAGTAGCGCGATCAAGTCGCAGTTTCTTGACGGTCTTTTGACAACCGTACCGAAACTCTACATCGATTCGATGATCGATGCGGAGTTGCTTGCACAGTTGCTCGGCTTCGGACGGTGCGATGATCTTTCGGTGCAAAACATTGTTTCCAACTCCACGCTCGTTTTTCAGCGCGCCAGTTCTTTTCTCGTTCGTTTCTTTGGCGCGTTTGCGGCCAGTCATTCTGCAAAGACGTTGATCTTTACGGTTGATGACTTGCACTGGGCGGATACGGCGTCGCTTGCACTGCTCGAAAAATTGCTGCGCAGCCACGAACTTTTCGATCAGCCGCTTCGATTGACCGTCATACTGCTTTCACAGCCTGACGAGCGGACGGGTTTGTTCTTCGAGCGTATCGGTGCGCGCATTTTTTCGTTGCGTCCGCTTTCGGCAGAGGCATCCGGCAAATTGGTGCGCGAGATTTTCGAAATGCGCGGAGCCGCACAGATTGAATCGCAGACGCTTGATCGCAAGACTTCGGCAGCGGCACAGGATGCTGAAAACGACGCTGAAAATTTTGAGCGGCTGGTGCGATTCGTTCAGGAGCGGTCGGAAGGAATGCCGTTCTACATCGAAGAGTTGATGCGTATGATATTTGACGGCGGCCTGCCCGGTTCGGGTCGGTATGATTCCGCGCCGAATCATGCAATGGATTTCGACGCGGTGCTAGAGCGGTTCAAATCGCGCACGCCCGATACTTTGCAAGGCTTACTGCACGCGCGGATTGATTCGCTGCCGCGCCCGGCCAAATCATTTCTCCAACTCGCCTCGTGCCTTGGCCGACATTTCAGCACCGATGTGCTTGCACCGGCGGCGATGGCGTCCTTCTCGCTTTCGGCGTCGGAGGTTCAAACGATGCTGCATCAATTGTGCGAGTCCGATTTTATTACGGCTGCGCCTTCTTTTGATTTGCAAGATGAAGTGCAGTATCAGTTTTTTCACGAGCTTCTGCGCGATGCGTTTTATGAAAGCATCACGATGAAAACGCGACGGGCCTATCACCGCACGTTGGCATCGCTGTTGATCGCTAAGGTGCGTGTAAAAGCATCGCCCATGCCCGCCGCACCGGAGGCCGTATTCGCGGAAGGTTTTTCCAGAGCGACAGAAGCCGTTCGCTCGCCGCAACTGACGCTGTTGCCCGTCATTGCCGCGCATCTCGAACGGGCGGGCGATACGGCGGGCGCCGTGAAGCATTACGCCGAAGCGGGACATCTTTCTAAGCAGCAGTATGCCAACCGCTTGGCTTACGATTGTTACACCAAAGCCCTTACGCTGCTTGATGCCGCGCAGGATGACTTTGCGCCGGGCACTTACGACCGTCTTCGTTTCGATTTGATTATCAACCGCTTCCGCGTCTCGCGGGCTATTGATCAAGCGGGCGCAGTCGCCGCCGATCTGGATACTCTTGCGTCGCTGGCCGGGCGTATCGGTGAGGCCGCACTGCAAGTTGCGGTTCATATCGAGATAGCCAGTTACGCCAGTTTCAATGGCCGGTACGCCGAAGCGATCCATCACGCGGAAGTCGCAATGGAACTTGCGGAGCAGCACGGCGAGCGAAAGGCTCACGCCCTGAGCCTGTATCATCTGGGTTCGGCGCATCAGAACTGCGGGCGGCATCACCTTGCCGTTGATGACTACGAGCGTGCGCTCAACCTGACGGACAACACCGACGCCGTGCAACAAGAACTATGTTTGAACGGATTGGGATTTTGCTACTTCGAACTTTCGATGTTTGATCGCGCGCTCGCTTATCATCAGCGGGCACTTGAAATCAACCAAGCCATCGGGTATAAGCGGCGCATCGCCAATAGTCTCAGCCACATCGCCAATGTCTATATGTCCATCGGGTATTATGCCGAAGGGTTGGGCTACCACGCAGCGGCGGAACGCATCGCCGAAGAAATCGACGACAAACTGATTCGAGGCGTTGCGGCGCATAATTTCGGCGATCATTATTTGCAATCCGGCGACACCGAGAAGGCGGCTATTTATTTTGAGCGGGCACTCACGCTCAACCGGGCTATTGGCAGGGCGCACGGCGAATTGATCAACCTTTTGAGTCTCGGCGATACACGGTTGCGCCAAGGACTTTTCAGCCAAGCCGCGCAAAGCCTCGCCGCCGCCTTGCCCTTGGCCATACGAATCGGTGAGCAACCGCAACTGGCGGTGTATTACCATCTCAATGCACAGCGGTACTTTGTGATGAACGAGCTTCAACCGGCGTTGGAAAATTCAGCGGAAGCCGTTCGCATTCTGGAAGACCCGGAGGTTCAAGGCATCGAACGGCCTTATCGTATTTACTTTTTGCATCACCGCATCCTCGCCCATCTTGGGCATCTTGAGGCAAACCTGTATCTTCAAAAAGCAGCCACACACTTACAGATGATCGCTCAAAACATTTCCAATGCCGATTTTCGCTCGTCCTTCCTTTCCCATGTTTTGCAAAACCGCGAACTCGTGCTCGCCTACCGGCAAGGCTTCCCGAATGACCCGCTCTTCGATACCGCTGATCTGAAGGATTGAGCGAGCGATCAGCCTAATACGGCAAGGTGATACGCCGCACGGCTTGGTCTATCATAGCGACTCTAGCCCTGTGGCCGCAACAAATGCAGATGAATTTCGCACAACGACCTTGAACCATTTGAACTCATTATGGCCACTTTCAATAGCAGCGTTCGTAAGGCTGATAACAGCACGATCATCGAAGTCTCCGGCGATCTTGACGCGCATACGGCGACGCAACTTGAGAAAACCATTCAAGACTTGCTCGATGCACATCAGTTCCGGCTGATTGTCAACTTCACGAAACTTAATTACATCTCAAGTGCCGGTCTCGGCGTCTTTATGGCGTTCATCGATGACGTGCGCACGAACGGCGGCGACATCAAGTTCTCAAACATGTCGGAGAAGATTTTCAACGTCTTCGATCTCTTGGGCTTTCCACTTCTCTATGAAATTTACAAAGAGGAAAATGAGGCCGTCAAGAAATTCAACCTGCCAACCGTTTAATGAGCGAATGGCAGCGATCTCTACTTTACGCAATGCGACACTTTAGAGCCATGGGCACACGCAAACTCACAGTTCCGAGCGACCGCTCCCAGTTGGAGCGGATTCGGAAGTTTGTGTGTGAAGCCGCACGCGAGTTTGGCTTTTCAGAAATGGAAGTCAACAAAATTGAACTCGCCGTTGATGAAGCCTGCTCGAACGTCATCCGACATGCTTACGGCGACGATGCCTCGCGTAGTTTTGATATTTTGGTCGAAACAGAGCGCGAGGAATTCAGCGTCGTCATCGAAGACACCGGCAAGAGTTATGACATCCTGACGCATAAACTACCGGAGATGCCCGTATATCTGCGCGAACACCGCCCGGGCGGTTTGGGTATCAAACTCATTCGCACGCTCATGGACAACGTGGACTACGAGCCGCTGCATGGTCGCAACCGCCTGACCCTCACCAAACGTCTGCATCCCCGCACGCCGTAACCTCCGCACGCAATTATCTTATCTTCGTGCGCCGAGACTTTTCTTGGCATCGCTCTATCAACAAATCATATTCAGCATCATGCCACTTTCCGAAACGCCCGAAGGAGCGGACACGCGCACGGCGACGCAGGATTCAAATTCGCTTGACTTCAATTCACTTTTGGAGACGAGTAAACTGTTGAACTCGTCGCTGGAACTGGATTTTATTTTGTCGCACATCATCCGCACCGTGATGGGCAAGTTCCTCTTGCGTAGAGCCGCGATTCTCATCGTTGCGCCCGCAGCCAGCGTCGGTGAACCCGCCTCATACCTGCTTGCGTTGGGACGCGGCCTTGCTACAGCATCGTCTTCACCTCCGACATCAATTTTAAATCCCGAACGGTTTGCCCTTGATTTTCAATTGCCGCTGCTCGTGCCCATCACGACGGCAAAGCGTTTGGTCGGCTATTTGTGCTTAGGTGGCAAACCGACCGCACAACCGTTCAGCGACTCCGAACGGACGTTTATCGAATCGCTCGCGTCGCTCGCGGCGAGTTCGATTGAGAATACGCTCGTCTTCAGGGAACTGCAATCGCTCAACCGGCAATTGGATCAGAAGGTGCAACAACTCAACACGCTTTTCGATCTTGCCAAGAAATACAACGTCGCATCCAGCCGCAGCGAGATTTTAAAGACGCTCACGCAATCGATTTCGGGTCAGATGCTCATCGGCACGTACTTGCTGTGTTTTCACCAAACAGGCGGCGCGGCAATAAGCACGGTCATGGCCGCAACCATAGAAGTATCGAAAGGTATCAAGCCTGAGCTGTTTTCGAACGAAGTTTCACATACCGCGCTGCAAAGTGAGTTGGAAACGCTCTTTACTTTCAGCGTGCCCGCGCATCTGACGGCGGAACAATTCCCGGTGCTCTTCGCTCACAAATTGCGACTGGCCGTGCCAATGCGCGTAGGCGAAACGACGTGCGGCCTGTTCATCTGCGGCGAACGATTGACGAAGATTCCGTTCACCGCGTCTGACTTAGAGTTTCTGTTTTCCGCAGCGTCGGCGGCGATGAGCGCGGTCGAGCAAGCGCGACTCTTTGCGGAAACGTTGGAGAAGCAAGCTTTGGAAAAAGAATTGGGACTTGCCCGCGAGATTCAACTGGGACTTTTGCCGACGAACTTGCCGGAGTTCGAGGGCATCGAACTTGCGGCGACGAACATTCCGTCAAAACATATCGGCGGTGATTATTACGACATCATTCAACTCGATGCCACACATATCTTTGTCGCCATCGCTGACGTTACAGGTAAAGGTGTTCCGGCCTCGCTGCTGATGTCGAACTTGCAAGCCTCGATTAAATCTTTTCTTTTAAACTATACGCCGGAAGGTTTCGATTTTGCGGGAATGATCGGCAAGATCAACACGGTCATTTATGAAAACACGCCGTCGGATAAGTTCATTACGTTTTTTGGCGGCATTTTGGATATGGAAGCGAAGACGTTTCACAGCGTCAATGCGGGACATAACCCGCCGTATCTCGTCAGTTGCGACGGCGAGATGCGGACGCTCAATGCGGGCGGCGTCATTCTCGGCATCATTCCAACGCTGATGCCCTACGAAAGCGAAACAACTGCGCTCACGGCGGGCGATACGCTGTTTCTGTTTACCGACGGCGTAACGGAGGCGATGAACAAAGCGCGTGAAGAGTTCGGCGAAGCGCGGGTCGAAGAGATTTTGAAAGCAGGCGTGAAGTTACACGCGATGCAGATTTTGAACGAGGTCATCAGCGCGGTCTCGCATCACGAACCGGCGGGCGAACAACATGATGACATCACCGCGCTCTGCATTAAAATCGAGCCGTGCTGAACCCTCTGCCGACGCTTCGCTTTGGCATCTCCCTTTCTCAAAGGGAGAAGTGGTAGAAGACATTTCGAAACGACTGTCCCCTTTTGATAAAGGGGACGTCCCGCAGCAAGCGGGACAGGGGTTAGAAGTTCGATTCATCGCGCCATTCGGTGATTTGCCATGCGTCGGTGGCGGCGGTGCGGGTTAAGGTGAGGTTGGCGTTGCCGGTGATTTCAGAAACATCGCCTGCGCCGAAACCGATGCGCAACCGGAAACTGCGGATGACTTTCGCCTGAAGATCGCTCTCCGAGACTTCCTGAAAGATGATGCTGTTCCACCGCAAGTCCAGCGTTTCAGCGTTGCGGAAGACGCCTAGTGTGGCGAGCATTTCGGTATCGCGTGCCCAAGCAACGGGCAAGCCGCCGTTGGCGTAGTCGGGATAGAAAAAGGTAAAGCCTGCTGCGATGAGCCGACCGTAGATCAGCGTGTCTTTCGTCGCGTAGGCATATTCGAATGATTTGAAAAGCCCATCGAGCGTGCGCGGATCGCCTTGTACGGCGTTGCTTCCGCTGCCTTCGCCCAAACGCGGCGCAAACGGATTCGTCCGGCATGAACATAACGCGGCACCACAAGCGAGTATCAGCCCTGCGCAAAGCAACCGTTGCAACCCTGTTTTCATTGGATGTGATTCCTATTTGCCAACTCGCTTCCTCTCGTACCATTCCCGCGAAGGCGGGACTCCGGTGCCTTGAAAGATGACGTCTTGCCTTCGCAGGAATGAAGATGTTGTTCATCACTCATCTCGGCAGCGGAGCGCGCGCAGAGAGATCAAACGGCGGAAGCATTTGAAACCGGCGGATTGGTTGGTGCCGGTTGTTTCATCGGTAGTTCGATGGTGAAGGTGCTGCCCTTGCCTTTACCTGCCGATTCACCGGAGACCATGCCGCCATGCAACTCAACGATACGCTTCACAATCGCCAGTCCCAACCCCGATGAAGTTTCATTGCCCGTCGGCTTGGCCGACAGCCGCTGAAAATATTTGAAGAGTTTCTCTTTGTCTTCCGCCGTCAGTCCTGCACCTTCATCTTTGACCGCCACCCGGACTTTTTCAGGATCGCAGTGCAAACTCACCCGCGTCGTTGCTCCGGCAGGCGAATACTTGATTGCATTCGAAACGAGATTATCAATCACATCCCGCAGCCGGTCTTCATCACCTTCCATCGTACAGGAGTCAATATGCTCGATCAGCAACTGCTGCTCTTTCTGCGCCGCCTGCAACGAATTTTCCGCGACGACACGCCGAACGATTTGATCCCACTCTACTTGACCCACACCCAACTTAAACGACGGCCTGTCGATCATTGCCGATTTCAATGCTTCATTGATGAGCGATTGCATCTGCGCGGAGGCCGTTGCAATTTGCTCAGAGGCTTTTTTGACCGCGCGTTCATCAGTGGCACGCTTGGCGACAAAATCTGCATAGCCTTGAATGACGAGCAACGGATTTTTAAGCCCGTGCGTGGCCATGTTGAGAAACTCGGTCTTTAAGGCGTTGGCATCCCGCAACTGATCGTTGGTTGTCAGCAACTCTTTGTTGAGCACAGCGAGATTCATTTCCGATTTTTGATGCAGCAGGATTTGGCGGCGTAAAATGGCAAAGGCCGCAACGAGCAAGACAATGGCCATGAATGTGGTGATCGAGATGGCGAGACGGGCATCGCTATCGGCGGCGGTACTTGCATTGAGGCGCAGCGTCATCAGGCTATCTTCTTCGCTGTCCATATCAGCGATGATGCGGCGGATGCGGTTCATCACCGTTCTGCCGCGGTCGCCTTTGATCACATCTATGGCCGCTGCCTTTTTGCCTTGCCTCTGTAAATCAATCGTCTGTTTGATGTCCTTCAGTCGCAGTTTAAGGTCTATGTCCAGTTCATCCAGCCGTGCTTGTTGCGACGGGCTATCGCTCGTCAGGGCGCGGAGGCGGGCGAACTCCTCATCGATTTGCGTTACGGAGATGTAGTACGGTTCTAAGTACCGCTCGCTTTCTGTAATCAGAAAGCCGCGCTGTCCGGATTGTACATCTTGAACCGCCGAGAATAGGGTTTTAAGTCTGCTGTTTACTTCTGCGGTATGAACCACCATTCGATTGTTCTCGGCAAGCCGGTTGAGCGCGAGGTAGGCAATGCCGCCGATGCTGATCAAGCTGATCAAGGCCGCAATGAATCCGGCGGTGCTTACCGTTTCGGGACTAAGTTTGTTTTTCGCCATTCTTAACTACAAAATAAAAAACAGGTTACTGCCATCGTGGTTGATGTGTATTCATCACGATCTGTCCTTAGAGTTTTTTGCCTGCATTGATAGTATAGAGATATAACTTCTTTTCGAAACGTATAAATAGGATGTATTACTTACTATTTTAAATACATCTATCGTTACTACGAACGTTAGTGAAGCAACCCAATTGACTTTTGCGAATGAATAGACCTTCTTCAAATGTCATTCCGGCTTGCTGCTCCAAGGTCCCGCATCAAGCGGGAACCGGAATCCTTCTTTCTCCACACGAAGAATGATTCCCATGGCACTGGCGGTAATGACACAGCAAGGACTTATAAAAAGACTTATAAAAGAAGTCTAATGATTTTTCGCCGTGCTCACCCGGGGTAAGCCTCCGGCTCAGGATGACGGAAAAGAAAACACGGCATTCAGCGCAGTTGCCGTTTGAGTTCCGAGAAAGTAACGCTGCTGGTGTCTTTCACGTCTTGCCACTGTGAGATGAACCACGTGCCGCCCGCCGATTGCGAAAGCGTCAGCAGCATTTTGCCGGAGGATTCGGAGCCTAATGCTGCGTCGGTATAAGTCGCCCGAAGCCGGTACATAAACTCAATCTGTGCTTGCTGCGGTGATTGCGTTCGCTCTATTTCCGTAAGCAATAGCGACGCGCCGAATCCCGTTTTGATGCTTGCACTGAACCGCCTGAAAAAATTCTCTTCGGACGCTGTGTTCCATCCTGCAAAAATTCCCGCGGGTGATTCAGCCGTCGGTATGAAAACATACGCCGTGTTTACAACCGCACTTGCAGTCGGTTCAGGTGAAAACGAGCGCATGTAATTGAGCAAGTTGCGGTCGCCGAACGCATTTCGAAAATTGGAGATAAGCAGATCGATGGTTACAGGCAGTTGCCAGTTGGCCTGCTCGGTTTGCGGCGATTCAGGATCGCGGGGTGTGAATAAATTGCACGATGCCAGATTCATGCACCAGATCAAGCTGCAAAGTAGCATCATCTGAACGCGATGTCGCCGCGGTATTTGGCATGGATAAGCGGGTGAGCGAGAGGAGTTCATAACTTTAACTGTTTTAATGTAACACATCCGCTAAAAAATTTCAACCGCCACTCTTGCTTCGTATCATTCTCCCCCGAGCGTGGCCGAGGGTAATCTCCGGCAGGAATGCTATTCAAAAAGGAATCACAATCGCCCGCGCATTCATAATGAACGCGGAGAATTATATTCAGGGTAACTTTTCATCGACGAACATCTCCGTCTCCTTAACAAAAAAAAACCACCGATGAGCATCGAGATTCGTGAAGCCAAAACGCCGAAAGAAATCAACGCCTACATCAAGTTCGCGTGGAAAATTTACCGCACCGATCCCGAACTTAACAAGCAATGGGTGCCGCACCCGATTGCCGACTACGAAAAAACTTTAGACCAATCCCGCTATCCGCTCTGGGAACATGCCGACCGCGCTTGCTTCACCGCGTGGCGGAACGGCGAAATGGTGGGCACCATCACCGCTGTTCAAAATAAGCGGCACAACGAATTTCACCAAGATAAAATCGGCTTCTGGGGATTCTTCGAATGTATCAACGATCAGACGGTTGCGAACGCCTTATTCGATGCAGCCAAAGCATGGTTGAAATCGAAAGGGCTTGATGCGATGCGCGGCCCGATCTCGCCGTCGCAGAATGATCAAATGGGAATGCTTACGCTCGGCTTCGATTCGCCGCCAGTCTTTTTGATGCTCTACAACCCGCCCTATTACAACGACCTCGCCAAAGGCTACGGCCATCACACCGAACAGGAACTCGTCGCGTGGTACATCGATCAATCCATCATCGACCGTCCGCGCCTTCGGCGTATTTCCGATTTGGTCAAGAAGCGCGAGAAAATTACGATCCGGCATTTGAACATGAAGGATTACGAAAACGAGCGTAAAAAAATCCTGATCATTTACAACCAAGCGTGGGAGAAAAACTGGGGCTTCGTCCCGTTCACCGAAAAAGAGTTTTACGGTCTTGCTGATGACTTGAAACAAGTGGCCGACCCTGATTTCGTCTACATCGTAGAAAACGAAAAAGGCGAACCGATTGGCTTTTCACTCTCGCTACCGGATATGAACCTTGCTCTCAAGCATGTAAACGGTAACCCGTTCACGCCGTGGGGCCTGATTAAATTTTTGTGGTATTCGCAAGTGAAAAAAATTACCTTTCTGCGCACGATCACGATGGGCGTGATTCCGTCGTATCGAAACAAGGGCATCGACGCGGTGATGAACTCGGAGATTGTCGAAGTCGCACTGACGAAAGGCGTCTTCGCCAGCGAGATGAGCTGGGTGCTCAAGAGCAACGTCGCAATGGCGAAAGTCGCCGATGCCATGGGCGGCAGACCCTACAAGGAATACGCGATTTA
>JACMJS010000292.1 GCA_014380515.1 Chlorobiales bacterium
TGCTTGTAGATACACGGTAGAGCCGCCATGTTGCGAAGCATCGAGTATTCCTCCGAACTCATTTGGTGGTTCACCCACGACAGAATCGGATGCTCAGTTTTTAATGACAATTTTTCGTAAGGCATTTTCGTGATTGTGTGAATTAAAATTTCATAAAACGGTTAATCATACTTCAACAGAAATTCGGGGTTGATGACCTTAAACGACACCCGCCCCATCATATCCGTTTTTTCTTGCAATGGCCGGATGACGACGCCCTCACGCCATACCGCCGCGTTCAATTGCGACCTCGCAACGGAAAGACTGACCAATTCGTCAATGTCGTCCGTCAATTCAAACGCTGTACTGGCAATCGGCACGCTTTGCAGTTCCAAGTGCTTCATCATTGCAGCGAAGTCGGCGTAGTCCAGAAATCGATACGCATCGATATCGAAAGCGGTAAAGAAAAACACCGCTTGCGTTTTCAGTTTGTACTTGTTGCCTTGCACACCCGCGCCGATAAGTTCGCCTTGCAATGCAAGGTTGCGGTTCAGTGCGCGCAATTTTGTTTCTATGTTCAACTGCCGCGCGATTTTCCACGGCACGCTTTCGCTCGTCTCCAGTAACTCCAAGTTGCGACTGCACACGCCGAACACGCCGTCTTTGATGAAAAAGGTTACCGATGTTCCGTCCAACTTCTCGGTGACGTAACACGGCGTACCTTTGTACTTCGACAGCATTTCTTGCAATACTTGCACGCGCGTTTCATCCGTCTTCGGAATGAACGACGGAAACCCGCCTTTCGCTGTGCCCGTAAGGCTTTCAGGCACGGGCGGCTCATACTTAACGATGCCAAGCATCTCGGTTACATCTGCGTCTTCATTGATCTCCGCGTCCGGCGGCAACATGCTTAGCGGAAAACAAATGCCTTGCGAGATTTGTCCGCGCAGCCTTACCGTTCTGATGCGCATCGCTCTGGGTTTTAAAAACTCGAACGGCGGTTTATCCGGCATCAGACTATCGATCTCGCAGTAGACGCATAAGTCGCCCGCCTGAAACTCACCTTTCTTGACAACCAACTGCCAGCCCAGCACGGTTGCTTTTTCTATGGCGTCAGCACCCTCAATCGGCTCAAGCGATTTGATGCGCTGCACGCTTGCTAATTTTCTTTTCATGGCCGTTTAATTTTCGATTCAATTTTTTTGTGCGATACCGTTTGAACGGGCGGCGGCTTGTTTCCGTAGGGAAGAAACGATAAGCCGCCGTGCCATTCAACGGACGCTGTAACGATGACTCACAAGCCGATTTGTTCAATCGTTTTGACAAGCGCATCACGATCTTCTTCCAAGCGCTCCATCACCTCGAAAACTTTATCGCTGAATCCGGCGAGGCATACGATGTCCTTTTCAGGAAACTGCGTGGTGCCGTGTCCCGCCAAATCAAACGAATAAATCTTCGGCGCGGCATTCGTGCGTCGCTTGTAGTCGGCGAAGGCTTTCACGGGCGCGCTCTGTCCGATCCACCCTTGCATATCCGAAAGAATCACCACGCGGGCGTAGGCTCTGCGGGCGGTTTCGAAAATGCTGTGGAAGTTCGTGCCGCCCGCCGCGAAGGTCAAGGACTTTGCAACCGTGAGCACCGAGTCCAGCACATTCACCGCGCGGTACTGCGCCTTGTCGCTGAAGGTGATCAAATCCGCCTCGCAGGCTTTGACGAGCGTCGCGGCGAAGAGTGCGCCGATCTCCGCCGGACGTCCCGCCATTGAGCCGGAGACATCGAGCACCACCAGCGTGCGGCCTTCGAACTTCGGCACGTTCGAGAGCGCAAGATCAATCGCCTTCGAGAGCGCAGCGATCACTTTGTTTGTACCAACAAAAGACGTCTTCTCGATTTCCTTAAGCGCGGTCAGAAACCGGAACGGCAACACGAGCGACGTTTTAATCAGCCGTTCGTTCGTGAGCATCTGGAGCGCGGCCGCTAACACCTCCTCGTTCGTCTTCACTTGCTTCGTCGCCTCGCCGTCCACATCCACACTGAACACGGTTTGCGGTTCGGTGGCGGCGAGAATGTTGCGCAAGTTTCGAAGCAGCGCGAAGTATCCGAGTTTGCGTTCGAGAATCAGCGACGTCCATGCAGCTTGCTTGAGTTCATCTTTCTCGGTTTCCGAACTTGCCGCTTGACCCGCGGATGTCAGTTTCGATTCCCACGTTTCGGTCGAGCGTAACTTTCCTTTCATCAACAGCGCAAGAGCCTCGCGGTTCCCCACCGTTGGTTTCGGGTGGCACAAGTTCGCGGCATCCACCAGCGAAACCGTTTTGCCTTCGCCGCGGTACTTGGCCAACTGGTACGCATCGAACTTTTCGAACGCCGCGCCTAAGCCCTTCTTCATTGCGTTCGGGACCGGCGCCCCGTAAGTCGCCAGATAGTACGCGAGAATCTCGGTGATGTCGTCGGGACGCAGCACGACGGCGGTGAAGAACGTCTTCAGCCATGCTTCGCCCTTGACGACCGCCGCCAGTTCCGCCGCGACCGCGTGCGAGACGGAACGCATACCGAATTCGCGCCGCGCGTAGATGGCTGCTTTTGCAACGAAGCGTTTGTCGCTGATGCCTCGCGCGAGTTTCTTTACGCGCGCGAGCGTTTCGTTTTCATCGCGGTAGAACTGCGACGCGGCGAACGACGTCAAAAGCAGCGAGGCGAATTCCGTTTTTTCCGGTTGCCGAAAGGCTTCGCCGCCCGCAAGGTTTATCGTGCGTAAGGCTGATGAAATAAGAGCGTTGAACTTGGACATGAGTGCCTCCTCCGTTGGCGTTATGGCGTGGATGCCATCTTTGACCCTGTTCAGCAGCTCCCTTGGCGAGCCACCCTGAGAACAGAGCCGTCGCGGAAGGGCTACGGAAGCGTGAGCGTCAATAGGCGCGTAAAATTACCTTGCAGTCTTTGTTCAAGACTCAGCCGGTAATCACACGGTTTATTTGACGGATCAAAGTGCATACAAGCAGTTGTGTTAAAAATAATTTTATGAATTACAATAGCGAAAGAACAAAACTCGCAAAGAACAAAGAAAAAAAATCTATCGGAGAGAAAATTGATCGGCGTGTTTTGGGAGTCGAACCCATCCCGCAGTGCGGGATTCACCGGACGAAGTAACGCTTTTCTTGCTGCTCCGAAGTTTGACAAAAAAAATTCGCGGAGAAAATTGAGCAGGCAAACGGCTCTACCGACAGAGCCTCTTGTGCGGTTGCACAAGGCAGGAGTCGAACCTGCGTGTCCATCGAAGTAAGCCTATTCTTGCTGCCGCGAAAAAATACGGTAAAAATAAAGTTGAGGAGAAAACTGCAAAGAGACTGTAAGTGCTCTACCACTGAGCTACGGGGATGTTGCCATCACCGGCAGGAGTCGAACCTGCGACCTCTCGCGTAA
>JACMJS010000293.1 GCA_014380515.1 Chlorobiales bacterium
ACGGAGGAACTGCGGCGGCGGCGTCTTCAGCAGCTGCATCTGCACGGATTGCTCTACGTCGCCGGAGCAGCCTTGCTGTGGAGCACGGGCGGGGTCGTTATCAAATCGCTGACGATTGATGCGTTTCAAACTGCATTCTGGCGGTCGCTCTTTGCCGTGATTACAATCGTCGCCATCGTCAGGCCGCAAAAAATTTCGTTTGATCTGATCACGTTACTGTCGTCGCTGTGCTACGCGGCGATGCTGATTCTGTTCGTGCTCGCCACGAAACTGACGACGGCGGCCAACGCGATTCTCTTGCAATACACCGCGCCCGTCTACATTTTAATTCTCGGACATTTTTTACTCGGCGAGCGCGTCCGCCCGTCGCAGGTGCTCACGGTCGCGGTGTGTCTTATCGGCATGGCGATTTTTTTTCTCGATGACCTCTCGCCGCAAGGCAACCTCGGCAACCTCGCCGCCGTGCTCTCCGGTCTTGGCTTCGGACTTTTCACCGTGCTGCTCCGAAAGAAGCGCGACGACCATCCGATTGACGCCATCGTCATTGGCAATGTCTGGGTGATTGTAATCTGCGCGGGTATCTCGATCTACAACGCAGTCGGCGCCGCGACTTACGACAGTCCGGCAAGCTCACCGAACGTGCTTTATGGTTTTGCGATCAGCACGGCGGATAGCGTCATGGTGGCGGGCTTGGGCATTTTGCAAATCGGCATTCCGTACATCTTGCTCACGCGCGGCATCAAGTTTCTTCCGGCGTTGGAAGCCTCGCTCGTCGGTATGCTTGAACCGATTTTAAATCCGCTCTGGGTGTTGCTTATCGTCGGCGAAGTGCCGTCGGTCAATGCGCTCACCGGCGGCGCGATCATCGTTGTGGCGGTAACTTTGCAAAGCATTATCGCAAACCGTGTAAAACCAAAAACCGCACCGGACGATGCGCCCGTCATTCCGCAAAGTTGATTTATATGACTGAACACCTTAAAACAAAAATAGGACAATGAAGATATTTATTCCGACGCCCTTGCGCCAGTATGCGGGCGGACATGAATCCGTGGCGGTTGAGGCCGCAACCGTAGGCGGGGCACTCGATCAACTGGTGGCCGCGTATCCGGCGATGAAAAAAAATTTGTATAACGAGACGGATGAACTGCGCTCGTTCATCAACATTTACAAGGGTGATGAAGACATCCGCTACTTGCAGAATCTGGCTACGCCGCTCGCCGAGAACGATGAACTGACCATCGTCCCATCCATTGCCGGTGGCGCGGGCACGGCCAACATGACTGGTTCCGTTGCTGAGGCGGCGGAAGTGTCGCTCTCAAACGATGAAGTCAGACGCTACAGCCGTCATTTGATTATGCCGGAGTTCGGGATGGAAGGACAGAAAAAATTGAAACAGGCCAGCGTGTTGATGATCGGTGCGGGCGGCTTGGGATCGCCGCTCGGCATGTATCTCGCCGCCGCAGGCATCGGCAAAATCGGCATCGTTGATTACGATGTGGTAGATGAATCGAACTTGCAACGCCAACTCTTGCACCGCACCGCTGACATCGGCAAACCCAAATCCGCATCCGCCAAAGCGACGATCAACAGCCTCAACCCGAATGTGGAAGTCGAGACCTACAACGTCCCGCTCACTTCCGACAACGCGCTGCAAATCCTCTCCGGCTACGACGTCATCGCCGACGGCACGGATAATTTTCCGACGCGCTATCTCGTCAATGATGCGTGCGTGATGCTTCGCAAGCCCAACGTCTACGGCAGCATTTTCAGATTCGAAGGACAGGTGAGCGTCTTCTATGCCGACAGTGAAAATAAATACGGCATCAAAGGCGCGTGCTACCGCTGCCTCTATCCCGAACCGCCGCCGCCCGGCCTTGTGCCGTCGTGCGCCGAGGGCGGCGTCTTGGGCGTGTTGCCGGGCATCATCGGCACGATGCAGGCGATTGAAACCATCAAACTCATCGCGGGCATCGGCGAACCGCTCATCAACCGTCTCTTACTTTTCGATGCGCTGAAAATGAAATTCCGTGAATTGAAACTGCGCAAGAATCCGCATTGCGCCGTTTGCTCCGAGCATCCGAGCGTAACGACGCTCATCGACTACGAAGCCTTCTGCGGAATGCCCGCGCACGATCATATAGCGGACGCCGCATTGACATCATCACAAACGCAAATACAAACGCAACCATCAACGCCAATGTCCATGCAACCAACAAATCAAGCGAACGGAGAAATCACCGTGCAGCAATTGAAATCCCGCATGGATGCGGGCGAAGATTTATTCATCATCGATGTCCGCGAGCCGAACGAATATCAAATCGTGAAACTCGGCGGCACGACGCTCATTCCGCTGAACACCGTGCCGGATAATCTGTCGAAAATTCCGAAAGACCGCGAAGTGATCGTGCACTGCAAGATGGGCGGACGCTCGGCCAAAGCGATTGAGTTTTTGAAATCGCAAGGCTATACCAACCTGAAAAATCTCACCGGCGGCATCAACGCATATGCGACCGAAATCGATAAAACCATGCCGACGTATTAAATCACAGTTGTATCCTACTATGTGTAAGGGCGAGGCCACAGAGCGGTAGCTCGCTAAACCGGGCAGTCGCCCCTACGCCGAAAAAATCAAAACGGAACCCCGAAGGGAGTGCAACCCGGCCCTTTGGTAAGGGAGATATTGATGAACCGTAACTTTGTTAGGACATAACAGTTGCCATTTTTTCGAAGCGACCTTCAAAGCGAAACATGCACACAGGGAATCATTACAAACTGACGGAATTTTTATTTTGGACGCGCGGCGAGATTTTCGCGCTGCTGATCACCGCGACGGTTCCCACCGTGCTGTACCGGCTGCTCGATTGGAAGTGGCTGGCAATTCCGTGGGTTCCGATTGCGATGATCGGTACGGCGGCGGCGTTCATCGTCGGCTTCCGCAACACGCAAACCTACAACCGCGTGTGGGAAGCCCGCCAAGTCTATGGCGCGATTGTCAATGCCAGCCGTGCGTGGGGAATGATGGTGAAGGATTTCGTTGCCGCAAACCCGGAAGCAACGCAAACGCAAGTTCATCAGCAACTGATCTACCGGCACTTCGCGTGGCTGACCGCGATGCGGTTTCAACTGCGCGAATCACGGACATGGGAAAACGTGGATAAATCTTATAACAAAGCATACCGCCGCTCACACGCTTTCACCATTCCCGAACGCGAAACGACGTTGGCGGATGAACTGAAAAAATATCTGTCGGAAACCGATCTCACTTACGTGCTCGGCAAAAAAAACCGCGCGACGCATCTCATCAGTTTGCAATCATCGCATCTTCGGCAATTGAAATCGCAAGGCATCATCGATCCGTTTAATTACCTCCAGATGGAAAACGTGCTCGTCGGTTTGTATGAGCAGCAAGGCAAGTGCGAGCGCATTAAAAATTTTCCGTACCCGCGGCAGTTTGCCTCGCTCAATTTATTTTTTATTCGCATGTTCGTCTTCATCGTGCCGTTCGGATTGCTCGGAGAGTTTCACAAACTCGGCGATGAATTCGTGTGGCTCAACATTCCGTTCAGCGTGATGGTTACTTGGGTTTTTACATCGATGGAACGCATCGGCGAGAACACCGAAAATCCATTCGAAGGCGGATCGAACGACGTGCCGATCTCCGCCCTCAGCCGCACGATTGAAATTGATTTAAGAGAAATGATGGATGAAAAAGACGTGCCGCCCGCATTGCAACCCGTTGGTCAAATCCTGATGTGAAGCGAGATCATCAGGCGCGTGAAAGTGCCGCTTCACCTCGCTCACAACAACCGTGATGCGATGCCGCCCTGAAAACGAACAGCAACTATTCAAGCGTTGCAAATTCGAAATCATATTTCTCCCCGTCTCTCAGGGGAGTACAAGCAGTACCTTACCTTGAAAAGAAAATGATAAATGTAGTAAAGTCGCTGGCCGACGACGTGCAGCGGCGCATGGTCGTAGCGACGGTTGACCGGCAGGGCGTCGCAAATTTGGCACCGGAGTTCATCGTTGATGTTACGGACGACGCCATCGTCTTTTGCAAATTCCCCGATTCCCGCACGTTGGAAAACATCCGGCACAACCCGCAGGGCTGCGTCTCCATTGTCGATTGGGCGCGCAGCAACGGCTACCAAATCAAAGGATACACCGAGCCGCTCGCCACATTCACGCCGTACACACCCGAAGGACAGCGGATCAAAGATTCTTTTTTTCGGATGGGCGCAACGCAGCTGGTAAAAATCAGCATCGATGAAATTCATGACGTCGTGCCGCGTCAAAACGTTGAGATGCTCTGGCAAGGCCCGCATCACGCCCGCTACGCCGCCGTCAAGCAGAGTTTTACGCCGTTCGAAAAACCTTCCGGCGAACCCTCCGCCTTCGAAAAACTCCGTCCGGAGTTGAACGTGCACATCAAAGCGTTGCTCAAAAATAAATTCAACTCGTTCGTCGGCACCGTCGACCGCGACGGTTCGCCCAACATCAGTCCGCGGTTTATGGTCGAGGCGGGTACGAACTATATTTTGTGGGGCGATAAGTTCAAGAACAAAACCTTCAGAAATTTTTCACGACCAAGTCCCATCTCGCTCTGCATGATTGATTGGCAGAACCGTACCGGCTATCAACTCAAAGGCTGGGCGACGTTTCGCATCTCCGGCGAATGGGTGGCGAAAGTAACCGCGTCGTGGAAAGAGTTGGGTTTCAAGACGGATGAGATTATGCAATCCGTCCTGTTGCATCCCGAAGAAATCGACATGATTAAAATCGGCGTCTCGACGCCCGTCTGGAAAGGCCGCAACCGCAATGTGTGGATCGGCGGCGCAGCGGCGGCGGCTGACCTATCCGCTGAATTCGTACAAGCTGCTCAAACGGCTCAAGCCGCCGAGCCTATCAACGCCGCCGCAACCGGTACGAATTCAAAGCCAAAACTTTTCGCACCTTTATTTGCCGATGAACCCGCCGTCTCCGCCGAAGAACGACGCCCGTCGGCACCGGTGGTGGTGGCCGTGCCGAAAACGGCGGTGATACTTTCGGATGACGGCGCGCAAAGTGATCCGCTCGCCCAATCGCTCGCAGAGGCACTTGCCGCGCAAGCCGTCACCGTCCGCAAAGAGAGCGTCTTTCGCCGCACGCAAGACAGCACGGTCAATTGGTGGTTGCAACTGAACGCGCCCGACGCGGTGGTGCTCACGCTCTTCGCCGCCCCGCACGGCAATACTTTCAACTACATCGAAAAGTTGGGCACCGTGCTGCGGTATTTGGCGGCGTGTATGGAACATCAACCTGCGGAGAAACCGTTGAAATTTATCGTGATGGTTTCCGAGACGGATGCACAAACGCGGTTGCCCGAATTGAGCGCGATCGAAGCCTACTTCGCCGCGCTCCTTGCACAAACGGAAAAGCAAATCACCTTGATTTTTCTGTACGCGCCCGAAGGAATTTCCGGCAAAGCCGCTGTGGATGCGGCCTCGCGGCTCGCGCATCTTTGCTCCGATGATGGCTTGCGCCGCGTGGCGCACATCGGCGTGCCCGCAACGCCGTAGCCTCAATCGTATCTTGATGTGAAACCGCGGAAGCGTTACGGATTCGTCGGGATGACGACGCGCTGCACGTTCATCTGTCCGTCGTACAGAAGCCAATCCATGGGCGCGTTCATTTGCTTTGAAAGGGAATTGGCACTGTGCCGGAGCGTAACCAAAACACCGGCACCGCTGTCCGCGCTTTTCCTGATAATCCTGCCAAGTCCGTACCTGCCGACGGTTTTACTCAGAAAAAATTCTTCCGGCTGATCGGCTTTGAACAAACCTTCGCGCTGCATTGCATCCGCAAACCGACGCATCTCCGCGACAGATACGGAAGGTTTGTAAAAAATACGGTTGCCGCCAACGACGGTAAAGCGTCGAAGTCTGTTTGAGGAAACCCGAGCGGGCTAAGTTGTGCTGCATCCGCTTTCGGCGTTGTTACCGTTTTGGATGTCGAATTGGGAGGAACGCGGGTGTAATAGACAAAAGCAACTATTGCAACCGCGATCAGGACGAGTATGATCGCAACCGTGCGGAAGTTTCCGAACACAGACGCTTCGGATTCAGGCTCCGGCGAGGGCGGAAAGGTTTCATTGGGCATGATGGTATAGGTTGAAGTGATGAGCGAAAACGGAGCACGAACGAATGCGATTCAAAACGAAACGGAAGGCGTATCGCACGGTACGCCTTTTTGTGTTTACATCGGGAAGCCTGTAGCTCCAATGGCTACACGGCTTCCGAACGGACGGGCTGCAACCCGTTTCCCCAATCCTGCAAGGCAAGCATGATGGGCTTGGCCGACCGGCCCAGTTCCGTCAGGTGGTACGAAGTTTTATGCGGCGCATCGCTGTGAACTTCTTTAGTAATCAAGCCATCCCTTTGCAAGTCGCGCAATTGTTGGGTGAGCATTTTTTCCGTGATGTTCGGAATCGCCCGCCGCAACTCGCTGTATTGCGTGATGCCCTGCATCAATCCCCAAAGCAGGGTCGTCTTCCATCTGCCGCCGATGAGATTGATCGAGCGGGTAACCGGACAGGTTTCCAAATGCTGGTGGTTCTGAAAGTTCGTCGAAGTGATTTTACGTGTCGCCATTTTTTGTAATGATTTCCACTGTGATGATTGCCAAAATAATTGCCTGATGACTGAATATGTAACGCACTTTTTTGTGCGTGCGCATTTTCAAAACGATTACAAGATGAAATCGTTTTTTGCTGCTGACTTTCAAGATGCAAAGAAAAACAACCAGCTCTAAAATAAACATCAACGGAGAAAAAAATGGAATTGAAAAATAAAACCGTGCTCATTATCGGCGGTAGTTCGGGCATCGGCCTCGCAGCAGCGACTTTAGCGCACAAGCATGGCGCAAGCGTAACCCTGACGGGCACAACGGAACAGAAATCCAAACACGCCGCTGCATCCGCCGGAAACACGGGCTATGCGGTGCTCGATGTCAATCGGGAGGAGGAAGTTAATCGGTTCATCAGCCGCTTCGAAAGCATCGATCACATTTTCAACGCGGCGGGCAGTACGCAGTTCGGATCGGTGCTGGAGGGAAACATGTCGGATCACTTTGCACCGATCAACACGCGCCTCGCGGGCAGCGTGCATCTGGTTCGGGCGGCGGCGAAAAAAATAAACCAAGGCGGCTCGTTTGTTTTTACCGGCGCGGTCTCGACTGACCGGCCTGTGCAAGGTGCATGGACGTCGGGTGTTGCCACAGCGGCGGCGGAACAACTGGCGCGCGTGATGGCGTTGGAACTTGCCCCGATCCGCTTCAACGCCGTCTCGCCCGGCTTTACCGATACACCGATGTGGGACAAAGTGCTCGGCGAAAATAAAACCGCCGTCATCGCCAGCGTGGCTGAAAAAAGTTTGGTGAAGCGTATCGCCACTGCGGATGAAGTCGCCGAGGCTGTGATTTTTCTGATGAAGAATGAATCCATCACCGGCGAAATCATTCACATCGACGGCGGCGCACGCTTGGTTTAAAAAAGCAACCGCGCGATCTCTTTAACATTTCTGTGAACTCAAATTCATTCAACCTTTTAGAAAAATGCACTTAGAAAAATATCAGCACGCTCCCGACTTTCGGGTAAAAGATATTTTCGGAAAAGACGTCAGCCTCTCCGGTTTCAGAGGCAGAAAAACGTTGCTCACCTTTTTTAGAAGCGTCGGTTGCCCCGTATGCAACCTGCGGTTTCACGACTTAGAAAAAGAGTTTGATTTTTTCAAGGCGAATAACTTGGCCTTCGTCGCCGTCTATGCAAGCACGCCGGAGAACATGCGTAAGTACATCACTTCAAGGTATCCCGACACCGCCGCATTTTATCCGTTGATGATTCCAAATCTGGAGCGAACGCTTTACAAGATGTATGACATCGAAAGCTCGACCGCAAAACTGATTCAATCGTTGTTGTTTCACGGCGGGCTTGCGGCGGTGAGCCAAGGAAAAAAACTGTTCAAGGATAAAATTGCGGATGATGCGCCGTTGAACCTGATCAACTCCGATTTTTTAATTGATGAGCAGGGTAGAATCACCGCGGCCTATTACGGAAAAGTGTCGGGTGATTTTATCTCCGTCGCTGACATTAAAAAATTCGCTTCCGAAAAAACCAACACAAATAAAATATCAGCCGTCTATCAGCCGTGAAGTTATTTACGCTGGCGGCGCACGCTTCATTTAATTCGCTACACAACCGTTCAACTTAAAAAATAGCAAATGCGATATAACCTTCTGGGAAAAACCGGCGTGTATGTTTCGGAACTTTGCTTGGGCACAATGACCTTCGGCGGCAAAGGATTTTGGGAAGTCATCGGCAAGCAAGGACAACCGGTCGTCAATGACTTGGTAAAAACCGCGCTCGATCACGGCATCAACTTCATCGACACTGCCGACGTCTATTCCACCGGCGAATCGGAAATATTGTTGGGCAACGCGCTCCGGCAACCGGGAACCAACCGAAATGAAATCATCCTTGCGACGAAAGTGCGCGAGCGGATGTCGGACAACGTGAATGCGTTAGGACTTTCGCGCTTACACATTTTGCAGGCCGTCGATGCCAGTTTAAAACGGTTGCAAACCGATCACATCGATCTCTATCAGATTCACGGCTTCGATCTATTGACGCCGCTCGAAGAAACCATGCGGGCTTTGGAAGACGTGGTTCGCGCGGGCAAAGTGCGCTACATCGGCTGTTGCAACCTTGCGGCGTGGCAAGTTGTGAAAGCCAATGCCATATCCGATAAATACGGATGGACGAAGTTCGTCTCGACACAAAATTATTATGCCATCGTGGGCCGCGACATCGAGCGCGAAATCGTGCCGGTGGCTGAAGATGAGCAGTTGGCGATTCTGCCGTGGAGTCCGCTCGCCGGAGGATTTCTTTCGGGCAAGTTCACCAAGGCCAATCCCAAACCTGAAAATTCGAGACGCTCCGACTTTGATTTTCCGCCCATCGATAAAGAAAAAGCCTACCGCCTGATCGATGAAATGCAGACGATTGCCGAGACGCATCAGTGCTCGGTGGCTACGGTGGCACTGGCTTGGATGCTGAGCAAAAAATTTGTTACGAGCATCATCATCGGCGCGAAGGACAAAAACCAACTTTTGGAAAACATCAAAAGCACGGAAGTGCAATTGACCGCCGAACAGGTGCGCAGGTTGGATGAAGCGAGCGCATTGCCGGTGGAATATCCGCAATGGATGCTGACGTATCAGACGACGGGACGCGCCCCGCAAGCAACCCCGTCCGAGCGGTAAATCCTGACCCGGGTGATTGCTGATCATTTTCACTTTTCCTAGAAAACGTAATTCTCTAACACAACTAACTTTTTTTAACGCATCAACTTTAAATAACAATGACTGAAAAAGAAATTCTCACCGCGCTGGATGAACTAGTGGCACTTGCCGCCGAAGGCAAACCGATGGACGCCTTCGAAAAATTTTACCACGATGATCTTGAAAAAACCGATCTCGATGGCGTGTTGGTCGTGGGCAAAGCCAAGAACCGCGAGATCGGTTTGCAGTTGCTCTCGAAGGTAAAAGCCATCCGGGATTTCTCCCGCGTCGGCACGGTGGTCAAAGGCAATCGCAGTTTTCTCGTGTGGAGTTTAGATTTCGATCACGCCGATAACGGGCAAGTCAAAGTAGTGCAAGTGGCGATTCAAGATTGGAAGGACGGAAAAATCATCCGCGAAAGATTTATCGCGTGATGAAACCGCATCGAAATTCGAAATAAAATCATTCGAAATAAAACCAACACCAAAAAACCATCAAGCGGATTTGCGGGTGAGGAAGCGGGCGGAAAGCGGGTCAACCGCGCGGGCGAGCAACGGCCCCAGCACGGCGAGAAACAAGACGTAAGCGGCGGCGAGCGGCCCCAACTGCGGCTCTAATCCCGCGCTCACGCCGAGGCCGGTAATCACAATCGAAAACTCGCCGCGC
>JACMJS010000294.1 GCA_014380515.1 Chlorobiales bacterium
ATCGGCGGTGAATGAATCATTGTTTTAGAAGCATGTATTTTTTCTGCCATTCTGAGCGCAGCGAAGAATCTGCATTTGGACTGTTCAAAGATGAATGCAGGTTCTTCACTGCGCTCAGGCTGCGTTCAGAATGACAGCGCAAAAAAATTAGCGGTTGTAAATGACGATGGCGAAATCCTTCGCTTGGATTTCGTAATCGTCGGCGGGATTGAGATTGATCGCGGTCTTTTCTTTCGAGATTTTTTTGCCCGATTCGGTGAACCGCTGACGGATGAACGCATCGAGATAAGAATCACTGTCGCTGCCCAAAATATCCGCCACGCCGAGCGAGGTTTCTTCGGTGATGACGCCGATGAGCAAGCCTTTTTTATCGGCGCGAAGTTGAACGAACAAATCAATGAACCGGCTGCCGATGAAATCGGGCGGGATCGGGATGCGGCGGATTTCGGCGCCGTGCTTGTAGCTCGTCAAATCATCGATCACATCGGGCACGCCGGGTGAGAGCACGTGGTTGGCGAGCATAAAGCCGATATGTTGATCGGTCGTTACAAGCCCGTCGGCGTTGGCTCTGCGGATGGGCGCGGCGCTCGCTTGCTCCAATACATGCGCGAAGAGTTTGATTTTCGGGTTGAGGCTTTTGAGCGCGAGCGTGGCGAGCAAGGTGCGTTCATCGGCTTTACCCTGTTGCGTGCCGGACGTATCCGGCAGGACGATGGCGGCAAAGGCATCGCGGGCGTTGGCACGGGCGAGCACTTCTTCATCGGTGAAACTGCCGCGCACGAATTTTAAATTTAAATCCTTGAAGCGGTAGATGAGGTTCGAGATTTGTTCTTCAGCGAGATCGTTGATGAGCACGATGTCCGGCGTATCAAGTGCCGATTCGCGGAGGGTGAGCAAGATGGTTTCGGCGGTGGAACTCCAGCCGCAGAGCAAGATGTGTCGTTTCAAAGTAATCTCCTGAAGTCCCTGTCCCTCGCGGATTTTGCGGGCGACGAGCGTTGATGAAACCGTGCCTGAAATAATCGAGAGCAAAATAATTCCGGCGAACATGACCGCCACCGCCACCAATCTGCCGCCGAGCGTGATCGGATATTTATCGCCGTAGCCGGTGGTGGTGATGGTAACAAACGACCACCAGAGCGCATCAATCGGCGATTCATAAAGTTTGTTGAACCCGTGCTCGAAAAAAAAGACGCTGAGCGAACTAAGCACGACGATCACGAGCACGATGGTGGAAAGCCGCAGGATGTCGTTCTCAAACCACGTCTCAAAAAACTTTTGCGTACCCGCCCGCAAGTTTGAAAAGCGTTTCAAGTCCGGTTGTGCCATGGATGTTTTCGTTTGTGTCAGTGCATTTCTTTTTCATCGTAGGGGCGAGGCATGCCTCGTCCCTACAACAGCGATGGCGTATCAGTTGAAAAATGCAAGTTCAATTCGGTGATGGCAACGGGCTTGATGAAAGCAGCAAGTGCAGCACGGCCATGCGGACGGCGACGCCGTTGGTTACTTGCCGCAAAATCAAACTTTCCGACTTTGCTTGTGGCATCTCCTGCGCGTCCGATCCGAAACGATCGGCCACCGAACTTGAGATTTCAATTTCGCGGTTGATCGGGCCGGGATGCAAGATGAAAATCTTTTTGCTTGCGACTGCGACGGCTTCTTCCGTCAGGCCGTAGAAGCGGTGATATTCGGAGAGCGACGGAATGAATCCGCCCGCCTCGCGCTCGAGTTGAATGCGCAGCACATTGACGGCATCGCAGTTTCGGATCGCTTCCCGAATGTCGGTAAAAACAGTTACGCCGAGGCGGTGAATCTCGCGCGGCAGCAGCGTAGGCGGAGCGCAGAGTGAAACCTTTGCGCCCAAAGTTTGCAAGCCGAAAATGTTCGAGCGTGCGACTCTACTGTGCAGAATATCGCCCAAGATCAGCACGCGAAGTCCCGAAAGTTTTTCGAAGGTTTCTTGCAGCGTGAAAATATCGAGCAGGGCTTGGGTCGGATGTTCGTGCTGCCCGTCGCCCGCGTTGATGACGGGTTTTTGCGTGTGCTTCGTAAGCAACTCGGCGGCACCGGCGTGCGGATGGCGGATCACGTACGCATCGACTTGCATGGCTTCAATGTTGGCCACCGTATCTAAAAGGGATTCGCCTTTGCTGGTGCTCGATTGTGCGGCGGCGAAGTTGACGGACGATGCCCCCAAACGCCGTTCGGCAAGTTCGAACGACGTTCGGGTGCGGGTCGAGTTTTCGAAAAAAAGATTGACGACCGTTTTGCCCGCGAGCGTCGAAAACAGTTTCGGCGGCGATTGCAATAAAGACGGTTTGAAAACGGAAGCGGCGTGAAGGATTTCGTGAAGCGTTTGGGCGGGAACTTGGTAGAGGCCGGTCAGGTGGCGCATGAACATCGGAAGTGAAACATGAAACGCGGGCGACGGCGTAACAAAAAGCGGTTGCCGGTTTGCATGCCTCAAGTTTAATTATCGAAAGAGAGCTTTGATGCTGCCCCACGTGCGGCGCGTGCTCGAGGTTTCGTAGCCGACGCTCGCGCGGACTTCCGTCGTGCCGTCGGCGGCGACGATGCGAAGCAGATACGTGTAATTCGTGCCGCTCATCGCCGTAGCCGCTTTGCCGACGTTGAGATCGATATATTCGTAAGTGCTGCCGGAGCCGTTCGGTGCAAGGGACTGCAGAAACTGCGGTTCGGTGTTCGGCATCTCGCGGTAGAGGTCGTAGCGGGTCATTTGCGATTCGGCGGAAGAAGTCCAGCGTATATAAATACGGTCGCTGGAGGGAATTGCCCGCAGGCTGACCGATGCGCCCGCGATAAGCAAATGGTACGGAATAAGGCAAAGCGTAAAGACAAGCAGCAGGAAGCCCGGGAGAAATATCGCTTTGAGACGGTGCATAACTTTGGGTTTGTGTCCGACTGCCCCGATTACAAGTCGTCTGCAAGTCGCGTTGGATGATGCGGGGCAATTTAGAGCGGCGGCTCGTGAAAACAAAACCCAGGCCGAAGCCGGTAGCGGTGGGTTCTCGAAAATAAAATAAGTTGACAAACAGGCACTGCGGCGCGCGATTATGTGGGGCGGTTAAAGTATTTTTGCAAAACTCAAAACCAGTGGGCTTTACAAACCACCCCGTCACGCAAAACAAACTTCGATACAAACTTCAAGAAATATCAATGTCAGGATTACAAAGTGATCAGAAATCGCTGCTTATTATTGACGACGACAAAAGTGCGCACGACCTTTACACCGCGACGCTGGCCGGAATGAACTTCCGCTTCAAATCGGTGATGGACGGCTGGGCGGGCTATAAAGAAATACGCGAGGCCGGACATAAGTACGATCTCGTGCTGCTCGATATCACCATGCCTGCTATGAACGGCTTGGAAATTCTGCACCGGCTCAACGAAGAAAAAGTCGCCTATCCGCCCACCATCGTCATCAGCGGCAACGACGATAAAGACCTGACCGCCACCTGCATGGAAGCGGGCGCGACCGATTTTCTCAAGAAGCCGGTGCGCACTTCGTTTCTCAAAGCCGCCGTCAAAGATGTGCTCGGCATCGGCGACGACATGGCTAGCGCAACTTCGCTAACACAAATGATGGCCGACATCACCCGCGGCAAACGCTCCGGTACGGTTACAGTTACAACCAACTTCGGCAAAGGCACGATTATTTACAACGTAGGAAAACTCATCGGCGTCAGCTACGCAGGGCTTTCGCGCTTGGATGCGCTGGAGAAACTTAAAGACGCCGAGTCGCAGAAAATCGAG
Source organism: Chlorobiales bacterium (assembly GCA_014380515.1). Taxonomy (GTDB): domain Bacteria; phylum Bacteroidota; class Chlorobiia; order Chlorobiales; family JACMJS01; genus JACMJS01. The sequence goes on from JACMJS010000294.1 coordinate 3,775, forward strand.
TTCGAACCGCGGTAAGTCTTGCGTCATTCTGAAAAGCAAAAAGGTGAGCCAACCGGTTCACCTTTTTTAGTTCAAGTAGTTCAAGTTCAATAGGTTTGAACTCAAACCATCTTTAAGACCATCTGCAAGGCTACGTTGCTTTCGCGTATTCCTGCAAACTTTTCACGCCAGAACTTTCCTTGCGCAAGTGTTCGATGCCCGCCGCCGCCGCTTCCGCCGCTTCGATGGTCGTTACGAACGGCACGCCCGAAATGATCGCCGCCGTCCCGATGGCTTCTTCATCGTAGCGCGAACGCTCGCCGAGCGGTGTGTTGATGACGAACTGCACTTTGCCCAAGCGAATAATATCGAAAATGTTCGGCTTGCCTTCGCCGACTTTATAGACCGTCTTACACTCAATCCGGTTTCGCTTGAAAAAATCCGCCGTGCCCGACGTCGCAATCAAATCGAATCCGGCGCGGTAGAGCCGTTCGGCGAGGGCAAGCGTTTGCGGCGTCTTGTCGTTGTCGCTCACGCTGATAAAGACCGTGCCCGACGTCGGCAGGCGGTTGCCCGCCGCAAGCGCGGACTTCGCAAAGGCTTCACCGAACGTCGCTGCAAGGCTCATCACTTCGCCCGTCGACCGCATCTCCGGCCCCAAGTAGACGCCCGACTTCAAAAACTTCGAGAACGGAAACACCGGCTCTTTGATCGAGATATGTTTCAACCGCAGTTCGTCGCAATCTTTGAGTTTGAATTTTGTTTTCAGCACCGAAAGTTTTTCGCCGAGCATGACGCGCGTGGCCACTTTAACAATCGGTTTCGAGATCGCCTTGCACACGAACGGTACGCTGCGGCTCGCCCGCGGGTTCACTTCCAGCACATAAACGTCTTTGCCCTGCACCGCGAATTGGATGTTCATCAGGCCGATGACGTTCAGGGCTTTGGCCAGTTGCCGCGTGTAGGCTTTCATCTTTTTGATGACGGCTTTGTCCGCGCCTTGCGGCGGCAAAATTGAAGTCGAATCGCCGGAGTGAATGCCCGCCGCTTCGATGTGCTGCATGATGCCCGCCACCACACAGCCGGATTTATCGGCAATCGCATCGATGTCGAACTCGGTCGCATGTTCCAAGAATCTATCAATCAGAATCGGATGATCGGGCGAAAGCGCGGCCGCGCGTTCGATGTAACCCTTCAGCGAATCGTCGTTATAGACGACCTGCATCGCCCGTCCGCCGAGTACGTAACTGGGACGCACCAGTACCGGATAGCCGACGCGGGTCGCAATCGTTTGGGCTTCATCGTAATTGACCGCCGTGCCGTAATCGGGATGCGGAATGTTGAGACGGTCGAGCAACGCGCCGAATTTTTTTCGATCTTCGGCTACATCGATGCCCTCCGACGACGTGCCCAAGATTTTGATGCCCGCCGCTTCGAGCGACGTCGAGAGGCGCAGCGGGGTTTGTCCGCCGAAACTGACGATGATGCCCTGCGGCTGTTCCAATTCAATAATGTTCATCACGTCTTCGAACGTCAGTGGTTCGAAGTAAAGTTTATCGGCGATGTCGTAGTCGGTTGAAACGGTTTCGGGATTGCAGTTGATCATAATCGCTTCGTAGCCCATTTCTTTCAACGCGAAGATGGCTTGCACGCAGCAGTAATCGAACTCGATGCCTTGACCGATGCGGTTGGGGCCGCCGCCCAAGATGATGACTTTCTTTTTGGGCGAACGTTGCGATTCGTTTTCGTCGGCATAGGTCGAGTAGTGATACGGCGTTTTGGCGTCGAACTCCGCCGCGCAGGTATCGACCGTTTTATAGACGGCATTAACGCCGTAGTGCTTTCGCAAGGCGCGAATCTCAGATTCCTTCGCGCTGAAAATGTGCGCGAGTTGCTTATCCGAAAAGCCTAAAGTTTTTGCTTTGCGCAAGGCGGCGGCGGGAAGCTTTTCGGAAAGTGAGTGAAGGGAAGCGGTGAGCGGTACGGAAATGATTTCGTCGGAAGGTGTGTGCGGCATCGTCTGGAAAAATTTCTGCAAAGGTAACGCGCGATTTGCACTTGGTAAGCGGCAACGGAAAATTTTTTTAGCCCGCCGCATAGCGGATTCATATAGCCTGTGTGGTAGACCCTGTGCGGTAGACTTATTGCAGCGGATTGGTTATGTTTGCGGCGCACTATCGCCTTGCCCGATTGAGATAAAACCTAACATTGTTCCGCAATGAACCGCAACCGTCCGGCTCTTCTGGCCTTGCTGCTTTTCCCTGCCACACTTGTTTTCATCGTTGCTCAAACTGCTTTTGCACAGACCGCCGAAATTTCCGGCACGATTTCGATGCCCGCCGCCAAAGCTGCCCCCCGGGTCTCGCGCGGCGACCTGTACCGCAACCGGATGTCGGCACCGGCGCATTCCGAAATGGACATGAAACAAGAGCCGGTGAAATCGGCGTTCGGCGATGTGATCATCAGCCTGCATCCGGTATCATACAAAGCGAAAACCACGCCGCTCGCCGACGCGCCGAAGATCGGGCAGAAAAATGCCGCGTTCGTGCCGCGTGTAACCGTTGTTACCCCGAACAGCGTTGTGCAGTTCATCAACGACGATCCGTTTTTTCACAATGTCTTCAGCCGCACGCCGGGCAACACGTTCAGTATCGGGCGGCGACCGACGGGCGACGTCGTCAGTAAGAAAATCGGCGAGCAGCGCATCGTCGGCGCGGGCGAGATCAAACTTTTTTGCGACATTCATACGCAGATGAGCGCGGTCATTCTCAGTCTGGATACACCTTATTTCATGCGGGCTAGCGCGAGCGGCCTCTACAGTTTTAAAAATATACCTGACGGCACGTACGAACTGCGGGTCTATCATCCCGACCTCGGCACAACGATGGAAAAAGTTGAATTGAAATCCGGACAGAGCGTGCAAAAAAATATGACCCTTGCAAACTGATTCTTTTACGACCGAAAAAACTGTCGCTCCTTAGACCGTCGTTCGTGCGAAAGCGGAAATCCTGATTTGATTGTGTGCCTTAGATTCCCGCTTTCGCGGAAATGACGAAAGAAAGCGTTGGGAAAAATGGCGTTGCCGAAAATGAATCCACTCAGGTCTTTTCATCTTTCTTTTGTCCGGCTTGAACGGAAGCAACGATGCGGTCGAGATAAGTGATAAAGCCTTCGGAATAGTTGCGGCGCGTTTTGACATCGGCGACGACTTCGCGGGCGAACGCACTGGTGCGGAGAAACTCGGTGATGATGTTGTGCCACTTCGTCCAATGCGCTTCATCAGCCGCGTTGCGGCGCACGAGATGATGATAAAAGTCAAAAACGGTTTCATAGACGTTCATCACGAGATAAACGAACTGCCGGATTTTCATCTGATGTTCGGGCGAAAGATTTGACTGAGCACCGTGCTCGTCCCACATCGCCCACAGGTCGGGGCTATCGACGAGATATTTATCGATCTCCAACAGCAGCCGGTTGTGTTCCTGACGCGCGGTGCTTCGCAGCAAGACATAGTTGTCCCGCCACAATACGAAAGTGAATATGACCGAGTTGACAAAGGAAAGCGCGGAAATGACGATGAGCCAAACGGGTGTGTTCATAAAATCAAGACTGGTTTTTTTAAGGCATTTTTTTCTTCTGTCATTCTGAGCGCAGCGAAGAATCCCCAATTCTCGCCAACAAGGGATTCTTCACTACACTGCTCTCTGTTCAGAATGACAGAGTTTTTTTTAATGGTCGCGGAAAATATAAGTAATCAAAGATGCGTCTGACGATTCAAACCAAATTGGTGCTGCTGCTCGCCGGGCTGGTCGGATTGGTGTTGCTCGGCGTGCTCGTCGCCGTTAG
>JACMJS010000295.1 GCA_014380515.1 Chlorobiales bacterium
CGGACAATAACTTTTGATGTAATCATACTCCGCTTTCACATTCGGATTACCCCACTCCAAGTATTCGCCGACCGTGAGCGGCAACGACGCATCGAGCATCGTATTGACGACATCCACAAACGGCACGGCCAGATGTGCGACTTTGCAAACATCAGGGCGCAAGTTCAAGACCGCGCCGATGAGCAATCCGCCCGCGCTGCCCCCTTCAATCGCCAAGCGGTCGCGCGAGGCATATTTTTCAGCGATGAGAAAATCGGCGCAGGCGACGAAATCGGTGAAGGTGTTTTTCTTTTTCATCATCTTGCCGTCGTCGTGCCACACTTCGCCCATATCGCCGCCGCCGCGAATATGCGCCATCACGAAGACGACGCCGCGATCCAGCAAGGCGAGCCGCGCGGGACTGAACGTTACCGGCAACGGAAAGCCGTACGAGCCGTAGCCGTAGAGCAGCATGGGCGCAGTGCCGTCGCGTTTGACATCTTTTTTAGAGACAATCGAGACGGGAATTTTCACGCCATCGGACGCAACGGCGAAGCGGCGTTCGGAGACATAGTTTGACGCATTGAATCCGCCGGGCACTTCGGTTTGCTTGAGCAGTTTCCGTGTGCGCGTCGTCATGTCGTAATCGTAGACGGAATTGGGTGTAACGAACGATTGGTAACTGAAGCGAAAGAGTTCGGTGTTGAACTCAGGATTCGCAGCGGCGAAAACGGAGTACGTCGGTTCGGGAAATTCCGCCGTGTGATCGCCGCCCCGCGCCGAATCGGCCAAATCCATGATGCGCAGTTTGGTTAGGCCGTTGTCGCGCTCGGTGAGGACGGCGTGATTCTTGAACACATCGATGTCCTCCAGTTTGACATCCGGTCGGTGCGCGACAAGTTCCGTCCACTTTTGCGGCTCACTCACTTTGGCTGTAACGAGGCGAAAGTTCTTTGCGCCTTTGTTGGTGCGGATGTAGAAGAGGCCGTCGCGGTGATCGGCATAATATTCGTGATCGGTTTCGCGCGGCAAAAGCACCGTGAATTCGCCCGATGGTTTATCCGATTCCACATACCGCGTCTCCGAGGTTTCCGAACTTGCCGAAGCCATGAAGATGAATTTCTTATCGCGCGAGCGGTAAACGCCGATGCGGTAAAGTTCATCTTTCTCTTCGTAGAGCAGGGCGTCTTTGGCGGCGTCCGCACCGAGCGTGTGTCGCATCAGCCGATAAGCTCGCTTGGCGGCGTCTTCGGTGGCGTAGAAAATGGTTTTGTTATCCGCCGCCCACGCCGCACTCGAAACGAGCGGTAGAGCATCACCGAGATTCTTGCCCGTCTTAAGATTCTTGACATAGAGCGTGTATTGCCGGAAGCCCGTCGTGTCCAATGAATACGCGAGCAGTTGTTCGTCATCGCTGATGATATATGCACCTAGCGATAAAAACTTTTTGCCTTTCGCCAGCGTGTTGAGATCGAGCACGATTTCTTCTTTTGCTCGCAGGCTGTTTTTCTTGCGGCAGTAAGCGGCGTATTGCTTGCCTTTTTCGGTGCGCGAATAATAAAAATAGTTGCCTTGTTTGTAGGGTACGCTTAAATCCGTTTGCTTGATGTGCGAGAGGATTTCTTTGTAAAGCGTATCCGAAAATTTCTGTAGCGGCGCGGCGATGGATTCGGTGTAAGCATTCTCAGCATTGAGGTATGAAATCACTTCGGGATTCGTTTTCTCGCGCAGCCAGAAATAATTGTCGGTGCGCGTCTCACCGTGAATCGAATCTACTTTTGCAATTTTCTTGGCGACGGGCGGCTGCAGAGGCTCTTGGGACTTGGCTTTGCGGGGTGAGGCGGTAAGGGCGGCGGCAATAAACATAACGAGTAAAAAAGTTTTGGTCATGGTTGGAAATACCAGCGGTTAATAGGGGCTCGATGTTCTGCCCTTGCAATACACGGCTCATCGACTTGTTAACAAAAAGCCTCTCGATGTGAGAGGCTTTTTGATATTGAAATAAAAAGTTATCCGGCAATCACGCCGTCTTCTTCGACCTTTTCCCACTCGGGCGTCCACTTGGGCATGGTGAGATGCACTTCGGCGGCGATTTCTTCGATCTCTTGGCGGAACGCGGTGCGCACGGCGTCGTTGTCGCGGTGCTTTAAGCCGAGGCTTTGATAGATGCGGTTCTTCGTCGTGTTGGGTCTGCCGAAAATGTTCATCGTCCGCGGATACCACAGTTCCAACGCCGCTTGTGCTTCATCGTGCCGCTCGGTGGCAATCGTCTTCACCCACATATCGCCGTGATGGACGTGCATCATTTCTTCCTTGAAGATGCCTTTGATGGCTTCGGCCCACGGCTCGTAACTGGCCAGTTTCACGTCTTCCAACTGATGCCCCGCGCCGCGATCCATACAGGTTTGAAACATCACAAAATCCGCCCACGTATCAATGGGATAATAGAAGATGTTCACGCGTTTGTCATCCGCCGCACGGGTGGATTTCAAAACATCCGTTGCGGTGTCATCGATGCGAAATTCAAAATTGTGCTTGGCCACGTGCGCATCCACATCAATGCCCAGTTCCTCCAGCAAATCATAGATGACCTTAGCGTGGCGCACTTCATCTTTGACGATGTTGGAAACGATGAGTTTTTCCTTGACCGTCGGTGCCTTGGCAATCCACGGCGTGTAACCGATCGCGCCCGCAAGTTCCGAATCCGCTTGCTGTGTAAGCAAATTGACGAGATGCTCGTAGTATTCCGGCGTCATCTCGTCTTTGGACTTGAGTTTGTAGCCGCCCTTTATTTTTTCGATCAGTTCAGCGTGTGATGATGATGGTAACATAATCGTACTGCGGTTAGAAAGTTAATTGGAAGTTTGTGCAAGAAATTAGCGACGTTCATCTGCAATTCAAACGCGCTACATAAAAGCCCTGCGCCATCTTCTTTGTGTTCGTAGGGGCGAGGCATGCCTCGCCCTTACAATGTTGATGCAGGCTGCATTTCATAATAACATCGACATAAATCCCTGATTACCTCGCGGCCTTTTCATTATAGACCGCTTCGATGCGCTCCGGCGTCGGAAAGGTTAGAATGACGAAGCCGATAAAAATCACTACCGACGCTGCATTGACAAAATAAGTTCGAGACGTGTTTTCAATACCTGCTTGTCCGGCCAATAGATATACCACAAGGCCGAAGAGGGCCGCACCTTCCATCAGTGCGAGCCGGACGATTGTGGCTGTTTGAAAGACGTCAAAGAAAGTTTCCGGCGCACCGTTCCACCGCGAAAGTTGCGCGTTGAATAGAAATGCTGCCGCGGCGTAACCGGAAATCGCCGTGGCCAAATGTGCGACCGTCAAAATATCTATCACCTCGGTGTCCGGCTCATCCGGCGCACCGACCAAAACCGAACCCATCGAAAATACAACGATGGCGAAAATCACCACGCCCAAACCCATCGCGGCCTGAATGATTTGCAACTGCCGCACGCGCTCTGGCGGAACAATCAAAGGGTTCATAAAAATTATTTGGCGATTTGTAACAAGCCGGTTAATTCTTCGGTGGATTTTTTGGCGAGCACGTCGCGGTAGTTGTTGAGCAAATAAATCTCCGTTTCCATGCCGAGTTTGCGGGCGAGCACGTCTTTATCGTTGAGTTCAAAGTTGAAGCCCCGCACAAGCCGCTGCCGTACGCGCTCGTAAATAATCTCGCGGAGTTTGGCTTCGACGAGTTTTTCCGCATCGGCTTCATTGACGAGAATACGCTCCAGTTCCGGCGCGAAGTCGGCGTCTTTGGCTTTGAGCGCGAGCAACGGCTCGCGGTTTTTCGTCGTCCATTTCAAATCGAAAATCTGTCTTTCGATGTACGAACTCAGGCGTCCGCGATAGCCGCCTGCGGGACGCTCGAACTTGCGGACGTTGAAGACATTCCCCTGCGAAAGATCAATCGCATTGACGGTAACTTCGTTCGGATTGGCATCGATCACACGTCTCACAATGCCTTGCACCGAATCCGCATTCGATTCCATTTTGACATAGCCCGCCTCGAAGGCTTCGAGTTGCCGCTTGGCGCGCTGCAAGTAAATCGCATTGAGCGCGGTCGCTGCGCCCTTCGCACGAATCTCCGCACGCAGCGAATCCCGGTCGATCTCGGAAACAACGCGGTTGCCTCTCACAGGCGGCCTTGAAGCCGGTTGAGCAGAGGCATCGGAACTGAGGATTGAAAGGGTGAAAAGGAGGACAAGCGAAAGAAGAAAAAATTTCGTCATCAGATGTAAATGTTAATGCTGAAAATGTTTGTGAATGTGCGTGTGAATTTGATAGCTATTCGGTAGCAGTAGAAACAGCGGCAAAGATAACAGCGAGACGCCTGAAACCAACCCCTCTCCTTGCTTCGGCAACGACGTCTCCTTTCTCAAAGGGGACAGCGGTTGAAGATGAAGTTCCTGCACGAAGTTTTTTTTCTCTCTGCTTTTCACGCTGTCCCCTTTGAGAAAGGGGACGTCCCGCCAGCAAGCGGGACAGGGGTTCGATCACCGGTCGATAAACTTTTGCATCCAGATTTCCAGTGTGAGCAACGCCCATATCCGGTGCGCCGAATCTTCGCGTCCCGACTTGTGATCGGCGATCATTTTTGAAACCGTCGCCGCATTAAAAATGCCGCGCTTCTTCAGTTGGCTTGGCGAAAGCAACTCTGAAATCATCGCGTCCAAATCGTTGCGTACCCATGCCCGCAAGGGCGCGCCGAACGGGGCTTTCGGACGGTAAATGATTTCTTTCGGCAAATGCTTTTCGGAAATCTTTTTGAGCAGCTTTTTCTGCTCAAACTTTCCGAACAGGCCGCCGATTTTATACTGCGGCGGCAAGCGGTGCGCGAACTCGACGATCCGGTAATCGACAAACGGCACACGTTCCTCGACGCCCGCCGCCATTGAGGTTTTGTCGGAATACATCAGGTTCAAACTTGCGAGAAAAAGTTTGGTATCGACCGCGCACATCAGCGTAATCAAATCAATCGAGGGTTGCTTTTGAAGCACCGCATCACGCACTGCGTAATGCCGGGCAATCGGATAACTCTCTTTGTAATCAGGCATCGCGCGTGCGGCAAACTCCGGCGTGAGCAAGCGGCGCATTTCGGTTTCGTTGTAGTACGCATAGTTGCCGATGAACGCATCGAAATCCGGCAGCGACGCCGATTTCGAAAAGCGTTTCGCCCACCGCGCCAGTTTATATCCTCCCTTCTCACCCGCCACCGGTAACGCCTCAGCGATGGCTTCAATGACGCCCGTGCGCAGAAACGACGGCAACATTTTTTTATAGAGATGCGCAAACTTCACCGACAAATGTTTTCGATAGCCGCCGAAAATTTCATCGGCGCCCATGCCGGAAAGCATCACTGTCGTCCCGCTTTCTTTGGCGAGTTTGCAAATCAGATACGTGTTGATGCCCGCAGGATCGGCGATGGGTTCGTCCAAGTGCCACACGATTTTCGGGAGCAAGTCGGCGACGTCGGGCTTGATGACGATCTCGCGGTAATCGGCACCCAGATATTTTGCCACGATCTTCGCATACTTTTGATCGTCGGGCATCGCTTCGAACTTTTTGTCTTCCTCAGTGAAGGCGATAGTGTAAGTCGTTACCGGCTTTCCCGATTGCGCGGTCATCAGCGCGGTGATGAGCGAGGAGTCTAAGCCGCCCGACAGAAACGCGCCGACATTCACATCGGCAATCATTCGCAGCCGCACCGAATCTTGCAAGAGCGATTCCAATTCTTCAGCGTAATGCGATTCACCTTTGTCCGTGCCGTAGCCTTCGAACGTTAAGTCCCAATACTTTTCGATTCGGACGTCGCCTTGCTCGATAATCATGTTGCAACCGGCGGGCAATTTCTCGATGCCTTTGAAAGCCGTTTTGGGTTCGGGCGTCCACAGAAAAAAAAGTGTGGAAAGAATTCCATCGGGATCGGCTTCGCGCGGCACGTCTGAACACTCTAAAAGGGATTTGACTTCCGAGCCGAAAATGATGCGGCCA
>JACMJS010000296.1 GCA_014380515.1 Chlorobiales bacterium
CGGGGCGATGCGGATTGCGCGCGGACTTCAGGCCGAAGACGAAAACAATTTCGAAATCACCTCGAACGATTCACTCGTCGGCGCGTTTCAAGCGATTGCGGGCGCAATCAGCATCGGCGCGTTCGTCATCAGCATGATCGCCCTCATTGCGGCGGGCATCGGGATTATGAACATTATGCTCGTCAGTGTCACCGAGCGGACGAAGGAAATCGGCATCCGAAAATCCATCGGCGCAAAGAAAAATGATATTCTGTTTCAGTTTTTAATCGAAGCCGTGTTTCTGTCGGAAGTCGGCGGCCTGATCGGCATTTTACTCGGCGTGCTGATTGGCAACGGCGTCGCGGTCGCACTCAAAGCGTCGGTGGTTTTTCCGTGGATGTGGGCGGGCATCGGCCTCGCGGTCTGCTCGATCATCGGCATCGGCTTCGGATTGTATCCGGCTTACAAAGCCGCGTCGCTCGATCCCATTGAAGCCTTGCGGTTCGAGTGATGTTTTTCGGGGCGAAGCATGATTGATCTTTATGATGACGTCGTCCGATTTAAAACGGTCAATACAAAAATCCGTCGACGGGTTGGATGGCGGGCGGCAATGCGGTCTCGCCCAATTGCTGGCGCAAGTTGATTTCAATCGTGCGGGAGAGCGCGGTCATCGGTGTATCGTTAATGGTGTTCTCGAACGGATTCTCGATGGCACCGGCAAGGCTGCTGAGTACCAAGAAAACGAAACTGACGATGACGGACGCCGGCACGGCCAGATACCCCAAATCTTTAATCAGCGCGAAGGGCAAGTACATTATAAAAATCCACACGAATGCTACGGTGTACCGGCTGTATTGACGCGGGAAGACGGTGTTTTTGATCCGCTCGCATCCGCCTTGCGCATCGCACAGTGACGTGAGGCGTTCATCCAATTTCATCTGACGGAAATCATCCAAGCAACCCGCAACGTGTAATTCCTGCAGCCGGACGGACTGACGCTGCAACAGTGCGTTCGGTACATTCTGCTCCTGCTGCAAGCCTTCAAGTTCGCTTGCATCCAAAAATGGTTTTAAATCTTCGAGCGGCGGTTGCTTCCGCAGATGACACCGCAAGGCGTGCGCGAAAGCAATTTGACGATACACCAATTCCGTGTGCACCGCGCGAAGTTCCGCCGTTTTCACCCCGGTACTGACAAATGAAATTATCTGCCGCGCAAAAGTGCGCGATTCATTGACGACCCGCCCCCACAGCGTCCGCGCTTCCCACCACCGGTTGTAAGCCGAATTGTTTCGGAAGCCGAGCAGGATGCCGAGCGCGGTGCCCATCACCGTCGCGGGCAACGGCGGCAGTGCCAGATACCATTGATCTTCGCTTTGATACAGGAAGACGATCACGGACGCATACACTGCCAGAAACAGCACGCGCTTCCATGTCAGTTGAACCACGATTTTCAAGGAAAGTTTTTGACGGACGATCATGTTGATTACTGATTTTCAAGTTGATGGCATCAAGCAGGTTCGCTCGCAAAATAAAATACATCGCGGGCGAAAAAACGATGCGCGGCCTGAAACATTGTGCCTTGCGATGCGTTGCTTGCCATTGTCTCTCCGCATCTGGTTTTACAACACACTTCACATTTTCTTCTATTCATCTAACCATCCGCTCAAATGCACTTGCAAGAGGTTTTTCGAATGGCACTCTCATCGCTGGGCGCGAACAAATTGCGTTCCGGCCTGACGATGCTCGGCATTACCATCGGCGTCTTTTCCGTCATCGGCGTGATGACCGCCATCGGCGCGATGCAGAACTCGATTGAATCCGGATTGAGCGAATTGGGATCGGGCACGTTTCAGATTCAAAAATATCCGGCGGTGAGTTTCGGCGGGCGCGGGCGCGACAAATATGAAAACCGCCCGAACATCAGTTACGCCGATGCAACGACCTTTCGCAAATTGATGGACGGCATCGCGGGCGACGACGCGCGCGTCGGTTTTGAAGCGTGGGACGGCGGCAAAACCGCTTCGGCCAAGGGTCAGAAAACGAATCCCAGCGTGCAAGTATGCGGCGGCGATAAGAATTTCTTCGGGGCGAATGCTTACAATATCGCTTACGGGCGTGCGATCACGGAAGAAGACGTTGAAGTCGCCCGCAACGCCATCGTCATCGGTGCCGACATCGAACAAAAACTTTTTGCGAATGAAAATCCGCTGAATCAACCGGTGAAAGTGAACGGTAAAACTTTTACCGTCGTCGGCGTGATGGCATCTAAAGGGACGTCGTTCGGACAAAGCCGCGATAACCTCGTCGTTATTCCGATCACCGAGTTCTTTGAGGATTTCGGACGTGAGCGGCGAAGCATCAACGTTACCGTGCAGGCCAAAAGTCAAGAAGTTTACGATGCGGTGATGGACAAATCAATCGGCGCGATGCGCATCGCCCGGGGAATGCAGGCCGAGGATGAAAGCAACTTTGAAGTTTATTCCAACGATTCACTCATCAGCACGTTCAATTCAATTTCAGGCGCGATCAAAGCCGGCGCGTTTGTGATCAGTTTCATCGCGCTCATTGCGGCGGGCATCGGAATTATGAACATTATGCTCGTCAGTGTCACCGAGCGGACGAAGGAAATCGGCATTCGCAAATCCATCGGCGCAAAGAAAGGAAATATCCTGTCGCAGTTTTTGATTGAGTCCGTGTTTCTGTCGGAAGTCGGCGGCCTGATCGGTATTTTGCTCGGCGTCATCGGCGGCAACGTGCTTGCGATTTCGCTCGGCACGTCGGTCGTCTTTCCGTGGGATTGGGCTTTGACGAGCGTGCTCGTCTGCTCGGCTATCGGCATCGGCTTCGGATTGTATCCGGCCTATAAAGCCGCGTCCTTAGACCCGATTGAAGCCCTCCGCTTCGAATGATCAGGCACATACATATTTGTAGGGGCGAGGTTATCTCGCCCCTTTCATTTTAAAGTTATATTGAAAACAAAAAATCATGCCGAGCCTTTCCGAACTGATCGATACGTATTCGCGCACGCCGGGCAAACTTGAGTTTGCCGTTGACGGCCTTTCGGAATCCAAAGTGAAGTGGAAGCCGAACCCGAAAAAATGGTCGATCCGCGAAATCCTTTGCCACCTTGCCGATTCGGAAACCGTCGCCCTCTCACGCATTCATCTCATCGTCGCGTCCTCGCCCGATGCGCAGCCGGTGCTCGTGGCTTACGATCAAGATGAACTGGTATCGCGCTACGCCTACAACGCCCAAGATGAACTCACCGCGCTTCAAACTTTTAAGTACCTTCGAAAGCACGCTGCCGCACTGCTTAAATCGCTGCCCGAATCTGCGTTTCAAAAAACCGGCAACCATACCGAGCGTGGCAAGATAAGCATCATGGATTTGCTCGAACTTTATACCAAGCACGGCGAAACGCACCTTCGCCAGATTGAAGAGATCAAAGAACTATTGAAGAACGACTCCGGCTACTGATTTTCTACCGCGCTACAACCATGCTTCACGTTTCAATCATTTCGCACATCGTGCTCGGCGTGCTGACGATTCTCATCGGCGGCTATAATCTTTATCTCAAAAAGTCCAATCCGCTGCATAAAAACTTGGGTGAAGCGTATCATTGGCTGATGCTCACTACCTGTATCTCCGCCCTGTTCGTGGGTCTGCGGCATAAAGGACTTTCACCGTTTGAGATTCTTGCGTATCCCTCTTACGGTTTCGCACTGCTTGGTTATGTCTCTGCAAAGATGCGATTCACCGGCTGGCTGCGGTGGCACATCACCGGACAGGGCGGTTCATACATCGCGCTCTGGACGGCGACGCTGTTTCAACTTGTACCGCGTCTCTATTGGTCAACTGAGTTTCGCATTCTCGGTTTGCCGCTGATGTTCTGTCTGGTGCTCGTCTTGCCCGGCGTCATCGGCGGCTATTTCATCGGACGCACGCAGCGCAAGTGGGCAAAGGTCAACTGGAAAAGTAAACCCGAATCCGACGCCTCGCCGGTGCAAAATTAAATTTCTCGGCAGACTCTGTAATGGAATTGCTTTAGTGTGTCTAAGCGTTGTGCCGGTATGATGAACAACTCGCCGATTCCAACTTCCGCAAAAAAAATTCCGGTCAATCTTGTAACCGGATTCTTGGGCAGCGGCAAGACGACCCTCGTCCGCGACCTCTTGCGCGAGAACCAAGGCCGTAAAAAGATTGCCGTCTTGATGAACGAACTTGGTGAGATTGCCATCGATGCCAAATTGCTCGAAGGTTTTTCCGCCGAGATGTACGAACTGGCCGACGGCTGTATTTGCTGCTCGGTCAATCAAGATTTCATCGCCACGCTCGACGAACTAGCCGCCAAACTTTCGCCTGATCTCATCATCATCGAAACCACCGGTGCCGCCAATCCCATGTCAATTATTTATTCGTTGCTCAACCCCAACCTTGTGCTCGATGCCGTCATCACCACCGTCGATGTCGAAAATTTTATGCGGCTGAAAGCTGAGGCGGACGTGGCGGAAGATCAAGTCGCCGCCGCCGATGCGATTGTTATCACCAAATCTGATTTGGCAAGTACCGCGAAACTGGATGCGGTAAAAATTTATCTTGCCGCAAATAATACCCACGCGCAGATTTTTTTGCGAAGTGAAACGCCGCTCCCTTTAATTTTCGGTGTGAGTTATCCGGCCCGCGAAGTCAAACCCGGCTCCCATTCACACAGCGATCACGATCATCATCTTGAAACGGACGGCATCGAAACCTTTCGGTTCACGGCGGAAACCCTGTTTGATTTAGAGCGGCTGCAATCGCAGTTGGAATCATTGCCATCTGATCTCTGGCGGCTGAAAGGATTCATCAAACTGGCCGGACGCGCGGAAACTTTCATTCTCAATTTCGCTTACGGACGCTATACGATTGAAGACTACGCGGGCGACAGTCAGGCGGCGGCGTGCGACGTGGTGTTCATCGGCAAACGCATTATTGCAGAGCGCGAACATCTGACGCAGCATCTTCAAGCCGCTGCGCCGCAACAAGTCCGCTGAAAAGTGTGATAGAAGAATGCCTTCAAAAAAACCAGCCTCGAACATTTCCGAAAAAGTTTACGCCCTCGCTTTCGGCGCGCATCCCGATGACGTCGAACTTTCGTGTGCGGCCACGCTTTTAAAACTGACGCGCGGCGGGAATACGGTTGCAGTCTGTGATCTCACCGAAGGCGAAATGGGCACGCGCGGCACGGTGGCCATTCGCCGCAGCGAAGCAACATCGGCGGCGGCGGCATTAGGCTACAGCAATCGCATCAATTTGAATTTGGGCGATTCAAAATTAGAAGTATCGCGCGGCAATATTTTAAAAGTCATCGCTGTCATTCGCCGCTTTCAACCGAGCGTTGTTTTTGCCAGTCCGCCGTCGGAGCGGCATCCCGATCATGAAGCTGCGTCCCTATTGGTTACCCGGGCGTGTTTCTTCGCAGGGCTTCGAAAAATCATTACACGGCATAAAGGTCATCTTCAAACGCCGCACCGTCCGAAACATCTGCTGTACTACTTACAGCACCATGCCGAACTGCCCGATGTGATTGTAGATGTTTCGGAAACTTTCGACGAGTCGCGGGCGGGATTGCTGGCGTTTAAATCGCAGTTTTTTCAAGCTGGATCGCGCGAGCCGGAAACGAAACTCACCCGCAAAACTTTTTTGGAGGCCACCACCGCCCGCGCCAAGTATTTCGGTGAGTTGATCGATGCCGATTACGGCGACGGGTTTCTTCACCGCGGCGCGCTTGGCGTCAAAAACTTTTCCGCACTCTTTGAAGCTTGAGCGAAACCTGACGCCGAAACGCAAGCACATTCACTTTTCCGTTTTACGTCATTCGCCGTAAATTGCAAGCGACCATCGGGGTCTTCTTTCATGGCTTTCACAAACCGTCATTCCACTTGCAACGATGAAAATGCAAACGCCTGCCGCGCCCATCCGGCGAATTCCGGTCGATGATATTTTCCAAAACTTTTTAAAGAAGCGCGGCTACCGATCCACGCCCGAGCGCGCGCTCATCTTGAAGGAAATCTATGCCGCCGCCGGGCACTTCGACGCCGATGAACTCTTTATCAAACTCAAGCAAAAAGGCGTCAATGTATCGCGGGCAACGGTCTACAACACTTTAGACTTGCTCGTCGAGTGCAACCTTGTCAGTCAAAATAGTTTCGGGCATAAGCACCTGCACTACGAACGCATCTACGGCTTTCAGCACCACGATCACATCATCTGTGAAGACTGCGGCGTCGTGGCCGAATTCACCAACGAAAAAATCGAGGAGCAACAGCAACTCGTCTGTAAACAAAACGGCTTCGAGATGATGCGCCACACGCTTCAGATTTTCGCGCACTGCACCAAACAACCGTGCCAGAACCGCGACGCCATGCTCGCCGAACAATCGCAGGCGAAGAACTAAACTCGCACGCTCCCGATGGCTTCGCTCGCAAAAACATACAGCAAAGAAAAACTTCGCGGACAAATCTATACGCCGCCCGGTATCGTCCGAAAAATTTTAGACGATACCGGTTTCAACTCCCCGGATATTCTCGGCAAAACCATCATCGATCCGGCGTGCGGCGACGGACGCTTTCTGACCGAAGCCTTGCGGCGCATCGTTGCGTTTTCTCCGAACGAACATTTAGAAAAAAATCTCCGGTGCATTTACGGTTGGGATATTGATACAGAGGCTGTGGAAAAATGCAAAGCGGCGTTGGATGCAATCGTCGGAGATTTGGATGTGCGTGTGGATTGGAATATCACGGCGTGCAATGCGATTCATCACCTTGAACCCTTCGAAGCCCCGCAAAACATAAAACAATTTGATTTCGTCGTCGGCAACCCGCCCTACATCCGCATCCAGCACTTGGACTCAGGCGAGCGGCAATTCATTCAAACCCATTACTCATTTTGCAAGAGCGGCTCGACGGATATGTTCATCGCTTTCTTTGAACTCGCCTATCATCTCCTGAAGCCCGGAGGCGTCGGCGGATTCATTACACCGAACACGTATTTCTACAGCGAGACGGCTAAAATCTGTCGTGATTTTTTTGCGTCGCGCGGCAGTATCAAACAACTGACGAACTACGGCGAGATTCAACTCTTTGACAATGCGACGACCTACAGCGCGATTACCGTTTTTACAAAGCAACCGAACGCGGCGTTCAACTATCAGCGTGCGGTGAGTTCATCAGACTTTCTTCACAGACCGTTTCCGGCGGAACATTTGAAGTCCGAAAAAATCTGGCGGCTCTCAACCGATGAACCGGTTTCGCATCGGGGCAAACGGCTCGGCGAGATTTGCCGCATCCATGTCGGCATCACGACGCTGTGCGACAAAGCCTATATTTTTCCTGTCGAAGCCATTGATGACGACTTTGTTTGGGCACGGACGAAACTTCAAGGCCGCGTCCAACTTGAGCGTGAGATACTGCGACCCGTCATTAAAGGATCGACCTTGAAAACAAGTTCAGACCCGATCAAGGAATACCTGCTTTTCCCTTATCAGCAGCGGGACGGCAAGCATATCATCATTTCAGAAGATGACTTGCAAAAAAAATTTCCACGCGCCTACCAATATCTTCTGTCCGTCAAACCGGAATTAGACCGGCGCGACAACGGTCGCCCGAATGCGGTCGCATGGTATGCTTTCGGCAGAAGCCAGAGTTTGGACACCGGTTTCGGAAAGAAAATTATTTTCTCGCCGATGAACCGCGCACCCAATTTTGTGCTCTATGAAAACGCGGCGTGCACCGTCTACTCCGGCTACTTCATCAACTACAGCGGCGATTGGCAGGCATTGGTAAAGAAACTCAATTCCGATGAGATGAAAAATTTCGTCGCAATGTCGAGCCGGGATTTCCGCGGGGCATGGAAAGCCTACAGTAAAAAAGTGATCGAGGATTTCACCGTGCACTTGGGTTAAATCCGGTAACTTGTCATCAGCGCATTTCATATTTTAGTTTTCACGCGCCTGAGACTTGCACTCAGGCGTTTTGATTTTTAACTCGCCATCATTCATGGTTCGAATCGTTTCACTTGCTTTCCTGCTGTTCATCTTCGCCTCATCAACGCTTTCCGCACAAGGCTCGGGCGGCAGGCTGCGCGGGACGGTAACGGAGGTTCAGATTTTTACCGAAGAACGCACCGTCCTTGATTCCGTAACGGGCGGCACGAAACCGGAAATGCTACGCATTCGAAAACTTGCGCCGCTCGCAGGCGTCCGCGTCTCGCTGAAAGGCACGGCCACCGGCACACTTACCGATTCCGCGGGAAGATATTTTATCTCTCGCATCCCGCGCGGCATCTATGATGTACTCTACACGGCGGAAGGCTACAAGTCCGATCTCTTCAGCGGCGTTTCGGTCAAGCCCGATACGATCACGGAAATCGATATGATTCTGCGCGAAAATTTCTCGGCGGCGAAAGAAATTATCGTTACAGCCAACCGCTATGAACAAAAGTTGCTCGATGTTTCCTCTTCACTCTCCCTGCTTGATCCTGCGTTTATCACCGAGCGGAACACGACGTCCATCGATGAAGCCTTGCGATTTGTTTCGGGCGTCAGTTTTGCGGGGAGCAATATGAGCGTCCGTTCGTCGTCCGGCATCGGTTACGGCGCCGGAAGCCGCGTTCAAGTCATGCTCGATCAGATTCCGCTGCTCGCCGCGGATAACGGCGAAGCCAAGTGGGATATGTTTCCGGTGGATTTTCTGGAGCGCGTCGAAATCATCAAAGGCGCATCGTCGTCGCTCTACGGGGCATCGGCCATCGGTGGCGCGGTGAATGTGATCACGCGAAATACGTTCGATACCAAAACCAGCGTGCTCATTTACGGCGGCCTCTACGGCGACCCGCCGTATCCCGAATGGAAATGGTCGGGCAACGTGCGATCACTCAGCGGCGTTGAAGTTTCGCACGCGCAGCAATTCGGTTCGCTCGGCACATACCTTTCCGTCTCGCGCCGCAATACTGACGGTTACAAAGAAAACGGCGACTCGAAACGCTGGCGGCTGTTCACCAAACTAAATTACCAACTCACGCCGCAATCATCCCTTTCCTTGCTCGGAACTTACGCCGACGACGTGCGAGGCAACGCGATGTATTGGCAATCCATCGACCGCGCTCTCAACGAAAATCCTTCGAGCTGCGGCGTGCGGCTCTACGGCGATAAACTTTTTCTTGCGCCCGTCTATACGCTGCGCGCCTCGAGATACTTTTCATTCATCGTGCGAAGCCGGTATTACCGCGCGAGGTTCAGCGATACCAATCCCGCACCGCAATCGTCCGTCGCTGAACAGACGGGACTTGAAGCGCAGGGCGTCGTCGAACTGACGCGGGATATTTCCGCAACCGTAGGACTGGATGGCGGCTATTCATCCGTCAATTCGAATATTTTCGGCGTGCATACTGCGGCGCAGTTCGGCGGTTATTTGCAAATCGAAACGCCGATTTTCACGTTTGCAAAAACGACTTACGGAATACGGTATGAAGGTGTGAAGGCGGATGGCGAAGCATTCGGCACGCAACTTAGTCCGCGTGTTGCAATCAATGTTCCCATCGGCGCGTATTCGGCCATTCGGGCGAATCTCGGGCGGGCGTTTCGAAGTGCATCGGTGGCGGAGCGGTTCACCTCGGCATCGAACGGATCGTTGCGCACGGAGCCGAATCCTGATCTGAAGCCCGAAAGCAGTGTGAGTTACGAAGTGGGATACAAGTATAGTTACAGCAAACCGGTTTCGGTGTTGCCGAATTTTTATATCAACAATCTCAGTATCGATGCCGCCGTGTTCATTTCCGATTACAAAGATTTGATTGATATGCGGCTCAACAGTGCGGGCGATGCGTTTCGGTTTGTCAATGTAACGGACGCGCGTATCGCCGGATTCGAAACCGCTGTGATGGCCGAGTTCAACCGGCGGCTTTTCGTCGTGTCGATTTCTTACACGCATACCGAACCGCGCGATCAAACGTTGAATACAGCGTTGCCGTATCGAAATCGAAATTTATTTTATGCAACGCTGCAAGCGAACTACGGCATTTTTTCGGCGGAGTGGAATTACCGCTATCTGCTCGGCTACGACGCCATCAATGCGGAACTAGCACGCTTCATTGCTGATTCGGAAAAGTCGGCGGATGTTCATGTTTCCGATGTGCGGCTGGGCATCAAACTTCCGAAAGTTTTGGGCGATGAACTTGAGGCCAGCTTGCTCGTGCGAAATCTTTTCAACTATACATATGTTGAGCAGCCCGCAAGTCTCGCCCCGATCCGGCATTTCATGTTGCAAGTGCGTACCGCCTTTTGAAAGCACGGCTTCGGCGGACAGCGTGAAAAGTTTTGGTAAATTCGTACAAAGTTAAAATGGAATTTGCGTTGCCGCCTTGCCGGAGTTTGAACCCCTCTTTGTCTCCCATCCGAAACTTGTTTTCGGCAAGCTCAAAGCAAAGGGGAGATGTCCAAAGGACAGAGGGGTTGTATTAAGTGCGGGAGATTATTTAAGAATTTGAAAAATGAAAATTGGAAAAGTTGATATAGAAAATGCGGTCGTGCTCGCGCCGATGGAAGACGTGAGCGATCCGTCGTTTCGCCGCTTGTGCAAGCGGTTCGGCGCCGACATCGTTTATACCGAGTTCATCAGCAGCGAAGGATTGATCCGCAATGCCAAAAAATCATTGCGCAAATTAGACGTGTTTGAAGACGAGCGTCCAGTATCGATTCAGATTTTTGGCAACCAAGTTGAGGCGATGGTTGAGGCCGCACGTATGGCCGAAAGCGTGAAGCCCGATTTCATTGACATCAACTATGGCTGTCCGGCCAAGCAGGTCGCGGGTCGCGGGGCGGGCAGCGGGCTTTTGTGTAATCCAAAGTTGATGGAAGAAATCACGAGCGCGGTGGTGAAGGCCGTTGCCTTGCCGGTTACAGCCAAGACGCGCATCGGTTGGGATTCGACCTCGATTTCAATTCTCGATACCCTGAAACGGCTTGAAGGCTGCGGCATCGCGGCTCTTACGATTCACGGACGCACGAAGGAGCAAATGTTCAAAGGCACGGCGGATTGGAATTGGATCGCCCGCGCAAAAGACATCGCAACAATTCCGATTATCGGCAACGGCGACGTCTGGACGGCTGAAGATGCGAAGCGGTTGTTTGACGTTTCACATTGCGACGCCGTGATGATCGGACGCGGCGCCATCGGCAATCCGTTCATCTTCCGCGAAGCCAAACATTTCATCGCTACGGGCGAGCATCTCGCCCCGCCGACGCACAGCGAAAAAATTTCCGTAGC
>JACMJS010000004.1 GCA_014380515.1 Chlorobiales bacterium
AATCGCTACGCTTCAAAGGTGCGGACGGCAAAGAATACAAACTTCGCTCGCTTGACAAAAGCGCGAACCTGACGCTGTTGCCGAAGGATTTACAAGAGAGCGTGGCGGCGGACGTCTTGCAAGATCAAGTCTGCACCTCTAATCCTTTGTCGGTGTTGGTTGCTGCGCCGCTTGTCCGCGCGGCGGGAATTCTCAGCGCGCAGCCGCAAGTCGTTGTCATTGCCGATAGCGCCGGGCTGGGCGCATTCACGGAGTTCTGGAATATGCCCGCAACACTCGAACAAAATCCGACCGCCGAG
Organism: Chlorobiales bacterium; assembly: GCA_014380515.1. Lineage (GTDB taxonomy): Bacteria > Bacteroidota > Chlorobiia > Chlorobiales > JACMJS01 > JACMJS01. The sequence continues at coordinate 300 of JACMJS010000004.1, forward strand.
AAAGACGACGACAATAGTTTCGGCGGCGCCGACAAAATTTCAAGTTCATACAAATTTTTCGATAAGCTCGATGAAGACAACGACAACCGCGTTCAGACAACCGACTTTCTCAAAGCGCGGCTCATCGATTTGTTTATCGGCGATTGGGACCGGCACATTGATCAATGGCGGTGGGCGCGATACGACGACGGCAACCTTCGCAATTGGCGCGTCATCCCGCGCGACCGCGACCATGCCTTCGACCGCTTCGATGGCCTGCTGCCTTGGATCGCCGAACAAGCCTCACCGCAACTCAAAGGCTTCACCGACACCTATCCCAACGTCCGCTACGTCTCGACCTCCGCGCGATTTTTAGACCGCCGCTTACTCAGCACGATTGAGAAACCGGTGTGGGATTCGGTTTCAACGTGGCTTATCTCGCGCCTGACGGATTCCGTGCTCACGGACGCCGTGCATCAATTACCGCCGGAAATGTACGCGCAAGAGGGCAAGGAAATGGAACGCATTCTCAAAGCGCGGCGGGACAAGTTTCGTGAGATGTCGGATGAATTTTACGCGCTTAATTTGTCCGAGCCGGACGTTTGGGCGAGCGATAAAAATGAAGTTGCTGAAGTCATTCGCTTACCGGACGGGCGTGTCGCGGTTTCGATTTATAAGCGCGATAAAAAATCGGGCGAGAAAAAAAACGATGCGTTTTTGCAACGTGTGTTCGTGCCAAGCGAGACCCAGGAAATCCGGCTCTATCTGCAAGGCGGCGATGACCTTGCGATTGTCAGCGGCGAAGCAACGAACACGATTCGCGTACGCATCATCGGCGGCGGCGGTACGGATGAGTTCATCGACCGCTCAATCATCGGCAGTGGACTTTTCGGCGGTGCACAAACGCTTTTCTACGACACGGATAACGGCTCCCGATTTACTTCCGGCGCAAGTACCGTCATCATTCGTGATTCGGTGAAAGCGGTCATGAATACGCCGCAATATGATGTGCCAAACTTACCGCGCGAATACGCATCGAAATACAATCCGCCCGTCGACTACGGCAGCGAGTGGTTCAATACGATTAGCAACACGTGGTTCAACGTACTGCCCGACTACGGACTTTTTCTCGGCTGGGGCGTGCTTCACAACATCTACGGGTTTCGCACGTACCCGTTCGCTTCGCAGTTCTCGCTGCGCGCAGGCTACGCTCCGGCGGCGGGACGATTTGCCGCCGAGTTCAAAAGCGATTTCCGCGCACTTATCCCCGCAGGCCGCGTCCTCGTTGAGGCTACATCTTCCGGCCTTTCACTGCTGAACTTTTACGGCTTCGGTAATGAATCCGTGCGGCTGGATGAAAGCAAAACACCGGAAGATTACTACCGTTCAACCCAGCAACTTTATACCGTTAATCTCGCTCTCGAATATCCACTTACCGGTTCATTACCATCCCAACATTTGCTTGTGTTCGGCGGCTTGAGTGCAAAATATATCGGCATCGACCGCGACGATTTTGAAAAATATTTGCCGCAAGCGCAGCCCTACGGAATTGACAATCGGTTTATCGCAGGTGTTTCTGGCGGCCTTCGGTTGAACATGCGGGACGGCGTGCTTAACCCGCGAAGCGGCATCTGGATTGAGGCTACGGCGGCTTATTACCCACCGCTCGACAACGTTCAGGAAAGTTTCGTCAGGGCGAAAGCGGATGCGCGGGGCTATGTGCCGTTGCCGCGCGAGCTTTCGACAGTCGCCGTGCGAATCGCGGCTGAAAAACTGTGGGGCAAATTTCCGTTTTATGAATCGGCGTTCATCGGCGGCTACAGCGGCGCGGCAAGTTCGGTGCGCGGCTTTACGCTGCAACGCTTTGCGGGCGATGCGTCGATTCTCAGCGCAGCGGAAGCACGGGTGTTGCTGACAAAAGTACGCGTCGTTGTGCCGGTCTCCGTCGGCATCACCCTGTTCGGCGAAACGGGGCGCGTGTTCGCTGACGGTGAAACCTCATCGCGGTGGCACGGCGCGGGCGGCGGCGGCATCTGGCTTTCGGTAGTCGACTCGGAATTTTTACTCAACCTCAGCCTTGCACAATCGGAGGAATTCTTAGGCGTTTATTTGAGCGGCGGTTTTTCTTTTTAACACGGCCATTCACTTCGGATTGTAGAGGCGAGACATGCCTCGCCCTGCATTGACGGACGGACGAGAGAATCTTGCCCCTACAACGCGGTGCACATTCCCAAATCATGCGGTGTCGTTTTTGAGGAAGTCGTAGATCGCAAGCTGGGAGCGACATTCCGGCTGACTCACGTCTCTTTTGCGGTATTTGTTTTTCTGCGACTTTCCAAGTACGCGCGATTTTACATTATCGGCTAATTGCAGGTTGATGAGCCGCCCGATCTGTTTTCGAAGTGTGGCGTCGTAAACCGGAAAGGCTGTTTCGATGCGCCGCGAAAGGTTTCGCGTCATCCAATCTGCTGATGCCAAATACATTTCTTCATCGCCGCCGTTGGCGAACATGTAGACGCGACCGTGTTCTAAAAATCTATCGACAATGCTCACCGCCTCGATGCGCTCGCTCAATTCTTTTACGCCCGCCCGCAACCGCTGCATTCCGCGCACAATCAGCCGGACTTTCACGCCAGCAGCACTTGCGTCGTAAAGTTTTTCAATCATCGCTTCATCTTCCAAACTGTTCATCTTCAGAATCAACCCGGCTTCGCGTCCCGCTTCGGCGTGAGCGATTTCACGGTCAATCAGCGCAAGAAACTTTTGACGCAAGTCGAACGGAGCAACGAAGAGATGTTGAAAATTCGGTTGCAGGGCGGCGTTGATTTCACCGGCTTCGAGCGTCTCGAAGACTCGAGCGACATCGCGGGTCAAGCGAGGGTCTTTCGTCATAAGGCCGAAGTCGGTGTAGATACGGGCGGTTTTTTCGTTGAAGTTTCCGGTGGCGAGATAAGCGTAGTGCGCTTCTCCTTCGGGTTCGCGGGTGGTTTCACGCCGCGTGATCAGACAAAGTTTGGCGTGCACTTTCAAGCCGGGCAAACTGTAGAGCACCGTCGCTCCGGCTTTGCGGAGTTCCTCAGCAAATCCGAGATTGGTTTCTTCATCGAAGCGCGCTTTGACTTCGATGAACGCCGTAACCCGCTTCCCGTTACGCCGCGCCGCTACAAGCGCCCCAATGACTTCTGACGCACTGCTGACGCGGTAGAGCGTGATGTGAATCGAAGTTACGTCGGGATCGCTCGCCGCCTCGCGGAGCAATCGAATCACATATTCAAAACGGTGATACGGATAACACAGCATCGCATCGCCTTTGGTGATGGCGTCAAACATCGAGGCTTCCGCATCAAGTGCATGATGTGCGAGTGGCTCAAGCGATTCGTAAACTAAGCCTGCATTGGATGCGGGCGGCAACGGAAAGGTGAAGAAGTCGCTGAAGTTGTGATACCGGCTGCCGCGAATGAGGTCTTCTTTTGAAAGGTGTAACGCTTCGCCAAGCCCGCGCAGCATCTCGCGCGGCATGGCTTCGTCGTAAAGAAACCGCGAGGGCACGCCGGTCTTACGTTTCGAGAGTCCTTTTTTGATTTTCGCAATCAGGTCGCCGGAGAATTCATCGTCAATGTAGAGTTCGGCGTCCCGGGTAAGTTTAACGCTGTAAACACCTGCGACGATGAACATATCAAACGCATCAGCGAGGCAAAAGCGGAGCGCGTCGTCTAAGAATATCACGCGCAGGGCGGCCTCGCGTCCGCCGGGCAACACGATGAACCGCGGCAACACCGCCGTCGGAATTTCGAGCAAAGCAACCTTCTCTTCCGCAAGTGGCTGTTCCGCAAACGGAAATTCTTTCCCGGGATTTATTTTCCCTCTTGTATCGGGCGGCGCGAGGCCGGATTTTGACAATAGCCTGACGGCGAAGTACAGCGACTTGTTTTGCAGGAACGGCGGCGCACCGGTCGTTTGCGGATCAATGAAGACGGGCGAAAGATGCGGGCGAATTTCATTTCGAAAATAGGCGCGGACGAATATTTCCTCATCGGGCGTGAGATCGGTTTCGCGGACGAGAAAAATATTTTTTGCCGCGAGTGCAGGCACAAGTTCATTGCGAAATACCTTGCCGAACACATCCTGTTGCCGCTCGACGGTTTCAGAGATTTTTTTCAAAAGCCGCTCGGTATCGATACCGAGTTTGAGCTGCGTTTTGCGGCGCAAGGCACCCAGACCTTTCAGCGACGCCACACGGACGCGGAAAAATTCATCGAGATTTGAGGAGTAGATGGCAAGGAATCGCAGCCGTTCGTAAAGCGGTACATCGGGACCTGCGGCTTCCTGCAAGACACGCTCGTTGAACGAGAGCCAACTCAAGTCGCGGTCAATCAATCGGGCAACGGCCATTACAGATGGAAAAAAATTGCAGGAGAAGTTGCAAACTTACTTCTTTGTTTCTTTTGTTTCTTTCGCTTCTTTGGCGTCGTCTACATCCGCACGCTCGGCAGGCGAAAGCACAAACGAAAGGCTGAAAGCCACGACGCTGACGATGAGTCCGTACATAAAAACGTTGTAGGCGACGCGGAGATAATTGTATTTTTTCTCCAGCACTTTACCAAGGCTGTAGGCATCGCGGATCATCGTGGCGTTGTAATAATCTTTGTCGTTCATCATTTCACGCACGCCCCAATCATAATCCTCGACGCTGAGTTTGGTGAAGATGCCGAAGAAAAGCAGGTTGGCTTTTTTCTCGCTGATGTCTTTGCGGGCGATGTTGCCGGTCGTAACCCGAGGGCGGGTGGCCAGCACCGAAAAGGTAATCGTGGTTACACAAACGATGAATAACATGAGCGTCGGAATGAGCAGGTGCGACGCTCCGTCAAGCCGCCGCGCGAGCAGCGAGATGACGATGGAAAGCATCAGCGAGTTGGTCTGGATGAGCAGGTTGGCTTTGTCGTCGACGAGTTTGGTAAAGTCGATTTGATTGCGCGACTGCGTGCGGTAGTAGGTTTCAAGATTTCGCTCGATGCGCTGTTTGCCGTTGTCGTCTTTCTCTCTAGTGATGGCATCGTTCTCACCGGCCTTCGCGCTGTTGGTTTCACTAGCGGGCATATCGCCGTCGTCGCCGTCTTTCAGCTTTCCCTGTTTCTTTTCCTTGCGGCGCAGTTTGGCATGTTCTTCCGATTGTTCGCTTTGCAGTTTGCGCTGGCGGCGGTAGCACTCGGCCAGATTTTCACCGCGCCGGTCGCCCCACTCGACTTGAGCAAACCGCGTGTGAAACGGATGCGATGTAAAGAAATCAATGTTCGTCTGAATCCACAGGGCGTCGGTATAAGTTTTCCCCGACACACTTTGCCACTCGATTCGAAGCAAATCACTTTTCTCGAAATAGTTTTTACTGCCGAGATGCCACAGGTCGGCGTCGCAAAGCACTTCGGCCAAGAGTGTTTTCGGTTGTTGCGGCATGACGGTCGCTAAAATGCAATCCGACACTTGCGCGATCCGCTCTTCAGCAAATCCGTTTTGCCGCAGAAATTGCGCCGCCAGTTCCGCGCCGCGCGGTTCGTGGCCCTCGTAGGTTTCAGTCAGACCCGCATCGTGAAACCATGCGGCCAGAGTTACAGTCTCCAAATCAATGTCGCTGAGCTTCATGCCTTCGCCAAGGTCGCGGGCGGCTTCGGCGATTTCAAGCGTGTGATTGAAGTTATGATAGACATACTGCGCCGGAAGTTTTTCTTTGAACAACTCAAAGATATAATCCGACGCTTTCCGCGAAAGGTCGCGTGGCTTGCTCATCTAAGGTTTGAATGGATTGAGACGGCGGTTGCATCGAAAGGTAACGCGCGAACCGGATAGCGCAAGGCTGGCCGCATCGCTGCACGCCTCGCATTTTTTTCCTCTGTCATTCCCGCTAAGCCAGAGGCTTACAAGTCGCGGGCAGGAATGACATAAAAGGATAAGAGCCGATAATTAGAAAAGGCGTCGATACTAAAATTTTTTCCGCCTGAAAGCGAAGCATGTTTAAGCGACCGCGCGAATGGCTTTCTCGACCA
>JACMJS010000297.1 GCA_014380515.1 Chlorobiales bacterium
AACAAATCAGGCATCAAAGATTTAACCGCATCGGGCAGTTACTTTTCGGCGTTGATTGCGGCGCGGTATAAATTCACGCCGCAATGGAGCGGAGCGGTTCGCGGGGAAGTGTTTCAGGACGGCGACGGGATTTTGACGGGCAATGTGAATACGAGCGGGAACACGGACAATGATTCGGGCTTGAAAGCGTTCGGAGTTACACTGGGCGTGGATTACCGGCCATTGGAGTTGGCGTTTATCCGGTTGGAAGGTCGGTATCTGGGCACGGATGCGAACCAGAAGATTTTCCTCAACGGCGACGAAGCCAGCACTTCGCGTATCGAACTCATCTTCACTACCGGCGTCGTATTTTGAGCGAAAGAAACATGAACATCGAAATAGAATGAGACGCGATATGCGATGAATCCTTCTCAACCATTACAGCCTAACGCGGCTGCCGAAAACTTCCTCAACTTGATTCGAAAATCAAGGCGGGGAAGTTTTAAGGTTTACATCGGCCTCGCGGCGGGCGTCGGAAAAACGTACCGAATGCTTTCGGATGCACATGCGTTGCTGCAACAAGGCGTAGACGTGCTCGTGGGCTATGTGGTTACGCACGGACGCACGGAAACGGAGGCGAAGCTCGTCGGCCTCTCCGTTGTACCGCGCAAAAAAATTTATTACAAAGGCCGCGAGCTTGAGGAGATCGACCTTGATGCAATTCTCGCGCGGCATCCCGAAGTCGTGATCATCGATGAACTTGCGCATACGAACGTCGCGGGCAGCCGCAATGAGAAACGGTATCAGGACGTCGAGGAGTTGCTTAACGCGGGCATCAGCGTCATCAGCGCGGTCAACATTCAGCATTTGGAAAGCCTCAATAACATTGTCGAGCAAGCCGTCGGCATTGAAATCACCGAGCGCATCCCCGACAGTGTGCTGAAGATGGCCGATGAAGTCGTCAACATCGATCTTACCGCCGATGAACTCACCGACCGGCTGCGGGCGGGGAAAATTTATGCAGCCGAGAAAGTCGAACAAGCCCTCGCCAACTTTTTCCAAAAAGACAACCTGCTGAAATTGCGCGAACTCGCTCTGCGCGAAGTAGCCAACCAAGTCGAGCGCAAGATCGACAGCGAAGTGCGCCTTCCCCAGAAAAAACAAATCGAGCGGTTGCTCGTCGCGGTGAGCACGAACCGTGAAGCGGCGGAGAAACTGATTCGAACCGCCTCCCGCCTTGCCGACCGGTTGGATGCCGATTGGTACGCCGTCTATGTCGAGACGCCCGATGAAAGTCCCGACAAAATCAATCTGGCCGATCAAAGGCATTTGATCAATAATTTTAAACTTGCCACCGAACAAGGCGCGAGCGTCCAGAAACTAAAGGGCGGCGATGTGGCGGCGGAACTCGTGCGGTTTGCGAAAGAAAAACAAATCAGCAAGATCATCGTCGGCAGACCGAACCCAAGTTTTTTCGCAACGCTGTTCGGCGGCGACATGCTGAAAAACTTACTCGGTGCTACCAGAGACTTGGACATCGATATCGAAATCATTGCATAATGAAAATTGCATAACGAAAAGATGAAACTTCGCATACGGATTCTGTTGGGATACTTGCTCATCGGATTGCTCGTCGCGGTCGTCGGCGC
>JACMJS010000298.1 GCA_014380515.1 Chlorobiales bacterium
CGCCGCAATCTTCAGCGGCGCGGCTGATCACTTCCGGTGCAGACGGTGCAGATACACATGCCGCCGCAGTGCCGGAGACAACCGTATCAAATGCACCCGCGTCAGATGCGGCCATGAGTGCATCGGCGGATGCGTCGGCGAACAAATTGGCGAACGAGTCAGCGGATAAATCGGCGGACGGGGTTTCGGCGGCGGGCAAGAAACCGTTTTGGAAGAACGCAAAAATCATGGTGGCGTTGTGGATCGTTATGCTCGGCATCATTCCGCTGGGGCTGCTTCTACAGGTTGATAAATCCATCATCGCCGGAACGGTGTTTTTGTTCGGTCTCGTCAGTCATGCGTTCTCATGGCTGCTCGGCCTTGTCGCGCTCGTGCCGTTTGCGGGGCCGCTAGTCGTCAAGGTTCTGGAGATTCCGTTCGTGTGGCTGCTCAACGGCATCGGCTACTTGGTCTCGCTCGTGGCGATCAGGCGCGGCTACTCCAAAGACGTCCTTACCTACCGGATGCTCACGATTGCCGTCATCACCGGCATCACCATCGGCTACATCTTGGGCAAACTTTTTTGATTCCCGCTTTTCACCTCACAAAATCTTTTTCACCTCCACAAAAGTAGATGCGTGTGATGCAACGGGCATTGCATTTGCTTTGCGCTCCCGTTATTTTTGCACCGGTTCTGAAATGAGGATGAACCTTCGGCGGCGATACTCACGCAGCTACTTCGGATTTTTTAAGTGTGTTTTCTCTGCAGCGGTTTGGTTTTGTGGTTGTGGTAGTGTTGCTTGCGACGGCTGCAGTCAATCTGAACGATGCGGCGTTGAAGCAAAGGTTGTCATCGCCGCGCCGGCGCCGTTAAAAAAATAAAGTCGTACATCAATAAAATCGCACATCCGGTGTGGCGACGTCTTAAAAATTACATTCGCACATTAGCAGTTCACCAATGATTCAAATTTATAACACCGAAGAAACGCCCGCAGCCACAACGGCTAAAACGGTCAACACCGCCGACATGTCTAACGGCGCCAATGGACGCACCGAAACGGGCGGCCACGCAAACAGTATTGCAGCGCACAGCGCATCCAGCGGGACATCGGCAAATACGTTGCGACCCTGTACCGAGATGGAAAAAGGCGCGTGGATTAAAGTCGTTGAGCCGACGCCCGACGAACTGCGCCGCCTTTCCGAGATGCTCCGGCTTGACATTCAGTTTCTGACCGATCTCAACGACGGCGAAGAAAAATCGCGGGTAGAGTACGAAGCCGATTATACACTCATCATTATCGATTCGCCCGTCGTCGAACTCGTGCACGATTCGCCCGTCTTCTCCACCGTGCCGCTCGTCATGCTGCTCACGCAAGACGTCATCACGACGATGTGCATCAAGGACACACCGATCTTGGAAGAGTTCAGGCTCTACAAACAAAAAAATTTCCGCACCGATAAACCGCTGCACTTCGTCTTGCAGTTGCTGCACAAAACGTCTTCTTACTACATCAAATTTTTAAAGCACATCGACCGCCGCACCACGGAAATGGAAGCGAGCATCCGCCGCAGCACGCGCAATGAAGAACTCTTCGAACTGCTCAGCCTTGAAAAGACGCTCGTTTATTTCAACATCGGCCTGAAGGCCAATCAGGGCGTCGCGCGAAGATTGACGTCCTCGCGCGATGTGGCGGGCAACGAATCTTACACCGAGTTGATTGCCGACGTGATTATCGAGAACGAACAAGCCCTCGAAATGACGCAGACTTACAGCCACATTCTTTCAAGCCTTTCGGATGCATTCGGCACGATCATTTCGAACAAACTTAATCTCGTCATCAAGTTTTTGACCTCGCTGACGATTGTGTTGCTCATTCCCTCAATCGTAGCGGGCTTCTACGGCATGAACGTCGCGCTGCCGTTGCAGGATCATCCCCACGCCTTCACGATCATCGTTATATTTACCGTGGTCATCGTAGCGGTTACGCTCTTCATCTTCGCCCGCCGCCGCTGGCTGTAACCCTGCCGCCGCTGGCTCTCTTCGCCCTGCGGCTTGAATCACCGGCGGAGCGAATCACCGGCGGTCTCATCCCGCCGACCCTTTGTTGAATCCGCGATTGGAGTTGCGATTGAGTCCGCTTTTGCCGGATTGCGGGCGGGGCTGCGTGCCGAATCACTTCTTGCGTCAAGAGAATCTTGAGCGAGCGAATCCGCCGGAAAAGTGATCGGTTCGGGTTGCCCCAAGTATTTAGGTTCGGCACCGAAGAGATACAAATCCATCAACATCCATATCCGCGCGAGCCACTCGCGCATCCCCGATCTGACCGCAAACTCCGGCGGCACGTCTTCGGCGGCAAAGGCGACCGCATCCAAATTGTAATGACGGCTGATGAACACCGCCCGGTAAGTATGGAAGGCTTCGGTGATGACGGTGAATTTTTCCAGCCCGAAAATTTCTTTGGCCCGCACGACGGAATCGAGGGTTCGAAGTCCCGCCTTATCAAGTGTGATCGCGCTGTCCGGCACGCCCTCCCGCATCAGGGCTTTTTTCATTTCCGAAGGCTCGTCGTAAAACTCGGTCTCGTTGTCGCCGCTCGCCAAGATGTGCTTGATCTTGCCTTGAGCGTACAGCAAGGCGGCGGCTTTGATGCGGGTTTGAAAATGCGGGTTGAGATCGCCGTTTGAAACATGCTTGCTCGTGCCCAGCAATACCCCGACTTTATTTTCCGGGATCAGCGCGAGATCGGTGTAGACCCGCGTCTCAGTTTGCCCGATGATGAAAAGGTTTCCCGTTGCAATCATCGCTGCCGCGGTGATCAGTAAATAGAGCAGCCATTTCAAAATGCGGACGATGCCAGAACTCATTTCTTTAAATCGTTAGGGTGAGCAAAAGCCGCAGCGTCAGCGCCACTTTCTTTCAACAACCGACTCTCGTCGCCGTTTTCAACCGGAAGCGGGCGGCGGTAAAAGTTTAGCACGGAAGTTCGATGGTGAAGATTGACCCGAAGCCTTTACCGGCGGAATAGGCGCGCACACCGCCGCCGTGCAGGTCAACGAGCCGCTTGACGATGGAAAGCCCAAGCCCCGTCGAACTTTCGTTGCCCGTCGGCCTTGCCGATAAACGTTGAAACGGTTTGAAGACGTGTTTCAAATCTTCTTCGCCCATGCCCAAGCCTTCGTCGCTGACGCTGATGCGAATAAAGGATGAAGACGCAGAGATGAAGGATGAATCTGGAAATTGTTTTCCTTTCTTTTCCCCTTTTTCTTCCATCTCTTTTTTCATTCCTCCCCCGAAATTCATTTCGGCAGGCTCAATAGCATCCTTCATCCCTTTTTCGACCTTGACCCAAATCGTTTTGTCATGCGGTGAATACTTGATCGCGTTTGAGATCAGGTTCTCCAAGGCTTCGGCGATGCGCTGCCGGTCAGCGGAGATGGTGCATGGTTCGGCACCGGAGGCGATGAAATCGATCTGCTGCGATTTCAGGGAGGCTTGCGGCGAGAGGGATTCGATGACATGCCGGGCGAGTTCGGAAAGATCGAACGCCGTTTTTTGCAGCGTGAGGTTTTCGCTTTCCATCGCCGCCGATTCCAACAGGTCGCTGATCAGATGCAACATCCGTCCCGACGCCATGCGGATATGCTGTTGATATTGTTTGACTTCTCCGTCGGTTTCAAGTTCGAGCGTGAGCTGGGCGAAGCCCATGATGGTTTGAAGCGGGCTTTTCAAATCATGCGCCGCCATCGAGAGCAGTTCCGATTTCAACTTGCTGGCTTCGGCCAGTTTGCGGTTGGCTTCGGCCAGTTCCGTGTTGCGGAGTTTGTAGAGTTCGGCTTCCTTCGCCGAACGCTCGGCCTGAAACTCGATCATCAGCGAGACGGTTTTCTTTTTGATCTCCTCGCCGGAAAGTTCTTCCCTGACCGCAACGAACTTTTCGAAGTGCGACAAGGCTTTCTCGAAGTTGCCTTCCGCTTTGTAAGTCTTCGCCATTTCCTCGTGCGCCAGTTGCAAATGCGGCCTCGACTTCAGGGCTTCGGCCACCATCAGGGCTTTGTAGAACGCGGCGAGCGCGGCGTCCCATTGCAACCGCTTCTGCATCACACGCCCGACGCCGACCAGCGCATCAATATGCGAGGCTTTCTCGCCCGTCTCATCCAAGAGTTGCAAGGCTTCTTGATACCGCGCGAGGGCTTCTTGATCGTTGCCTAACATCAGATAAGCGTCGCCGGAGTTGACGAGAAAAAATCCGGTGGTGTATTTATCGCCCATGTCGCGGAGCACCTCGATGCCTTTCGCATACAGCTCGAGGGCTTTTTCCGGCTCGCCCATATTTTTGTAGGAGAGGCCGAGATTGTTGTGCTGGGTCGCCATCCCGCGCTGGCTTTGAATCTCGGTGTAAAGTTGCAAACTGCGTTCGTAATAGACCCGCGACTGCAAGTGGTTGCCCGACTTGGCGTGCAGGATGCCGATGCTGTTGGCCGATGACGCCTCGCCCTGTTTATCGCCCAAGCGTTCGCGGATGCGAAGTGCTCTGGTAAAGAGCGGCAAGGCCTTATCAAAATCACCGAGCGTATCATGCACCATTCCGACGACGCTGATCGCATCGGCTTCGCCCAACTCATTGCCTTGCCCGACATAAAGTGCGGCGGCCTCACCGAGCGCGTTTAAGGATTGCTCGTAGTTGGATAAGACCCAATGAACGACGCCGATGTTGAGCAAACTATTGGCAAAGCCTTTCGGATTACCGAGGGCTTGTGAAAGTTGATACGCATCGCGGGCGAGATCAAGGGCGCGTGTCGCATCGATGAAGCGGAGTTGGCGCGACAGTTCGTTGAGGATCGAGATGCGTTCTTCGCCTTGATCCTGCGTATCAGTCGTTGCGTTCAGGCGGGCTTCAAGGTCGGAAATCGCTTGGCTCACGGACATCATTAGAGAGAATTGCAGCGTTTGGCGCGTTATCTTAGACGATTCTTTTCAATAGACCTCTTGCGAAAGTCATTCCCGCCACGTCGGGAATCCTTCTTAATTCGGCTGCAGGAAGGATTCCGGGCAAGCCGGAATGACACAAGAAAGACTTTAGCAAGAAGTCTAATGTTTTATTTCACCTGCACGGAGTTCACCGGGGTAACAATGGATGTATCTACATTGCTCGGCAGCACGGGCGTTTTGCTGTTGCTCTTCGCATATGCGATGAACCTTGCCGGCAAGTGGCGCGAGGATTCGGTGGTTTATCTTGCCGCCAACGTGCTCGGTTCGGCTTTATCCGCATATGCCTCCTACATGATTGCGTACTTGCCGTTCGTCGTGCTGGAGCTGACATGGTGCGCTGTTTCAGCCATCAAACTCACAACCGTGTTTCGAAAATCTTGACGTTTGACAAACATTCAGGTTGATCTGTTCAAACGTTTGTCCATCGCTTGATCCAGCCCGATGAAGATCAGACTGATGACGATGAACACCGCCATCACCCCGAGGGCGTTGATCGCCACCTGCGGATAGCCGATTTTACCGGCATCGATGAACGGGTAAGTATAAAACCCCGATGCAGCTCCGAGCGCAAGCGCGTAAATCAAATATGCCGCCGGAAGAACCATCCACGGAAAAAACGAACGCCACTCTAATTGCTGCTTGGGCGCGAACACGAGCCAGTAGATGATATAAATCAGCGGCATCACCACGTGCAACCCTTCATCGGCCACCCGCGAAAGCCCTTGCGGATTCCAGATGTAACGTAGAATGACGTTGTACGTCAATCCGACCAACGCAATATAAACGGCGACGGCGGCTTTGGTTTCGGGGCGCATAAAGTAGTCGCCAAGCGGCGATTGCCGGGCGAAGACCATCGCCGTGAATCCTACGGCGACAATGATGTTGCTTAGGACGGTGAAGTAACTGAAAAATTTAACCGTGCTCCACCACGACGGCGAGCCGTTCTCCAGCCCGATGGCAATGATCAGATAGAGTTGAAGTCCCAGCACCGCCCAACCGACCACCGCCCCGACGCCGGTGTAAATGCGCTCAACATCCGGCATTTCCCGCATTGACGTTTGCTCCGTCATGTCATGCTTATGTTTTGTTGTTGCAATCTCAGAATAAAAAAAGGCACGATGAATTTCAGATGTCTCATCGTGCCTTGCGCTGTTGGGTTGTAACCCTTTTCAGCAGACTTAGTTTTGCACTGCTGCGGTTTCGCGCATCCACTTCAAATAGGGTTCGGGGCGCGTGCTGGCGGGCGTAAGTTGCTTGACCTTTTCAAAGTCGCTCGCCGATTCCTTGTATTGCTTCAAGCCGAAGCGGGCACTGGCTCTTCCATCATATGCTTCGCTGTAATCCGCTTTGCGTGCAATCGCTTCCGAAAAATCCTGCGCGGCAACTTGATAGTCAGCCTGTTTGTATCGCGCGATGCCGCGGGCGTAGAAGATTTTTTCAGCCGCCATCGGCTCGCCCAAATCTTTCGGCGTCAGGCCGCGCTTGCGCAGATCGGCGGGCTTGACTTTTGACGGCGCATCGAGCAACGTCGCCGCACGGTCGTAGTCCGTCAGGGCTTTGGCGTTTTCACCTTTGGCGTAGTATGCAAGGCCGCGGTTGAAAACGGCTTTGACATAATTCTTCTTCACCTTCAAAGCCATGTTATAATCGGCGATGGCCGCGTCAAAGTTGGATTGATTGAGGTGTGCGTTGCCCCGCTCTTTGTAGAACAAGGCGTTGCGTTTTTGCTTCTTGATGAGCGCGGTATAAAGCGTCTGGGCTTCGGCGTAGTTGCCCGCTTTGTAGGCGGCTTCCGCGTTCGTGATCTGCGTTTTGAGCGGCAAGGCTTTCGGGCGTTTCGTTTGTGCGTCCGCCGCCGAAGCCACGAGCATCAGCGAGCAACAGAGCGCGAGTAAAAATTTCATCTTGATCATCGTTTCAAAAAGATTTTAAAGGTGTTAAAAAATATATGTGAGTGCAGCATGAAAGAACAACCTAAGGAAAAATCAACCATTGGAAAATGAGTTGAACCGTTACCGGAAAACCAACGCCCAAGCAGCGCAAGTGATTCCGGTGATTCTAAATTTTGTGCCATGTGCGGACTTGTGTGTCAATCGCGCATGCGCGGATCGAGGGCGTCGCGGATGCCGTCGCCGATGAGATTGAACGAGACGACCGTGAGCACAATCGCAAGGCCGGGGAAGGTTGAAATCCACCAATGGTTTAAGAGATTATCCCGACCGTCGCTGATGATGTTGCCCCAACTGGCCGTCGGCGGCGGCACACCGAGGCCGAGGAACGAGAGCGTCGCTTCGGTTACAATGATGCCGCCGATGGAAAGCGTCGCCGCAATGATCACGGGCGTGAGCGCGTTGGGAATCAAATGCTTGAACATGATCCGCGCGTTCGACAGTCCCAACGCCCGTCCGGCTTGTACGAACTCGCGTTCCTTCAGCGACAGGATTTCGCCGCGCACGAGCCGCGAGACACTCGTCCATCCGGTGAGTGAAATGACGAGAATGACGAGTAGAATCGAACTGCCGTAGAGCGCGATGATGATGAGGATCAAGAAGAGCGTGGGAATGATGCGCAACACTTCAATGAACCGCATGATGATCGCATCGGTGATCCCGCCGAAGTAGCCTGCGGTTACGCCGAGCACCGTACCGATGGTTACGGAAATGAGCACGACCAAGAATCCGACCGAGAGCGAAATGCGCGAGCCGTAAATGACGCGCGATAAAATATCGCGTCCGTATTGATCGGTGCCCATGATGAACGTCCGCGTGGTGTGATACGCCGTCTCGCTGATGTCTTTGAGTTTCTCGAGCGGCACGGCGCCGTCGCGGATGCCTTGCGTGTAAGTTACCTTGTCGCCCGACTGCTGAAACTGATTGACGTAAAATTTCTTGTGCGTTTCGCCGCGCAACCGGAGTTGATAATTTTTTTCGATGACGCGGTTGACGAGCGTCGCCGTGAAATCCGATTCAGGCCGCAGCGGGATGTTCTGCGTTTCGGTCTCTTTTAAAATCAACACGTCAAGTTTCGAAAGAGGAGCTTGGAACGCGGTTACGGTAAAATCTTTTTGATCGTTCGGATCGAACGGCGCGATCACCGGCGCGAGCAGGGCTACGCTGTAGAGCACGAACGCAACCAGCATCGCGCCCACCGCCACACCGCGTTTCTTGAACGACCGCCATGCCAGTTGCGATAAACTCATGCTCGAACGCCGTTCCGATCCTTCGGCGAGCAATTTGCGAAACGTCCGCCCGGAAAAATAAAATGTGAGGACGATGCCGAGCGTCAGATATAGGGAAGCGATCCAGAACTCAACGACGTCGGCGGAGAACACTTGCTTGAGTTCCGTCCATGACAGCACGGCGAGCAACAGCGACATGCCCAGCGATTGCCAGCCGCCGGTGAACAGTCCCCAGTTACGCACAATGAGATACCCGAACACGAGCACCACGCCGAGCGCGAGCGCGCCTTGCATCCGCTTCCCGATTCGAATCAATCCCAAGCCGGGCACCAGCGCATCAAGCAGCGTGGGTTTAACGTCTTTGTAAGGATTTGGCGGCTCGGCCAGATCATGTTCCTCGCGCCGCCGTGCGAGCGTTTGGGCGGTATCGGTAGCGGTAATGACGAGCGTCTTCGTTGCGGTTAAGGATGAATCCATAACGGCTGAGGATGTATGGGCAAGGGCGGCATCGCCGCTCGGAACATTCAAGTTCGGCGGCGCGGACGGTTGCGGATTCGGATGGCTCACCGCCGGATTGTCCGCACCGGGAATCTGTTCACCTGAAATACTCATCGTTCGGACGGTTAAGGTTCGGCGTGTGTTGATTTACCATTTGTCAATCCGTATCGCTTCGGACTCTATC
>JACMJS010000299.1 GCA_014380515.1 Chlorobiales bacterium
CGTCGGACGCTTTAAGGATATTCTGGAACTCACGCCGGAGGATTTCGATTTCACGATGCAGACCAATTTGAAAGGCACATTTTTTCTGACGCAAAAAGTACTGGCGGAAATGATCTCGCGCCAGTCAGGGCATATTATGTTCATTACTTCCGTTGCGGCAGAAACGGCCTTCGAGCAGAGCGCGATGTACTGCATGTCGAAGTTCGCGCAGAAGGGATTGGTGGAAGTGCTGCGGCTCTACGGACGCAAGCACGGCATTCGAATTACGAACGTGATGCCGGGCGCGGTCTATACGCCGATGTGGGGCGAACAAGATGCAGCGATGCAATCCAAAATGATGCGCCCCGAAGACATTGCCGAAGCCGTGGTGAATGCGTATTTGCAACCCGCCCGCACCAGCGTTGAGGAAATCGTGCTCCGTCCGACGGGCGGCGATTTGTAACGCGAGGGTTTTCAATTGGATAAGATCAGTCTCGCCTGTGGTCTTTGCAGTGCTTGCCTGTGGTAGCCTAATTGCAGGCGGCTTGGGCATCGCGTCGTTTATTATCTCTAAATTTATCGCGTCCGATGCTGAGAAGCCGAAACGGTATTTAATTTTCCTGTCGATTATTTACGGTCTTGTTGGGGGACTTTGCATCTTTATCGCGCTACTTCTAGCATCAATTGCCCACAATGGACAGTTGTAAATAAAGGCCGCAAACCGCCGTCGGAAAAGTTACGCCGCACTGTTACATTACCTACCGTTTCCCGATACCCGCAAGTACAAGCCAACCATTTGCACCAAGGAGCATCCATGCATATCCGGTCTTACATCTCGCCCAAACTCATTTCACTTTTCTTCGCCGCTGTTTTCATTGCCGCCTTTACTGTTGCGTTGCCAACCGTGCTGCACGCGCAGTTCTTCGGGCGCAACAAAGTGAGTTATACCGCCTTCGATTGGCAGGTGTTGAAGACCGAGCACTTCGATATTTATTACTACCCTGAAATGAAACCGCTCGCCGAACGCGCCGCCGCCTACGCCGAGGAATCGTACCGCTTTCTCGAAAACAAGTTCAACCAAAATATCTCCAACCGCACGCCGATTATTTTCTACAGTTCGCACCTGCACTTTCAGCAGACGAACGTAACGCCGGGCTTTATTCCCGAAGGCGTCGGCGGATTCTTTGAGTTCCTCAAAGGCCGCGTCGTCATTCCCGCCGATGGCAACCTCACCCAATTCAAGCGCGTTATTCGCCACGAACTCGTGCATGTTTTTCAATACGCCAAAACGATTCGCGTCTTGAAAGATCACCGCCAACCGCCCGACCGCACGCTGCCCTTGTGGCTCACCGAAGGCCACGCCGAATACTGGTCGGGCGAAGTCGATACCCAGTCCGAAATGGTGATCCGCGATGCGGTGATGAACAACTACATCGTGCCGCTCTCGCAGATGCAATACATCTACGGCACATACCTGATGTATAAAGAAGGCGAGAGCATCTGCAAGTTCATCGCGGAAAAATACGGCGAGGAAAAAATTTTGCAACTCTACGATAACTTCTGGAAGTCATCAAACTTCGATGACGTGCTCAAACTCACCATCGGCAAAACCGCCGAAGAGTTTGATAAAGAGTGGCTCTACAGCCTGCGCAAAAAGTATTATCCGAACTATGAATCCGAAGACCCGCCGAGCCAAGTGGCGCTCACAATCACCTCGCGTGGCTTCAACTCGAAGCCCGTTTTCTACAAGCGCACCATCACACCGCCGCGGGTGTTGGCAGGGCTTGCAAGTGCGGGCGTCAGCACCGCGCCCGATAGTAGCGTCCGCGAGATTTATTACATCAGCAACCGCTTGGGATATACGAGCCTCTACCGCACGACTGTCCCGAACGATGAAACGCATTATGCGATCAACTCGAATCCATTTCAAGAGTTGCCTAATGAAATGATCGTCAAAGGCGAACAGTCCGATGAGTTCGAAGCTTTCCATCCGTTTCAAAGCAAGATTGATATTTCACGCGAAGGCATTTTGGCGTTCGTTACCAAGTCGGGTGAAAACGATGCGATTCATTTTTACGATTTGAAAAAAGACGAACACACGCGCACCGTTTCGTTCAATAAATTGGTTTCGCTCGGCTCGGTGAATTGGTCGCCCGATGGTGTTTCGCTCGTTTTCAGTGCGATTGGACGCAACGGCCACAGCGATCTGTATCTTTACAACGCTCAATCCGGCGACCTTCGCAAACTCACCAACGATTTCTACGACGACCGCGACCCCGCCTTTTCGCCCGACGGTAAATACATCGCCTTTTCCAGCGACCGTACTTCGTTCGGCATCAATGGCAAATACAATCTTTTTTTGTTCGATCTTGAAACGCTGCACCTCGC
>JACMJS010000300.1 GCA_014380515.1 Chlorobiales bacterium
GCGTTGTCTTCTTCACTCAGCCGGTAGAAATAATCCGTCTGCGGTATGAGCATCGCCTCGCCGTCCGTGTAAGTATAACTTGCTCCGCCGCCGTTGCCTTGACTTCTCAACGCAGGCGTATCGCGGTGATGCGCGATTTCAATGAAAGTGTTCCCGCTTTGCACATCGCCGGTACGCCGTTCCACAATAAAGCCGCGGCTATTGACCTCCGAGGCCGTCGCCCACCGCAACCCGATGCTTGTCCCGAACAAACTTCCGGTGTTGCCATTACTCGCATCCGGCGGGTTGCCATCGGCGGAAAACGAGAGCAGCACGACGGGCAAAATGCCGTCGCCGCCGCCGCCATTGCCGGTCGTAAAGGCCGCGCCGCTGTTACCGACCGCCACGCCCGAACCCGTGTTCGGCAAAACGACAATTCCATTGAGCGGTTCATCGCTGCCGGTTACAGGTTGCTTCGTCCAGCTCAATCCGCCGTCGAGCGTTTTGAGAATCGTGCTGCTGTCGCCGCTGATGTATCCGGTGATGGAATCGACCATCTGAACCGCGAACAAATCCACACTGACGGGACTGGTGATGAGACTCCAGTTTGAACCGCCGTCGTTGCTGCGCAAGATCGTACCGCCGACGCCGACCGCCACCGCGCTGCCGAATCCGTTCGTGCCGAGTGTGCCATTGCCTTTGCCTATACTTTTGGCCAAAGTTGTGATGCTGACCGAGTTGCCGGAATAATCGACATCATTGAGATTGTTGGCCGTCGGACTGCTGATGCTCGTCCAACTTGTGCCGCCGTCGTTGCTGCGCAAGATCGTACCGCCGACGCCGACCGCCACCGCGCTGCCGAAACCTTGTACGTCTGAGGTGCTGCTGCCTTTGGCGGAAGTCAGCGGATAAGAATAATCGTCAGCAACGGCGACGCCGTTCAGCGTTGCGGTGCCGACCGTAATTCCTTGCCATGTTTCGCCACCATCACCGCTGCGCAGAATCGTGCCGCCCACACCGACCGCCACCGCGCTGCCGAATCCGTTCGTCCCGAAAGCGCTGTGAGCGCCATTGTCTTTACTGTGTGTTGCCTGAGCAACGAGGCCGAAGTCGCCCTCGCCATCGATGTCATTCAGATCGTTGGTTGTCGGACTGCTGACGCTGTTCCAGTTCGTGCCGCCATTCGCGCTGCGCAGAATCGTGCCGCCGACGCCGACCGCCACCGCGCTGCCGAATCCGTTCGTACTCGATGTTCCGAAAGTCGCGTTCGATTTGGCCACACCTTTGGCCGCGAACGGATCGAAGGTATTGGAGACGATGACGCCGTTAAGATTTTGAGTAACACCGGAAGTTCTCTCTATCCAAGTATTGCCCGAATCGTTGGAACTATAAATTTTCCCGCTGTTGCCAACCGTCAGAAAGTTCTCAGGGGTAGAAGCGGCAACGGCGTTGAAGTTTTCAGGACTGCCAATCGTTACCGGCGTCCATCCGGCCACTGCCGCCGCATTGCCCAGCAGCACCGACACATTATCGCTGCCGCCATTCGTAGCCAGAACATCCGGCTTGCCATCGTTGTTCACATCGGCAACGAACACACTGTAGGGAGAATCGCCAACGGTGAAATTGGTCGCGCTGCCGAACGCGCCGCTGCCATTGCCCAGCAGCACCGACACGTTGTCGCTGAGTGTGTTCGCGGTCAGAACATCCAAATCGCCGTCCAGATTGACATCGGCAACGAATACCCTGCGGGGAGAATCGCCAACGGTGAAATTGGCCGCACCGCCGAACGCGCCGCCGCCATTGCCCAGACACACCGACACATTGTCACTGCTTTGATTTGCCGTCAGGAAATCGGGCCTGCCATCATTGTTCACATCCGCAACGACGACATTGTAAGGCTCATCACCAACGTTAAAATTGGCCGCGCTGCCGAACGCGCCGCTGCCATTGCCCAGACACACCGACACATTGTCGCTGCCTTGATTTGCCGTTAGGAAATCTGGGCGGCCATCATTGTTTACATCGGCAACACACACGCTGAGCGGAGCAATGCCGACGCTGAAGTTAGTCGCGCTGCCGAACGCGCCGCCGCCATTGCCCAGCAGCACCGACACATTGTTGCTGAAAGCATTCGCGGTCAGAATGTCCGGCTTGCCGTCATTGTTCACATCGGCGACGAACACACTGTAGGGAGAATCGCCGACGCTGAAATTCGTTGCGCTGCCGAACGCACCGCTGCCATTGCCCAGACACACCGACACATTATCACTGGTGATGTTGGCAGTCAGAACATCGGGCTTGCCGTCATTGTTCACATCGGCCACAAACACCCGGCTGGGTTCATCGCCGACCGTGATGGTTGCTGCCGCGCTAAACCCGCCCGACCCATTGCCGATGCGCACGGATACGTTATCGCTGCCAAAGTTCGCGGTGAGAAAATCGGGCTTGCCGTCATTGTTCACATCGGCCACAAACACGGTGTAAGGTTCATCGCCGACGCTGAAATTCGTTGCGCTGCCGAAGGGATTGACCGGAACTGCCGTCGTGTTCAGCACCACCGACACATTGTCGCTACCGACATTGGCAGTCAGGAAATCCGGCTTGCCATCCAGATTCACATCCGCAACACAGATGCTTGTAGACTCATTACCGACATTGAAATTGGCCGCGCTGCCGAACGCACCGCTGCCGTTTCCCAGACACACTGACACATTATCGCTGTTACGGTTGGCTGTCAGGAAATCAGGCTTGCCGTCAAGGTTCACGTCAGCAACGAACACGCTGTGAGGGCGGTCGCCGGTGCCGAAGTTGGCCGCGGCGCCGAATCCACCCAACCCGTTGCCCAGACTCACGGCGACAAGATTGCTATTGCGGTCAGCCGCCAAGAAATCCGGCCTGCCGTCTAAATTCACATCGGCGACGAAAATGCCTTCAAGTTGATTACCCGCACTGAAATTCGTCGCGCCGCCAAACGTACCGCCGCCGTTGCCCAAGCCCACCGATACGCTGCCGCCGAGTCGGTTGGCGGTCAGGAAGTCCGGGTTGCCGTCCAGATTCACGTCGGCGACGAACACATCCTTGGGCCCGTTGTCGACATCAAAATTCGTCGCGCTGCCGAACGCGCCGCTGCCAAGACCTAAGCATACCGACACATTGTCGCTCTGATAGTTTGCCGTCAGGAAATCGGGCTTGCCGTCCAGATTGACGTCGGCGACGAACACGCTGACAGGTTCATTGCCGACATTGAAGCCGGTCGCGGCACCGAAGCTCCCCAACCCGTTGCCCAAACACACCGACACATTATCGCTGCCTTCATTGGCCGAAAGCAAATCGGGCTTGCCATCGTTGTTCACATCGGCCACAAATATGCCGATGGGTTCGTTGCCGACGCTGAAATTGGCCTCGCTGCCGAATCCGCCCAGCCCGTTGCCGAGCCGTACCGACACATAGTCGCTGTTATAATTTGCGGCAAGCAAATCAGGCTTGCCGTCCAGATTGACGTCGGCGATGAGCACGTCTTCAGGCTCATCACCGACCGCGAAGTTCGTTGCACCGCCGAACGAAACCTGAGCCGTGGCCGCAGTTGTCCGAAGCAATCCTGCCGCAAGCAGCAGTGCCGAAAGTATCTGCGGCCATGAGGCGCGCATCCGAAATGATAATGATTTTTCCATGGTTTTGGGTGTAAAAAGACGTTTAGAAAATACAATAAGAATCTATGAGGTTGCCATGGTTCAACGGGTGATGAATCAAACCGCCCGCCGCCCGCAAGAGAAAAAATCTGTGTGTTTCTTCAGCAGTCCGTGCGAAACTCCTTAGAGTGCATCCGGAGGATCGCAGCACGATCAAGCTATCAAAGCGTGAGGTTGCCGGAACTGAATAACCGGACGAATTCACTTCACGACGTGATGTAGTGCTTTGAGCACCGAACGAGCGGCGCGAGCGGCATGTAAATCGGTAGGAGCCAATCGCTTTCAAACTATCCCTCTGAAGGGTTTTTGAATGAGAAGCTCTTAAACGAAGGACAAAGCGGAAATGCCGCAGATGCAGAACCGGAGATGAACAGTAAATGCCAGAATGGAGATGGGCATTGGAGAGGGAATGAATATAGAGGTTTTGGCGGGAGAAATATAAAGTAACTGACTTTGGTAACCAATTTTGAAAAGTCAAAGCCCGCGAAATATGATTGTCAAGGGGTTACGACCGGATAAAGTCAAGCCGTTTGATGAGCCGCTCGCCGAGGTCGTAAATCGCCAGCACTTCGAACGCTTCACTTTCAGGATGGCGGCGCACCCGCTCGTGATCGATGATGCGGTTGCCGATAGTGATGCGGTGCAAGATTTCCGTGCGGTTCTGCGGATACTGATCGAACAATTGCCGATAGTATTGAAAAATTTCTTCACGGGTTTGCTGCGCGGGCGTACCGGGATGCTCGAAGACGGAAACATTTTCTTCGAAGCAATCGGCGAACGCCCGCGCGTCGCACCGGTTGTATGCGGCAACCAATCGGTCGATCAAGTCAGTGGAATCTGTTTGCACACGCAATCATATTTTATCTTCACGCCCTTCACGCCCCTCACGCCCGTGCTGCTCCAAGGTCCCGCGCTGCGGGAAGTGAGAATCTTCGAAAGTCGAAGTCAAGATTTCCATGAGGCCTCTTATTGAAAAGTCTAATTGCAAAGCGTTAGTCGGCTTCGTAGACCAAGCCTTTGTAGAGGGCATCGATTTCGGCGGCGAATTTTTGTTCGATGACTTTGCGCTTGAGTTTTAAAGTCGGCGTCATTTCACCTTCGTCGATGGAAAACTGCTTTTCGATCAGGTGAAACTTGCGGACTTTTTCATGCCCCGCCAGTCCCTGCGAAATCTCTTTCAACATTTTTTCATACAGTTTTCGAACCTCCGGCAACAGCATCAATTCCTGATCGCTGCCGAACGAAAGGCTGTGTTCCCGCGCGAAACTTTTGAGACTTTCGAAGTTCGGCACCACGAGCGCGACGAGAAACGGGCGCCGCTCGCCCAAGACGACGGCTTGCTCGACATATCTATTGGCGCCGATCAAACTTTCAATCGGCAACGGCGCAATGTTCTTGCCGCCGGAATTGACGATGATGTGTTTTTTGCGGTCGGTAATTTTGAGGTAGCCGTCATGATCGATCTCGCCGATGTCGCCGGTGTAGAGCCACCCGTCTTTGAGCACTTCGTGCGTCGCCGCTTCATCGCGCCAGTAGCCTTTCATAATGTTAGGACCTTTGAGCAGAATCTCGCCGTCGCTTGCAATTTTCACTTCTACATTTGCAAGCGCGGGACCGACCGTGCCAAACTTGATGAGTTCCGGTCTGTTGACATGCGTAACCGGCGAGGTTTCCGTCAGGCCGAAACCTTCGAGGACTTTGATGCCGACGGCTTGAAAAAACTCACCCGTCTCGCGCGGCAAGGCTGCCCCGCCGGAAACGAAGTAGCGGATGCGTCCGCCGAAGCGCGCTTTCACCGTGCTGAACACCAACCGCTCGGCAATGGCCGCTTGCACTGAAAGCACCGGCGAAACTGAACCCAAGCCCGATCCCGATCCTTTGCGGCTTGCGGCGAGTTTATATCCGACGTCCACCGCCCAATAAAAAATTCGCTTCTTAGCCACCGATCCGGCATCGATGGTTTTGAAAAGCGTCGATTTGATGCGCTCAAACAAACGCGGCACAGTGATCACAATCGTCGGCTTGACTTCGGTGAGGTTCAGACTGACGGTCTCGATGCTTTCGGCATAGGAGATGGTTACACCGCAAGCGAACATTAAATAGTATCCGGCGGTGCGTTCATAGGCGTGCGAGAGCGGCAGGAAGGAAAGGGCGGCGTCGGTTTCATCGAGCAAAATAACTTTGCTACACGACTTGATGTTTTCGCAAATGTTTCGGTGCGTGAGCATCACGCCTTTCGGGTTGCCCGTCGTGCCGCTGGTGTAGATCAGCGTCGCAATGTCCTCTTCATCCACTTGTATATTTATACTTTCAGGATACAAGTCAAGATAGGCTTTGCCTTTTTCTTTGGCGGCTTCGAGTTCCAAAATCATACTGTCCGCCGCCGCCGCCGTACCGGGTTTATCAATCGCGTTCATCGAAATGATTTGGCGGAGCGAGGAAACATCCGCAGAAATTTTTTTGACCTTGCCGAGTTGCAAACCCGTCGATGCGACGATCACTTTACAATCCGCGTTTCGCAAAATGTAACTGATTTGGTTGGGCGGCAAGGAAGGATAGAGCGGTACGGTGATTGCCCCGATGATGGCCGCCGCCATATCCGCCGTAACCCATGCGGGACGGTTCTCGGAAAGAATTGCAAGGCGGTCGCCTTTCTCCACGCCGATGGATTTGAGATACGCCGCGAACGCCAAGACATCGGCTTCGAGGGACGCATACAAAATCTCTTCGTAGCGTCCGCCGACTTTGCGGGCAAGGACGGCTTTGTTGCTGCGGGCGTAGTGGCGGAAAACGGTTTTGAAAAGATCGGGGAGGGTTTTAAAAGATGGGTCGAGTAATGGCATTGGTTTGATAATGTGTTCTCAAGTCGCTGGCGGATTGGTGCAATGAATAAAATCAAAAGTATACAGAACTGCAACCTGAACCCTCTGCGGCTCACGACTCGAAAATTTGAATCGCCATTCGAAGTTGGGCTGGAAATTCGGGGTGGATTGGAAACAGGGCGGCGGTGGCGTATTTTGACATCGCAAATACATTGTTAGGCTGGCCGCTCCGACAGAGGCAGCAACACCTTAGGGACTTGATTGTTCTACCACAAACCCAACACCTGAAGTACCAGATGAAAGCCCGAGAAGTCGCCGTCAAAGCCCTGCGCGACATTGAACAAGGCAGCGCGAAGTCCGACACGGTTCTAAACCGGTACTTCCTCACCGAATCGCTTGAGAACATTGATAAAGCCTTCATCATGCAGGTCGTTTATGGCACTTTGCGTGAGAAGATGAAAATCGATCACGTCATCTCGCAGTTCTATAAACACGACTTCAGAAAAATGGATGAAGATGTGAAGAACATTCTGCGCATCGGCGTCTATCAATTGCTGTATCTGACGCGCGTGCCGAAGTGGGCGGCGGTCAATGAATCGGTTGAACTGGCGAAGCTGATCAAGAGTCAATTCTTGGGCAATTTGGTCAACGGCGTCCTGCGCAACATCGCCAATAGTCCCGACGAAATTGATTACCGCGTCAAAGGCGGCACTTTCGCCGATCAACTCGCGCTCAAACATTCGCATCCGCGGTGGCTCTTGGAGCGTTGGTTTAAAGTGCTGGGCTTCGCCGAAGCCGAGCAACTGATGGAGGCCAACAACCGTACGCCGAAAATTTCCTTTCGCATCAACCGGCTGAAGTCCGAGCCTGAACCGTTTTTCGAAACGTTGCTGGCCAAAAAAGTTTTGGTTGAAAGATCAGTGCTCGAGGGTTTCTTTACGCCTGAACGTTTTTTTGACATCAAGCCATGGCTCGATCAGGGCAGCGTTTCGGTGCAGAGTGAATCGCAGGGAATGGCGTGCCGGTTGCTCGCGCCGAAGCCCGGCAACCGCGTGCTGGATATGTGCGCCGCGCCGGGCGGCAAAGCCACGCACCTCGCTGAACTCATGCAGAACACCGGCAAGATTACCGCCATCGATCTGTACGACAATAAACTGGCCGACATCACCGCGCTTTCCACCGCACTCGGCGTCAGCGTCATCGAGACGGCGAAGCGCGACGCGCGGACGTTTCAGCCGGAAGAAAAATATGATTTGGTGTTGCTCGATGCGCCGTGCACGGGCACGGGCGTGATCGGGCGGCGGGCGGAACTGCGGTGGCGGCTCACTCCCAAATCCATACCTGAAATGTGCAACTTGCAATCCGAGCTGCTGACGAATGCTGCAACCTGCGTCAAAGACGGCGGCGCGATGGTGTATTCAACCTGTTCGCTGGAGCCCGAAGAAAACGATGAACAAGTCGATGCCTTTTTGAAATCGCACGATGGCTGGACGGTGCAGAACGCGAAAGAAGTCTTGCCCGAAGTGTTGCACACCTTCGTCAATGAACGCGGTGCCGTGCAAGTCTGGCCCCACCGCCACAACATGGACGGGGCTTACTCCGTCCGCCTGACGAAACCGTAATACCCGTGGGGCAAGAAAGGCGGTTCGGATTTCTCGCGGAAGGTTATGTAAGTTGACGCCGAAACCCCGTTGCAACTTCAATTGCGCTTCAACCTGACCACGCTCCGCCGTGCGGCCTTTGCCAACGCCATGTTCATCCAGATTTTTCCGGCTGCCCCACGCCCCACCGTTTCCCGCGCTGGCAACCGTGATGACGTTCGTTGCGCTGCTCGTCGCCTGTAACCTCAACGCCCAAACGCCCGACAGTCTTACACGCCGCACCGCAAGCGACAGCCTTGCCCGCACGCCTCAACTTGAAATCAAAAACGGCGAGAAGATTTTCACTCTTTTCACGACCCGCATTGATTCGCTGAAACTGCCCGATGAATTTTTGCTCCCGAATTCCGTACGCATTTTGTTCGATGGCGTGCCAACGAATCCCATCACCACGCGCACCGATCTGCGCAACGGCATTATTTATTTCCGGTATCTTTTCCGCGACAGTGCCGGGCATCAAATCACGGTGCGATACCGCGCGTTGCCCCTGAAGTTCAAACCCGATTACTTCAACCGCGAACTGGCCGCCATGGCCGATTCACTTTCATCGGACACGTTACTCGTACGCAGGCCGGAACAACGCGGCCT
Source organism: Chlorobiales bacterium (assembly GCA_014380515.1). Taxonomy (GTDB): domain Bacteria; phylum Bacteroidota; class Chlorobiia; order Chlorobiales; family JACMJS01; genus JACMJS01. Next base: position 8,737 of record JACMJS010000300.1, read on the forward strand.
TGGAACGATTGACGAACTTTTTTCGGGCACGGACTTGCGCCGCTCCGGCAGCGTCGTTCGCGGCATTACGGTCGGCACGAATCAAGACCTCACAGTAACGTCGGGCTTCAGGTTGCAGTTGGAAGGCACGCTGTTGCCGGGCGTGGATGTCGCCGCCGCGCTCACCGATGAGAACACGCCGATCCAACCCGAAGGCAACACGCAAACCTTGCAGGAGTTCGACCGCGTCTTTATTGAAATCAAAAGTAAAGAAGCGAAAGCCACCATCGGCGATTTCAATTTGCAACTGGGCGGCACGGAGTTTTCAAATCTCAGCCGGAGATTGCAAGGTGGAAAATTGGAAGGATTTTACGAGGCGGGCAGCCTGAAAACCGAAGCCACGCTTGGCCTCGCGGTCTCGCGCGGTAAATTCAATCTCAATCAATTCAACGGCTCTGACGGCGTGCAAGGCCCGTATCGCCTGACGGGACAAAGCGGTGAACCGTTCATCATCGTGCTCGCGGGCACGGAGCGCGTTTATGTGAACGGCGAATTGCAAACCCGCGGCCAGACGAACGACTACATCATCGAATATGGCAGCGGCGAACTGACCTTTCAACCGCGCAGGCTCATCACCGCGCAAAGCCGCATCACGGTCGACTTTCAATACACCGACCGTCAGTATGCCCGCAACTTTCTCGCCGCCAAAGTCAAAACCTCGCTTGTTTCGGGAGTAGCCAACGCCGCTCCGATTGAGCGTCTCACGTTTCAAGCGACGTACCTCAGCGAATCGGACGATGAAACCGCGCCGATTGATTTCACCATCACCGACAGCACCCGAAACATCATTGCCGCCGCAGGCCGCGACCGGTTCAAGGCCATCGATACCACCGCCTTCGCCGGAACGGATTCTTTGACCGGAAAGCCGCGCGGCAGTTATGTGCGCGTGGATACGCTCGTGAACGGCGTCGCCATCGCGGTCTACAGATACCTTGGCGCGGGTGCCAGCGGCGCGGTGTGGTCGCCGTCGTTTAGTTATGTCGGCGTCGGGCAGGGAAGTTACCGCAGAGTCGCGTTTGGGTTTTATGAATACGCCGGAGCGGGCGCGGGTAACTACGAAGCATACCGGCTATTGCCTGTGCCGTCGGGGCAATCTTTGTTTGATCTCGCGCTGAACGCTTCGCCTATAGACGCACTATCCATAGGCGTTGAAGGCGTACTCTCGCAAAACAACCTCAACAAATTCGCGCCCGCAAGCGTTGGTGTATTGCAAGGCAGCGCGTATAAACTCGCCTTTGGGTTCGCGCCGAAAAAAGTGCAAGCGTTCGGCCTCAATCTCGGCGACATGGAAATCCAAGCGTCGCAGCGACAGACGTCCCGCAGCTTCGCACAGATCGACCGCACCTTGCCCGCCGACTTCGGGCGTGACTACAACCTTATCAGTTACGACGGTCTCGCACTTTTCACCGAACCGACCGCGGAACTCATCCGCACCGCGCTCGTCGCCGTCGCGCCGTCGCCGCTGCTATCGATGCGCTATCAATACGGCCAAGTAAGCCGCGACGAAATCTTTCGCTCGGTGCGGCAACAGTTCTCCGCCGATGTGCGGCGCGATTCGCTGCTGACGGTGAACTACACGCTTACCGATCTGGGCAGCCGGAATTTACAACAGGCTGAAACCGCAAGCTGGACGCGGCACAACGGACGGGCGGAACTTGAATTTTACATCGCTGGCGAAAACGGCAATCAAAAAAAAATCCCGCTCGCGCTCTTCATCACCGGCGAACTTTCTAGCAAAGCCACGCGCAGTCTGCTAGCCGATACCTTGAAGTTTGACAGCCACCGCATCACCGATCTCACGCCCGGCGTGCGCCTGCCCAATTTTTTCGGACAAGTCATCACGGCCAGTTACGGCATTCGCACCGATGATTTATTTATTTCGAACGCGGATGGTTCGAACCTTTTACCGGCATCGACCGCCGAAACAGCCTCGCTCGATTGGCAAGTTTTGCCCGCAGCGGGATTTTCATCGCAACTCACTTTCACGCGGCGACTACGCAAATTCACCGAAGCCTTCCGGCAGCAAGGCAACACCGACAACGAATCGATTTTGCTTCGACTCAATCCGCGCTACTCACCGTTGCGCTCCGGCCTCGAAAGCGATTTGCTCTACGAAGTAACGACGGAAAAAACCTCGCGGCTCGACCGGCAATTCTTCCTTGTGCAAACCGGCTTCGGCAATTATCTCTGGCGCGACCGTAACCGCGACAGCCTGAAGACTTTCGATGAGTTCGTCCCGATTACTTTCACCAACGAAGTCGGCGATGACTTCGCCCAATACACCCTGCGCTCGTTTCCCTCCGATGATCTCGTGCCAACGATAGATTTAAAATCGAACCTTCGCCTGCGCGTGCGTCCCGAACGTTGGATTGTGCAGCGCGAAGGCCTACCGTTGTTGGCACTCGCGTCGATCTCCGGCGAAACCTTGCTCCGCGTCGAAGAGAAAAGTACCGAACGCGATCTCGCTCAAATTTATCTGCTCAACTTCTCGAAGTTTCAAAATGATTCGACCACGATTGCGGGCAGCTTCACGATTCAACAGGATGTTTTTTTATTCGAGAACGATGCGACAAATGCTCGCTTCCGGTTTCAGCAGCGGCGGTCGCAAAGTCAGTTTAGTTTGGGCGGCGAGAAGCGGTTTCAGGCCGAGCGCAGTGTGCGATTCGTTTCGAGGGTCGGCGATGAACTTGGCCTTGAGTTCAACGCGGTTTCCGCGACCGACCGCGTGCTTGCAGGCGGTACGCAAAGCACGGCAAGTTTCAGTATCCGCGATCACGATGTGGAAATCACCAGCCTGAGTCCCGATGTTTCTTACCGCCCGTTCCAAGATTTGGAGTTCGGCGTGAAAGTGAAATTGGAACAGCGCATTGATCGGCTTCCGGCCACGCGAGGGGCGGCACTGGCGGCAAAGGCGGACATCAATTCGGAGCAAGTGCGGGCGAGTTATTCGCTCCGCGATAAAGGGCGGCTCAACGCGCAGATCGAACGCAGTGAAACGACTTTGCGGGATGTCGATTTAACGAATGCCGTGTATGAACTGACGGCGGGCAATGCGGTTGGGACGTCGTTTATTTGGCGCGTGGATTTCGATTACCGCATCAATAGTTTCATCACCGCATCGCTCGGCTACGATGGCCGCGCGTTGCCCACAGGCCGCGTGCTCAA
>JACMJS010000301.1 GCA_014380515.1 Chlorobiales bacterium
GACGCGGCGATACAGACGATTGCAAAAGTGAAAGAAGAAAGAAGTGATGTCAAGCGTGATTTCACAATGGCCTCCTTATAGAAGTTGAGAGAAAAATATTTTTTATCGTCTTACTCCTGATGTCATTCTGAGCGCAGCGAAGAATCCCTCATTCCCGAAATTTAATTAGGGATTCTTCCACGCCTGAGGCATGTCAGAATGACAGAATACTTTTAATAATCAATGTTATCGCGCTTGGTCTGCGATTCGCCGAACGAGATGCCCGGAATCGCAAACGAAATGCCGACGCTGAGCGTCACGCCCGAAAAGAAATTGGTGTTGAGAGCCGTCGCGCTGCGCTCGATCTCATCATTATTTTTATACTTCACGCGAAAGGCCGTCGGGGCAAGCCCGACGCGGTATCCGGCGCCGAACTGCACGATCCAATCGGGATTAAGCAAAATTTCGAGCGTGGCTTCGGGACGGATGCCGATGCCGGAGATGGTAAGACTTTCGAAAACGCCGTCGTCGCTCGCGGGCGTGGGGTCGGTGATGTTGAAGAGGTCGTAGCCCGCCATCGCGCTGAAACCGATGCCCAATAATCCGAACCAGAATTTTTTCGTCAGGCCGCCGTAGACGCTCGCGGTGTAAGTGAAAGTGCCGCCGCTGCCGATGCCCACATTACCGACCTTCGGCACCGCGCCAAACGCGCCCGTGAGATCAAGCGTCAGTTGGCGCACGCTGGTGATTTTGGCGAGGTTGTAATGCACGCCAAGTTCAGCACCTGCCGAGTAGTTCAAATCTTCGCCCGGGAAAAGCGGGATGTCGCCGCCGCCGCTCGTCTGAGCGACACGGATATTCCCGCGCGGGACATTGAGCTGCATGTACTTCGGGCGAATCGTAACGTCGATGCCCGAACGGATGCGCTCCGAGAGCAACATGCCGCGTTCGGTGTTGCCCAAGTAGCGTTGAAACTCCGAGGCCGCATTGAGGTCGGTGCGGTTGTCGGCCACTTTGCCCGCGCGAACGAAACCGACTTCCTTAAATGAAATTTTACCTTCGCTGTCTTCAATCGCATCAAGCACATCGAAGCCGTCGTCCAAATCCACGCCTTCTTTCTGGCCGAGCGTGGCGTCCGCCATCATGCCGGAAGTGTTGGTGATCTCGCCCGAAAGTTTGAAGTCGGGAAAGTTGCGTACATCGAACGCCACGCGCTGCGCCCACGCATCGGCGGCGAGCAACCGCGCGTACGTTCTGCCATCGGTTTGTCGGCGTTTGAGTTGGTAGGTTTTCGTCAGGTCGCCTGTGCCTTCGCCTTCCTGCGGCTGCGAGGCTTCTTTCAAATAGATCGCTTTCTTCTCCGAAAGTTTATACCACACCGCATAGCCTTTCACCTTCGCGGTTACAATGTTGGAATCCAACTTCTCTTCGTAGCCGGTGATGACGGGCAGGTAGAGGTAGGCCGAGTTTAAAACTTTTTGAATGTCATCGCCCGAAAGTCCCGAACCTTTCATCTTATCGACCGCAGCGCGGGCGAGGTCTTCTTCTTTCAAATTGCCTTTCGCCCGCTCTTCGGCGACCGCGCTCACGGCGGCACTTACTTGCGGGACGAGCGTTTTGTCGAGCACGCCGGAAATACTTTCGGGCGTGTAGTCGGTTGCGCCCATCGATGCCGCAAAGCCTTTGAGCGATTGATCGGAAAGGGCATTGTAGTCAAATCGCGGCGATTCCAAATAGGCTTGCAAACGGTTGTAGACCATTGCGCCAAGTTCCGGCGGCACTGAAAGGGTTTTGCCGATCACCGTCTGGCCGAGACCCGTGATGGACTTGCGAACATACTTTCGCTCCTGCGCGGCACTTTCGTTCGGGGCGGCCACAAGTATTGCAATGAAGACCGTGCAAAATACAAGTGCGCATTGTGCGGTCCGAAACCGGTTGCCGGAAAAAAGGAGAAAGGTTTTGTGCATGATGTTTGACGTTGAAAAGTTGTTCGTCGTTAGTGATTCGTCGTCCGTAAAAAAATCTCGTCTTCTTTACGAACAACTAACGACTTCGGCGTTACCTGCCTTGCCGCTGTTTGCGTTCTTCTTCGAGTTTGCGGCGGCGTTCGTCGCGGTCGTTGCGGCGTTCTTCGGCTTCTTCACGAATTTTAAACCGCAAGTCTTCCAAATCCTGTTTGCGAATCGAGCGGCGTTCGACGATGCGCGAGGCCAGTGCCCGCAGTTCTTCCGCCCGCAGCCGCCGCCGTTCAAACGCGCCCGCCCGCGTCGCGCGGACTTCTTCGCCGATGGCGAGCGGGGAAGTGCCGCCGCTATTGAGGGTCACATCGGCGATTTCCGCGGTGTCGGATTCCGAACTGACGAGTGAAAACAGATCGCCATCCGCGCCGATTTCGACCGTGCCTTGCGTGCCCTTGATCGCGGCTGAAGCCGTCGGCGAAGAAAACCGGTAGGGCTGCGACGCGCTCGCTTTGACATCGAAACCGAGCAAGCCTTTACTGACGGCCACTTGCTTTTGGGTGTAGGCGCCGTCCGCCGTTCGCGTGCCTAAAATCTTGGCTTCGGTCTGCGCATCAAGCCGCAAGACCGAGCCGTCGTTGAAGAGCACGATGGCGTTGCTGCCTTTGCCCGTGCGTACCGACGTCTGTGCATCAAGTTTAGAACCGCGCGCCGCGCGCGACCACGCGCTTGACGACGGCGATTTTACCTCAGCCGTGCCCGACGTGCGAACGACGATGGCAATCGATGTCTCGTCCGCCGTACCCATCGCAGATGATGCGAAACGAAACGCGGTGATAACGGTGGCGAGCAAAGCGATGGTTGCAATGGCAATGCGGGTGCGTCTCATCGGGGTTATTCGTTGCTAAGCATTTGGCTGAGCAGCGAGTCGGCAATTTTTTCGGCGAATTTTGTGAGTGCGTCTTTGGCCGCGGCTTTATCGCTCGATCCGAATCCGAACACGCGCTCGTCGCTATCGGTGGCGAGGGTAACCCCGTCAATCAGCCGCGTGGCCGTTACCGTGCCCTCGGCGATCCACTTTTGCACGCCGCCCGTTTCCGTGCCGAACCCGACTTTCACCGTGCCGTGAATCGTTACATCGGCTTTGGCTTTGAGCGCAGGCTTCAAGGCTTCAATTTGTCCGCGATCCAACGCATCGTCAATCGCTTCGAAATTCACTTTGCCGATTTGCGTATCGGTGATGTATCGAAATCCGGCGGCGACGAGTTTCTTGCCGATCACATTGGCCATCATCGACCGTTCCGCCAAGCCTTCATCGTCGGATTCATCGACCATCACAATAATTTTTGCGCCCGTCAGTTTGACTTTGAATTTTACTACGGGCGACTTCAACGCTTTCACCGCTCCGGCAAACGCAGTCTCTTCGGCTCTATTGCCCGTGCTCCCCATGGATAAAAACCAATCTGAATCCAAACGCAACTCGCGCAAATTTAAAATACCTGCGGTGTTGAGCACGCCCTGATCATCGGCCTTTAAAATTTGCGGCTCTTTGGTCGCGCCGGTGCCCAAGAGTTGCGCTCGCGCGAGCGGTTTCTCGCCGAACATCACGCTGACTTTGCCTTCCTCTTTCTGGGACAGCGAAATCATCCGGGCGATTTCTTCGGCCTTGCGGGCTGCGGCGTCGGAAGGTTTCTCGGAAAGTTTTGCGCTGTAACCGTAGGCCGAGACGCAGGCTTGCAGGGCTTTGCGAACGTCGCCGGAAGCGATGTATTCATCGGCCTGTTTCATGCTGTTCTCCAAACCGGTTTCGGCTTCGAGTTGCGATTGACGGTCGCGGGATTTGGCGCGGTCGATGGCGGCTTTTGGGTAGGCCATCAGCACGAAGGCGTTGAAGGTGTTGTCGGCGTTTTTGCTCCACTCCCAGCGCGCGAGCGTGAGGTCGGAAACGTCGCGCGATTTGGCAGTGAAGGAACTCTTCTGCGAAAACTCGTCGGTGATTTTGCCGCCGATGTCGCTGCGGAAAGTTTGAATCTCGCCGGTAACTTTGCCGCCATATACTTGCTGCACGATTTTATCGAGCGCGTCGGTGATGGCACCGTTGCGGGCTTCCTCCAGCGTGCGGGCATTACTGCGAATGCCGACGAAGTTGCGCGTCGTCGCGTCGTCCGCCGCCGCGCTCACCCACTCGGGAATGCCGGTCGCGGTCTGTGCCGATGCCGATGCCGCAACAACCAACAGCGCAACAAAAGTCAGGAAATTTTTTTTGAACATGATCATCGAATGGAGATGTTGATGCCGCCGTAGGGGTCAGGCATGCCTGACCCTTACAACGAGGTGTGAGACACATACAGGTTACTGTTCGCCGGTTTCTTTCTCAAGTTCCTGATAGGCTTTGGAGGCGCGAAGTTCGGTGCGCAAGGCTTCGTCGGCTTTGATTTTCTGAATCAGAATTTTGTTGGCTTCGCCGAGCGGAATCACCATCAACACGTAGGCGCGGTAGACCGAGCCGTCTTTAATCATCTTGGTATCGCGCGGCTTGGTGCCGTTCATTTCCTGATTGACGACCGACTTGGAAACTTGGGTGTATTGCGAAAGCAAGTTCGGATTTTCGCCGCTGCCGGTTTCCTCGTCAAATTTTTTGATGAGGCCGGTCATTTTGGTTTCGAGTTGCTGCGAGAGCGACAAACGGCATTCCTGCTCGGCTTTGTTCATGGCGATTTGCAGGTCGCTGGAAGTTGAAGTCTTTGCGGCGTAAAGATTATTGTCATCGCCGGGCGGACGCAGAAACCAATCGGGGGCCTCAGAAATAGCCGCGGGCGGCGGCGGTGCGGCAGGCTGTGATGAGCCGCAGGCGGAGAGTATAAAAGCGGTGCAAAGCACGGCGAGCAGCGAAAGGACTTGGCGCATACTTGATTGAACGTTTGGTAGCGTTGATTTGGCAGAAGGCGATTGAACAACCTTGGGGAAGAAATTCCGACCCCAAAAAGGTCGCCGCCAAAATAGCGAAACGACGTTAAAAAACAACCTTACATCAAAAAGGCGGCTCACTACAGCCGCCTTGTCGATTCTCCCTCGCCCTCTCCATCGAGCCTGCGCGAAACGGGATGTTAGAAATCCGTACCGATGGAGATGTAATACTTCGGCTGCGAGAAGCCTTGCAAGTCGTACGACCACGCCATATCAAAGCGGACGGGGAAGTAAAGCACCACTGTCCGCACGCCCCAGCCGGTGCCGACGAGCAAATCGTTGAGGCGCGACTTGCCGTCGTCGCCCACGCTTGACAGTTTGAAGTTGTCGCCCGTCCATGCCGAACCGACGTCTAAGAATACCGCGCCTTGTACGTAGTAGAACGGAATTGGGATCGGCCCGACGGCCAGATACTGCAAGAACGGAAACCGCAGTTCCATATTCATCAGCGCGAAGTTCGTACCGTTGCGAGCATTGTAGTTGAAGCCGCGCATCGGAATGGCGGGCGTGGTGAAAATGAAATCTTGAATATCGGTGATGGGAATCTGGTTGTTCTGAAACTCGCGGTTGATCCAGTTCTCCGTGCCGCCGATAAAAAACTTTTGCGGCGTGTTGCCGAAACTGTAGCCGCCCGACGCCCGAATGACGAACGAATAGTATTGGAAAAAATCGAAGTAAGTCCGGTAGTCGGCGAGCAGCGATCCGAACTGAATGCGTGGCCCCGCGCCGCCGGTCAAGCTCATGGCGAAGCGCGTGCCGGAGATGGGTGAATAAAGAAACGGACGCGAGTTATCGAACGTGTAAGTGAGTGTCGGATAGAAAAATCCGGTACGCTCGGTGCCGTAAATGCCATCGAGATTCTCCTTCGAGATTTCCAAGTAGCCCGCGCTCGCGTCTAACCGGGTGAATCTATCGAACGGATACGATGCCGACAGCGAACCCCCATAAACGCGGTAGCGGTAGATCGCGTAGCCTCCGACGGGATCGGTCAGTTGCAGAAAATTGGCGTTGTGGAAACCGGACAACCCAAAGTCGGTGCGCTCGGCCAAATAGAGATACTGCAAGGCGTAGTTGCTGTTGCGCAAATCGAGTTGCAGGTTGGTTGAAAGGAAAATTTGGTGGTTGCCCAAAAGATCGCTGAACGAAAAGACGGCAGAACCCTGTGCGCCGTAGAACGCGCTGTATCCGGCTTGGCCATAAACGATGTCGGGTGAGAAACTGAGCTTGTATTTGCGCACGCGGTAATCACCATCGGCGGTTACGTTGTTTTTCGGCGGGGCGGTTTTGGCTTCCCGCTCTTCATCGGTAGGCCCGGCGGGTTGGCCGCTGTAGTCGCGGTCGAAAACAAAGTTTTTGAAATCGAGCCGTACGTCTTTATAGGCCGAGGTATCCGTCTGCGGCTGCGCAACCACAACGTCAGACTTTGCGGTGTCGACCGAAACCGTCGGCGATTTGGGCGCGGTCTTTTTTGCGGTGTCGCCTGTGATACCCATTGCCCCGTCGCCGAGCGCGCTTTGGCGCAAATCGATCTGCGGCTTGACGTCAAACGCGGAGGCTTTCATCGCCTCGGCCAGCGAGGGTTGCAACAGTTTGGCCGCGCGAAGATCGGCGATCTTGCGCCCCCACGTGGTCGGCGGAATCTCACCCGAAGTTGCAATCATATTTCGCGGTTCGCGCTCGAGCGGATTGCGCAGCATGAAAATATCGAAGCCCGCATAATCCAAACACACGCCGATGAGTTTGTTGCCGTCGTACGACATCGAAATCTGCTGAATGCCCGTGATGACGTTCGTGATCGCGCGGGATTTAAATCCAAGCGTCGAGTCATAAACGCCCGCAGAAGCAGTGGCGACGGGCGTCGGCGAGGGCGTCAGCGTCAGTTCATAGACGTTGTGGTTGCCGTTGCGGTCGGAGATGAACACGACCCGCTGGCCGTCCGGTGAAAGGACGGGCGAAGTTTCATCGACGAAATCCGTGGCGGTGAGGCGGCGCAGCGTGCGCGTCTCGGTGCTATACTCATACAAATCCATCTGCGAGTAATCGTGCAACCGCATCTTGAATTGCTCCTTCGTCGAGGCTTGGCTTTCGAACTTGCCGTTGCGGATGGCGATAGATTTGGTGGCCACATTGAGGTTCTCGCGCCGGTCGCTGGCGAAATAAACTTTCTTACCGTCGGGCGAAAACGCCGGGTCGCTGTCGCTGAACACGTCGTTCGTCAGGTTGAGCAGTTCCTTCGTCGTCAGGTTGTAGGCGTAAATGTCCGACTTGTAATCATGGTTGCCGTTGAACGCAATCCACTGCCCGTCGCGCGACCAGTCAATCGAAAAAATCCCGTCGAGTTCAAAGGTCAGCTTCTCGGTCTTTCCGGTGGCGACATCGATGAGCAACACCGCATCTTGTTCGCCCGCTTTGGTAGAAACCGCGACCCTGCGGCCATCCGGCGACCATGTAATGCCGGGCGTGAGAACTTTCAATTCTTCAAGGTTCGGCGAAAGTTGACCCGCGGCAAGCCGCCGCGATTCCTGCGGGTTGAGCGTCGAACCCACATAAATATCAAAGAAGCCGTTGCGATTTGTTTTGAACGCGAACTTATCGCCTTGCGGCGAAATCGCGGGCGACATGTTGTAGTTGCTGCCGTCTTTGCGGTGATCGGTCAGCTTCTTCATCGTGGCGTTCGGGTCTTCACGGAGCGCGATTTCCGGCCAGTAGTTTACTTTTTGTTCACGCAGCCATTTCTCCGAAAGTTCCTCGACCGACAATCCGAGCGAACCGCGAAACGCAAACTCGACGTTGCGCGAGCCGCGAAGTCGCTGCATGATTTCGGAAACTTTTTCACGCCCGTATTTATCGCCGATGAACTTCCACATCGATTGCCCGCCGCGGTAGGCGAAGTAACCGCCGAGATATTGAATCGGCGGCAGGTAGTTGTTCATGATCGCATCGTTGATCCACATGTCGGCGTTGGTGTCCCAGCCGAGAGCTTCATATTCGGCGATGCCTTCGTTGAACCACAAGGGAATCTGAACGCGAATGTTATTGACGATGGCCGATTGCACCGAGCCGCCGTAGATCATGTCATTTACCACCGCGTGCACCAGTTCGTGATGAATGACATGGCGGAACTGTTTGTAGTTGCCCTCGAACGGAACGACGATGCGGTTCTTATACAGTTCGGTTACGCCGCCGATGCCTTCATCGAGATACTCGCCGATGACGTTGGTCTGCTGAAAATCGTTGTGCGATTTATAGACCATCAAGGCGATGCGGCTGTTGACTTCGTACTTGAAATCTTTTTTAATCGATTCGTAAGCGGCTTCCGCAGCATCGGCGGTGAACTTGCCCAAGTATTCGCCGCCTTCGGTGAAATAAACATCGAAGTGCTCGGACTGGACGTAACTCCACTCAAAGTTTTTGTATTGCACTTTGTTCTTGCCGAACGAAAAGTATTGCGCCTGCGAAGTCTGCGGCGAGAGTAACGCGAGCGTCAGCAAAGCCGCGGCGGAAAGGAGAAAGCGTTTCATCATGATCGTGTCCCTGAGAAAAATCAATTAAAGCGTAACGTCAAGCGTAATGTCTGTAGAGGCCTGTAGTAGCATCGGATAAATACTTACGCATCATTACACCAAAACTTAAATAACAATTTCCGCAATGACAAGGTGAGACATCTGGGACGTCACCGCCAATCGCCAGTGAGAATCCGTTTGAAGCCGTTGCTCCGGCAATCGAACCCTGCGGCGGGCGGCGGGACTTTTTAACCGCGGCACAGACTTGCGGGAGGCAATCCATTTTATTCCAACATGATTCTCAAAACCTAAAACCTAAAACCCTAATGATAATGACGCTGCAACTCGTTTGGCTTTTGGTGCTCTCTCTGCCCATCGCCTGTATTGCATGGACGGTTACACACGAAGAAGTCTTCCGCGAACCGCGTGAGTATTGCAAACGGCGCAGCGAGCAAGGCCGCAGCATTTTGGAGCGGAAGTTTTTTTATCTCTTCACGTGCGAATACTGTTTCAGTCATTATGTCGCGGCGGCAATGCTGGCCTTAACGGGATTCCGGTTGCTGCTGGACGACTGGCGCGGCATTCTCATCGCGCTGTTCGCACTTGTCTGGATTGCCAACGTCTATATGGGTTTGTTTGCACTCATTCGCATTGATCTTAAAGTCGAGCGACTTGAAGCGGATATGAAGACGGAGCAATTGGCCAAGACGGATAGTGAGGCGGCGGAGAAAAAGAAGAACGCTTGACCGACACACTTACCACGGGAAGTCGAACACACCAACACAAACCTAGGTCAAAAGTTTACGCAGAAAAGCAAAATGTTGGGGGACGGTTTGTAGAAACCCAATATTTTAGAGTTCACCTAACCCTGAATAAGTCCTGAATCCTTTCATGTTCCGTTATGGAAATAAAAAACGATGGCGTAAAAACGGTTGAAAGCATGTTTTTGGATGGGTTTTGAAGAAGTTGAAGATTTTTGCGGCGGAGAATGAGAGAGTGGCACAGCGGTTGCATTTACTCCTTTCATAAACCTGTTCTTTGTTTTGGCATGTATTTGATAGTGTTCTTTCGATTTCGAATGCCTGTTGCAGATTGATAAGGAGATGCAATTTGCAGCGGGCATTTCGATTTCACCATTCAAATCACCCGGGGGAGAAAAACTCCTCTCATTTCCAATAACCCGAAAATCTAATCGGAGACGACAATGGCAGAGACAAATCGCACAAGCGAAACAAGTTACGCAGATTCCAAAACCGCCACCGGCGCAATGGGTTCAAATACTTCCTCCAATACCAATCGCGGATCGAACGGAGCGAACGTATCAAGCGGTTCAGGCAGCAGCGGACGAATGATGTCGGGCATGTTCAGAGACCGCGACAGTGCCGAGAAAAGTTATAAATCGCTCAGCGAACGCGGCTACGGCAAAGACGACATCAATGTAATGATGAGCGACGACGCCCGTAAAAAGCACTTCGGCGACCACGATAGCAACGACACGGAATTAGGCAACAAAGCCGCCGAAGGTACCGGCGTCGGTAGTGCGGTCGGCGGAACGCTGGGCGCGATTATCGGTGCGGTGGCCGCTATCGGTACGAACGTGATTTTACCGGGTCTCGGCTTGGTAGTCGCCGGGCCGATTGCTGCGGCTCTCGTTGGTGCAGGCGCCGGCGGCGCGACGGGCGGTTTGATCGGCGGCCTTGTCGGCTCCGGCATTCCCGAAGACCGAGCGAAGCTCTACGAAAGCGGCCTGAAAGAAGGCGGCATTGTGATGGGCGTCAATCCGCGCAACGATGAAGACGCCGAATACTTCGAGAATCAATGGAAGAGCAATAAAGGCGAACATATCTACCGTTAATTTTTTTCATGCTTCCGATTCACACCGAGAATCTCATTTACTGCAAAACCAGATGCAAGTGATTTTCGAGGGATGATTTCTCAAAAACCAAAATGTAAGTCCCGAGGCCGACAGCTTGAAAGCGTGTGTTGCTTTGGGACTTAACTTTTTACAGCCACTTCAATTTTACAGCTACATCAACCACCAAAAATTTTATCCGAAAAAATTTATGGCAAACCAAAGGAATCAAAACGTGATTGACACCGTTCGCAACACCGCCGAAGAAGGCTTCGAAGCCGCAAAGAACTTGGCCGGTTCGGAATTTGAATCGCTGAAAAAACAAGCCAATGCGTCGTTCAAAGATTTGAAGAACAGCGACGCTTACGAAAACGTAGAACATGCTGCCGAGCAGACGCTGAAATATGCGAAAGACAACGTGTGGCAAACGATTCTCGTCTCGTTCGGCATCGGCTTTGTACTCGGCGTCGTGATGAAAGGCAAAGACTAAAAGCCTTGCCGCCAATCCTTACTACCGCTGGTACATCGAAACGGGTTAGTCGAAACGGTTTAGCGATAAAAACAAATCATCTAATGAACATTTCCGAGGAGCAAACCGCCGAACTTAACAAAGTATCCGGGCAACTGTCGGGACAGGCGGGGCATGCAAAGCCACCGGCGGAATCGTTGCCCGCTAAAATCGCCGAACAGTTCCGTGAAGCCTCGCAGGATGTGATGGATATTGTCAATGCCCGCATCGCGTTGATCAAAATGGATTTGATCGACATTATGAGCCGGGCGGTGGTAGTCATCATCTTCGCGGCGCTGCTGCTTGTCGGGGCGTTGTTCGTGTTCATTTTTCTGGCCATGTTGATCGGCCAAGCCCTCGGCAACTCGATGTATGGTTTCCTGATCATGGGCACGGCACTCATTACCGTCAGTTTGCTTGTCTTCCGTTTCCAACTGGATGTAAGCAACAACTTCATTCACGGCTTGATTGACGATTTGATCTATAAGGACTTCCCCGAAAAGAACAATTGAAACAATTGATAAATCCGAAATAATATGGCTATGGATATGCAACCCGCCGGAAATAATTCAGGATCGAACGGCACGGAACCGGATGTCGCTTCGACGTTCGAAGAACACCGGTCGAATCTGACCCGGACGATTGACGAAAAACAAAAAGACCTCTTTGCCAAAGTCGACGGCGTGAAAGACAGCCTCGAAGATGCGTTCAATGTTGAAAAAATCATGCGCGAAAATCCGGTCGCTACGGTGTCGGTTGCAGCCGTGCTGGGATTTACAGCCTCACGGATGATCTCCGGTCGTAGAGCAAACAACGGCCTTGCGGGCTACATCATCAGCAAAGTTTCCGGCATTGCATTCGGCGCGATCGCGGGCTACGCCTTGCGGGAAGTGCGAAAAATCATTGCCGTTCAATCCGGCTCTCAGAAGTTAGAGCGTGCAAAATCCGGCGCGTCCTATTCATCCGCTCACACGTCTGAAACCCCGCACCGGTTGGGCGCATCACCTCAGAACACCTAAGCCCTCCGGCAAAAAACGATGTAATTCCGCCCCGCACGCCCGGCGAAGAAGGCCTGCGCGACGTCCGACTGATGCTCGCCATTTACGC
>JACMJS010000045.1 GCA_014380515.1 Chlorobiales bacterium
AACTTTTTCGTAGGTGATGATATGTTCATTGCGTTTCGGATCGGTGATGTGTCCGTCCAAAACCGCTTTTTTGTATTCGGGATATTTTTCCGCGTAGGCTTCCCGAATGGCCTTGTATTCATTGGGGTCGGAGATGTTGCTCGTCGGAAAGTGCTGCACCCAAAAATGTCCGATGAGCGTAGCGAGCAGCAACACGCCGGAGATGCGTTGAAAAAACCATCCGAATGCACCGCTCTTTTTTGCCGTTCTATTTTCCATTGTCAAAGTATGTTTGTGCGAGGGTTAGTTTAAAAAGTACGGAGCGAGAATCGGGAAAGCTCCAAGGCCGACGATAATCACCGCAAGTGCCAGCGACGCATAAAACATGCGCTTCTGTTTCGGCGACCAACCAAGGAAATCAACCATCACCACCCGGAACCCGTTGATTGAGTGATACGCCACTGCGCCAAGCAGGGAAATCTCGCCGATCTTAAACAGCGGATTGCGATAGGAACTCATCAGCGCATCAAAAAGCACCGGATCGTAAAGGGCGCGAAGGCCGATGACGTGAATCGTCAGATAAAGCATCATGCCGATGCCGGTGATGCGGTGCAGCATCCACGCGAGCATGCCCGCGCGCCATTTATAAGTCAGGATATTTTGCAAGGCATTTTGGAACGAGGCTTTGTAACCGAGTTTCGCCGCCGTCTTCGGGGTTTGAGATTGAACTGCCATAATTAATAGTGTGTCAGTGTTGCAACATGCGGCATCCCGTTGTGATGCCCGTGCGGTTATGAGCCGGAAGTTGAAAAGAAACGAGCGGTACGGAGCCGGACGAAAAGTTAATAGCGCATGTTTGGAATGCGAAACTGCGCCGCGAATTAAGTTAGGTGTAATCCCAATACGGCGCGCCGGGCAAGGTCTAAGGCTGCCTGACTGAACCGCTCTTTATTGCGTAGCCGTTCATCTCCGAACGTAATTTTTTTTGTAATGCGAAGGCTATCTAACTTTTCCGAAGTCGCAAGGCCGAGACAAACGAGGCCGACGGGTTTTTCTATTGTGCCGCCGTCCGGTCCCGCGATGCCGGTCGTTGAGAGAACGATGTCGCCGCCCGTCAGTTCAAGTCCGCCTTCCGCCATCTCGAGTGCCACTTCTTCGCTCACCGCGCCAAACCGTGCAATCGTTTCTTTCTGCACGCCGAGCAAACCTTGCTTCGATTTATTCGAGTAAACAATCAACCCGCCGAGAAAATAAGCGGACGATCCGGCAATGTTCGTCAAACGGTTGGCGACAAGGCCGCCGGTACAAGATTCAACGACGGCAATCGTGAGACTGCGGTCTTTGAGCAACTTGCCGAGTAAGGCCTCGATGGGTACATCATCAGTAGCGTAAATAAATTTTTCAACGCGAGAACTGACGGCTTGTACAATCGATGCGTTCTCATTCTCGACCGCAGCAGCGTGCGTGCCGCGTGTGCTAATGCGAAGCCTCACGCCCGTTGGTGAAGGCAAATAGGCGAGTGTGGATGTTGCGGTCAAAAATTTTTGTTCATCGCCGATGAGTTCCGCGAGTGTGGATTCACCGATGCCGGTGGTCATCAAAACGGAATGTTTGATCACGGTTTTCGAGAGCGGTTGAAAATACGGAATGATGGAAAGCCGCATCATGGCTTGCATTTCGTAGGGCACGCCGGGCATAATGACGACGAATTTGTTGTCGTGGCCTGCGAGGCCGTGCAGAATCATGCCCGCCGCCGTGCCGCAACTGTTCTGCAAGACGAGACTGCCTGCAATCACTTCGCCTTGCGAACGGTTTGAGTCAGGCATCGGACGGCCAAATCGCGCAAAAATACTTTTGCAGTTTTCGAAGGCTTCGTCGTTGAACTCGAAACCCAAACCAAAAAACTCAGCGACGGATTTTTTTGTGATGTCATCGTGCGTCGGGCCGAGGCCGCCGGTGATGAGCGCGATGTCGAACTTGGCAAGTGAAGATGCAAGCGCGGCTTTAATGTCGGTATCACTATCGCCTACAGTGGTGATGCGTTTAACATCGATGCCGATGCGTCCCAGTTGTTCAGAGATAAAACTCGCGTTGGTATTGACGACTTGACCGATCAAGAGTTCATCGCCGATGGAAATAATTTCTGCTTGCATTGAAGGTGCTAAAGGTTTTCTCTAACTTTGAATCCAATTTTTGAACCCGACTGCAAGAAACACACAAACCATGGCAACAACAAAAACAGAGAAAGATCAAGTGCCGAGCGAACTGGCGGCGTTGAAGCAAGAAGACATCGGACGCGATATGCTGGAGCGGTACACCGGCGTCGGTGCAACGGACTTGGGCGACTATGTATTGCTGACAAACTTCTCAAAATATCTCGCGGAGTTTTCGA
>JACMJS010000302.1 GCA_014380515.1 Chlorobiales bacterium
CCCGCGCGATGCTTTATTTTGTCGCCGCAACCTGAAAAAAATTCAATGCCTCAAAATGATTTGCTTCTGCGGGCTTTACGCCGCGAGCCGTGCGAACGCACGCCCATCTGGGTGATGCGTCAGGCCGGAAGATATTTGCCGCAATACCGCGAAGTGCGCCGCAAGACGGATTTCCTCACGCTCTGCAAAACGCCCGAACTCGCCGCCGAAGTTACGCTTCAGCCCGTCGACCTGATGGGCGTCGATGCCGCGATTATTTTCTCCGATATTCTCGTCGTGCCCGAAGCGATGGGCATGACGCTGGAACTCATCGAATCCAAAGGGCCGAACTTTCCCTCGCCCGTTCGCACCCGCGCGGACATCGACCGGCTTATCACGCCCGACGTTTCCGAACGTCTGCGCTTCGTCGAAAATGCGCTGCGACTGACGAAGCGCGAGTTGAAAGGCCGTGTGCCGCTCATCGGATTTTCCGGCGCGGCGTGGACGCTCTTCGCTTACGCCGTCGAAGGCAAAGGCTCTAAGGAATTCCGGCACGCCAAGGAAATGATTTTCAGCCGCCCGAAAGACGCGCATGTATTGCTTTCGAAACTCACCAAAGTCGTCAGTGATTACTTGCTCTTGCAAATCGAAGCAGGTGCGGACGCGGTGCAGATTTTTGATACATGGGCAAGCGTGCTCAGCGAAGACGACTTCAAAGAATTTTCATTGCCTTACATTTCGGAAGCCGTTCGCGCGGTCAAATCGAAGTATCCGAAAGTGCCCGTCATCGTTTTTGCCAAAGGTGCAAATCAAGTGCTCGGTGAGATTGCCGAAACCGGTTGCGACGCCGTTGGCCTTGACTGGACGATGGACATCGGCAAAGCGCGCTGGCAACTTTCCGACCGCGTGGCGTTGCAAGGCAACCTCGATCCGACGGTGCTTTATGCCTCGCCGGAACGCATCCGCGAGGAAGCCGCAAAGATTCTTTCGAAGTTCGGCAAACACAGCGAACGCTCCGGCCATGTCTTCAACTTGGGGCACGGCATTTTGCCCGATGTCGATCCCGAACATCTGAAAGCCTTGGTTGGGTTTATCAAGTCTGAAAGTCTGAAATATCACCCGTCGGTATTTTCACCGAACTAAAATTTTTTGCATGAAGATTACTCCGTCGCCACTCTCCGGCCTTTACATCATCGAGCCGAAAGTTTTCGGCGATGACCGCGGCTTTTTTTATGAGAGTTACAACGAAAAAGTTTTTGCGGAACACGGCATCACCGCGAAGTTTGTGCAGGATAATGTCAGCCGTTCGGTGCGGGGCGTGGTGCGCGGGCTGCATTATCAATTGAATCCGCACGCTCAAGCCAAACTCGTGCGCGTGCTTGTGGGTGAAGTCTTTGATGTCGCCGTCGACTTGCGCGAGGATTCCCCGACGTTCGGTCGGTGGTTCGGCTACATGTTGTCATCGGAGAACAAGCATAGTCTGTACATTCCCGAAGGGTTTGCGCACGGCTTTTGTGTAACGAGCGAGACGGCGGAATTCACTTACAAAGTTACGAGCCTTTACGCGCCGACGCATGAACGCGGCTTACTTTGGAACGACCCCGCGCTGGCTATTGACTGGCCTGACTGTGCCGATCCCGCGCTGCTTTCTGCGAAGGACAAAGCCGCCCAACCGTTTGCCGAGGCCGAACACAATTTCGTACTTTGACCCGCGATTTTTCTTTTTTGTCATTGCGAGCGTAGCGTTGCAATCTGCATTCGTCTTCGAACAATTCAAATGCAGATTCTTCACTTCACTTGCGCTCCGTTCAGAATGACATTATCGAAGAAAAGAATTGCAGAACATTTTTCAGGAGACTTCACCATGACTTCGGATACGCGCATTGAGGATATAGATCATATTGAGTTTTACGTCGGGAATGCGAAACAATCGGCGCACTACTACCAAAGCGTGATGGGCTTTGACCTCGTGGCTTATTCAGGTCCCGAAACCGGCCAGCGCGACCGAGCGACGTATCTGTTGCAGCAAGGCAAAATCCGGCTCGCCCTCACCACGTCCATTTCTTCCGACACCGAAATCGCCGAACATATTCACAAGCACGGCGACGGCGTGCACGACGTCGCCTTTGAAACCGCCGATGCGAAATCGCTTTATGAATCCGCGCTCGCGGGCGGTGCTCACAGCGTCCAAGAACCAACCGTACTCAAGGATGACGACGGAGAAGTAATCAAAGCCTCAGTGAAAACCTACGGCGATACGATTCACAGTTTTATCGAGCGGAAAAATTTCAAAGGACTGTTCCTGCCGCACTTTGCGAAGCGCAGCAGCCCGAACCGGTTGGGCAATGCGGGACTTCGCGCGGTCGATCATATCGTCGGCAACGTGGATTGGAACCGGATGGATGCGGTGTGCAAGTTTTATGAGCAAGCGTTCGGCTTCCGGCAATTTCAAAGTTTCGACGACGCAGATATTTCGACCGAGTATTCCGCGCTGCGCTCGAAAGTAATGACTTCGCCCGACGAGCGAATTAAACTGCCGATCAACGAACCGGCGGAAGGCAAAAAGAAATCGCAGATCGAGGAGTATTTAAAATTCTATCACGGCGAAGGCGTGCAGCACATCGCGCTCATCACGGCGGATATTCTTTCAACCGTGCGCGAGATGCGGTCGCGCGGTGCGGAGTTTATCAGCGTGCCTGCCTCGTACTACGAAACACTCGGCGAGCGAATTAAAGGCTTGAAAGAATCGGTGAGCGAACTCAAATCGGAGAGCATTTTGGTTGATCAGGATGAACACGGTTACATGCTTCAGATTTTCACGAAGCCCGTAGAAGACCGTCCGACGCTGTTCTACGAGGTGATTCAGCGGCGAGGCTCAAAGAGTTTCGGTAAAGGAAACTTCAAAGCCCTTTTCGAAGCCATCGAGCGCGATCAAGCCGCCCGCGGCAATCTCTGAGATAATGTTTGGCGACTTAGGGGCGAGGCCATAGAGCGCACGCTCGGTGAACCGGGCTATCGCCCCTACAATGTTCGTGAGAACTTTGTGATGAAAATTTTCGTAGTAGCCGTTATCCAATTTTTCTAACGATTTAATTTTCCATTCAAGATGAAATCCTTTCGCATTGTTACAAGCGTTCTTTCCGCGTTGCTCGTTGTTGCTGTCGCCGCGGCCTTTACCGGCAAAGCCACGAAAGCACCGGAGTTTGAACTCAAAACCGTCGATGGCAAGACGCTCAAACTTTCAGATTATAAAGGCAAGGCCGTCATTCTCAATTTCTGGGGAACATGGTGCCCGCCCTGCCGCGCCGAAATTCCCGACATGGTTGAGCTTCAGAAGCAATACGGCGGTGAGAAGTTTACCTTCATCGGCGTTACAGTCAATGAACGTAAGGGCGTAGAGGCGGTGCAAGCATTTATGAAGCAAGCGAATATGAACTATCCCGTTGCGCTCGCGGGCGAAGAAGCAATG
The DNA here is from genome assembly GCA_014380515.1 of Chlorobiales bacterium. Classification (GTDB taxonomy): domain Bacteria; phylum Bacteroidota; class Chlorobiia; order Chlorobiales; family JACMJS01; genus JACMJS01. The sequence goes on from JACMJS010000302.1 coordinate 3,449, forward strand.
AACGCTTACACCCAACTCTTGCCGGAAGACAAACGCGGCTATGTGCCTGCTACCTTCGTTATCAACGCCAAAGGTGAAGTGATCGATATGCTTGTCGGCGGACAGGAAAAAGCGACCTTTGAAGCCGCGATCAAGAAAGCGCTCAAGTAATTTCTGTTGATGTTTTTACAAGCAAGGGCGATCAAGTGATCGCCCTTTTTTTTGCACGAACCGGACTAACTTTCCAAGGATCATCATCTCAAATGAAACTCTGTACTTTTCGGCGCGGCGACACCCAACACACCGGCATCATCGAAGGCGATGATGTTTTCCCGACGCAGTTTTCCTCAATGATCGAATTGCTCACGGTGTGCGAAAATGATTTCTCCATTGTCCGTAAAGCCTTGCCAGTCGCGAAGATTCGGGATATTGAACTTCTGGCGTGCGTGCCGAAACCCAATTCGCTGCGAGATTTTTTTGCGTTCGAGGCGCACATCCAAAACGCCCGCCGCAAGCGCGGCTTGGAAGTACCGCCGGAATGGTATCAGTTTCCGGCGTTCTACTTTTCAAATCACAATGCGATTGTTGCGCCGTTTGCGGATGTGAAGAAGCCGCTCGCCACGCAGCAATTGGATTACGAA
>JACMJS010000303.1 GCA_014380515.1 Chlorobiales bacterium
CAAGCCATTGAAAACGAAAGTGCTGAAAGGCGAGGAAGTGTTTCACGAATCGGCGGTAAAAGCGGCGATGAATTCGAGTTACACGCCGGGTGTGCAGAACGGGCAGCCCATCAAAGTCTGGATGACCATTCCTTACAAGTTCAGCTTGAAGTAAAAGAGCGATTGTAGGGGCGAGGTTGTCTCGCCCCTACGATGATCGTAAGACTTTTGGAGAAGGAGAAAATGAGATGAAAAAATATGCATCGCTGGTATTTTTGTTGTTACTCGCCGGATGTTCCAATCCGTTGGTGGTAGATGAACAATTGCAAGTTAACGAAGTATTAGAGTCAGAAGTAGCAGAGTCAATTGATATAACGCTGCCTGCTGACAGTCCACCGGAAATCTATTGGTGCTGCAATCCTTTTGAAAAAGAATCGGAATTTCTAACCCGCGCCGAATTAGAATATCCCGCTGAAGCAAGAGGAGTAAAAGGGAAAGTGGTCGTAATGGTTTTGATCGACAAGGACGGCACACCGCTTGAAACAAGAATTCTGAAAGGCGATCCCGTTTTTCACAATGCCGCGACAAAGATGATAATGGCTTCGACATACACGCCTACCATCTATCATAATCACGAAGCGATTAAAGTTTGGATGATGATTCCAGTCAAATTCAGTCCAAAGTAATTGAAGTCACAAGTTCATTTTAAACTTGGCCATGCCGGGAAATTCGCCGCCGAAATATTCGCTCCAATAAGTAGCATAGGGCTTGAATCCTATCGCCTCATAAAGTGTTTCAGCGGCGGTATTCCCAAGCGTAACGGAGATGCCCGCCGATGAATGTCCTTTCTTTTTGCCCGTCTCTAACACCGCGTGCATCAGGGCTTTTCCCAAGCCTTTGCACCGATGTTCCGATGCTACAGCTACACACTCAATCGTCCAGTCGCCGGAGGCTTTGAGCGTCGCATCGAGCGGATCGCGCCATATGGCTTCGTATTGCTCTACAAATTTCTCCCGCATGTCGTCCGTCCAACCGAGTGCCCGTTGAACATCCGGTAGGCGGTTCATTTTCAGAGGGCGGTAGTCCGCTTCATCCATTGCAAAACCGGATGCACCGCACACCGGTTCGCCTGCTATCTCGCCGATGATAAAATCTTCCACGCGCCCCCACGCAAGCGCATCCTGTTCGAAAACGGTTTTGATAAACTGCATCGTGTCCGTGCCCGAATCTTCGAGCAGCGGGTCCCAATAACAAAAGCCGGGCGATGGTGATGTGGCTTCGTAGTTGCACCATGCAACGAACGGTAAATCGGCTTTCTCAGCCGCTCTGAAAGTGATATTCATGGCTATTCTGTTTGTGTGCATTTATGAAAATAGAATCATGATTTGAGTTGCAAGTGCAAACGGACCCGTGCCGAACAAAGGATCGCGGTTCATCACAGCGACATAAACCGCCACGTAAGTAGCAAGCACAAGCCAAAGAAATCGCGGTAGAATATTCAGTGCAGCCTTCTTGGAAATCCGGTAACTGACAGCGAGACTGAAAAGACAAATGAAGAATCCGAGCACGGTATCAATCGCGCCCAAAATTGGACTTTTCAATCCGAAGTAGAGTAGGGAAAAAACGGCGAACAGTGCCCAGCCCGCGCCTTCGAGAATCAAAAAGAGTTTCCGGTTGGGCGTCTCTGTTGGCAAATTGGCAATGAGCCAGAGCGCGTAAAGCGAAGTGATATTGTTGAAAAGCCACGCCGGGGCAAACGCCCAATCGGGGGGAGCGACCTTGGGAAGAACAAAATTGTTGTAGAAGGCTTCTTCGCCGTTGTAGCCCGCAGGCAACGCACTGAGAACATTGGCAACGACAAAGATGATTGCAGCGTGCCACCAGTTGAATTTGTTGGTTTTCATGGTTTTTAGATATTGTGGTTTGAGACTAAAATTCTATAACAAAGTTGTTTCAATAATAAAACAAGTTTGTTATAAAAACAAGACTTGTAGAACAAAAATGTTATGTTTGAAAAAAGTATGAAAAAAAGACACCTATGATTTCAGCTGTGCCTGTAATTCAGAAATGGGAAAAATACTTGTCGGCGGGCGGCGAGGCGTCGCTGGAGGGTTTTGCCAGATGGCTTCTGGAAGGGAGCAAAGAGAAAAAGATGTCGCTGGACGACGGTGCGTTACAAACTTATTTCGACCGTCAAACCAACGACCTCGGCTATTCGCCTCTGAATTCCGAAGCGTCGTTTCTGCTTTGGCGATTGAACAAGTTTCTCAAGCAATTCACCAAGACGCTGTTTCAGGACGCGGGTTTGAACAATCAAGATGAGTTTGCAATCCTATCGCATGTCGACTATAAAAGTGAGTGCACGAAGAAACTCGCCATCGAGGAAAATCTCATCGATCTGACAACAGGCGTGGAAATCATCAAGCGATTGGTAAGCCGGGGATTTCTGAAGGAGAAAATAAATAAGCACGACAAGCGGGAACGGCTCATCTCACTGACGCCGAAAGGAAAAAAAACCTTGCAAGATATTTACAAAGGTTTTTCCGGCGTGCAAGACGTGCTCGTTGATTTAAATGCGGAGGAGCGGGAGAGGCTGGTTCACACTTTAAAAAACTTGGACACCGTTCATACCAAACAGTATCAGGAAAAATCATCCGGTAGAGCAGAGTCGATGTAGAGGCGAGAGCGAGCTTGCCAAGTGCACTCACCACCTCGCCCCTACGAAGCGTTGTCAATTGATTGAAGCCGTTGACCTTTTCATTTTCTTCACAGGCTGAGCGGAGCGGGAAGATTTCATCAAGGCTTCAATCTCATCAGCCTTGCGCGGCAATGTGCCGGAAAGATTGATATAACCATCGGCGGTTACTTGGATGACGTCTTCCAGCCGCACGCCGATGTTCCACCATTTTTTATCACACGGTGAACCTGCCGCAATGTAGATGCCCGGCTCGACCGTGAAAACTTGTCCCTCTTTCAAGGTGGCAAGTCCCAAATCGTGCACATCCAAGCCGACCGGATGACTGGTGCCGTGCATAAAGTAGCGGCGAAATTCTTCCTTCTTGGCGATCAAGCCTAACTTGACCAAACCTTCCGAAATTATTTCGACGGCTTTGGCGTGCGGCGATTGAAGGCTGTTGCCGGGTTTGCATACTGCAATTGCACTGTCCTGTGCGGCCAACACAAGATTATAAATCGCTTTTTGTTCCGCCGAAAACTTTCCGTTCACCGGAAACGACCGCGTAACGTCCGAAGCATAGCCGTGATACTCGCCCGCCACATCCATCACGATAATTTCACCGTCGAGCATTTGCTTACGCGAGGTCTCGTAGTGCAACACCACGCTGTTCTCACCCGCACCCACAATCGAATTATAGGCCGTGTACTCGCAACCGTTTTTCTTGAACACATATTCGACGAGTGCGCCGAGTTCATATTCATACATGTCCGGCTTGCACGCCGCAATCGCTTCACGATGCGCGAGCAAACTGATTTCAGTTGCTTTTTTAATCAATGCAAGTTCTTCCGGTTTCTTCACCCGCCGCATTCCCGCAACCATCGAGGCGACTTCCTTGACGGCTATCAATTTTTTTTCAGCCAGTGCCCGCGCGTCGGCGGAAAGTTTCGGCAAGCCTTCGTTGGGGTCGGCACCGCGCCGCATGTTTTGCATGAGGCCGAGCGTTTTAAATTGTTTGTTCTGCGTGAGGAGTGAATCTAAGAACGGCATCAATTTTTCCGAGGTCATTGCCGCCGCCACGCCGAGCCGTGATGTTGCACCTTCAACGCCGAGCCTGCGCCCCGTCCAAGTTTCACGCGCCGGATCGCGTTCCATGACGAACAAAATTTCCTGCACCGGCTTTCCCTCAATGGTAACGGGCGTCTTTAATAATACAAGTGCCGACGCCGGTTCGGTGCAGCCCGTCAAATAATAAATTGCATTGTCCTGACGAAACAGATAATCCGTGTCGTTGCTGCGCACTTTTGAATCTGTAGCAAAGAACACGGCGACCGAACTGTCCGGCAAATCTTTTAAAAGTTGCTGACGGTTCGCGCGGTGAAATTCCGGCGAGAGCAAATCGGTGCTGTAAAAATCTTGCTGCGCGGTGGCGACGCTTGCCACGAAAAGCATCGAGACAAAGAGACTTACACGGAGGGCGGCGGAAAGCAAAGTTGGTTTCATGGATGGTTGAATGAATGTTGAAATGCTTCGAACCCCTCGTCCCGTCTGGGCAGGACACTCCCCTTTGCCAAAGGGGAGAGCGGTAGGAAAATGCGAGACAGTAGAAAAGCGTAAGATGAATAGTATTACCCAAATTTTTCTTTACAACTCTCCCCTTTTGCAAAGGGGAGAATGTCCGAAGGACAAGAGAGGTTCAGAATGGCGCGTCGTCCGCGTCGCCGCTGCTGACGGGCACCGGTAAGGCTTCAACCGTTTCAAGTTTGACTTCAGGTTGTGGCGTGTTCTCGATGAGTTCGGAAACCGGCAACGATAAATCGAGCGGCGACTCATCGAGCAACTTTAACGTAACCGGCGGATACTGGGCTTCGTGAAGGGCGAGCAACTGCGTCCACTTGGCTTCATCCGATTCCTCAAGTTCCGACCATGCTTTTCGCCCGCGGCATTTCGGGAAGCGCGAGCAGCCGAGCCACAAGCCCCGCTTGCCGCTGCGCAGATACAAATTGGCTTTGCACCTTGGACATTCAATATCGGTTTCGAGCGGCGGCGTTTTGGGCGGCGTGATGCGGCCTTCCTTATCCAGATTCAAAATGCCGTCGCAGTCGGGGTAGTTCGAGCACGCGAGAAACGTCCCGAACCGGCCTTTGCGCACGAGCATCCGCCCTGTCTCGCACTTGTAGCAGTGCACACCTGATTCGAGCGGCGCCTGCTTCGGCACCGCGTTCGGCATCGGCTTGATGTTCTGACACTTCGGATAATTCGAGCAGCCCAAAAACTTTCCCGACTTCGTACGCTTCACAATCATCTGTCCGATGCCGCATTTGTCGCAGAGTTCAGCGTTGTCGTTCTGCGGCAAAATTGGATTTTTCTTGCGTTCGCCCAGAGATTTTTCGAGCGGCAAATAAAATCCGTCCAATACTTTTTCGTAGTCGTCTTCGCCCGCTGCAATTTTATCGAGTTCGGTTTCCATGTTAGCCGTGAACTCGACATTGAAGAGATCGGGAAAATTCGCAACGAGAATTTTTGAAACATCCATGCCGAGTTCCGTCGCCACCATCTGTTTGCCTTTAAGCTCCACATAGCCGCGATCTACGATTGTGGACATAATCGTCGCGTAGGTCGATGGCCTGCCGATGCCTTTGCCGTCCAACTCTTTTACGAGCGAGGCTTCGCTGTAGCGTGCGGGCGGCTTGGTAAAATGCTGATTCTCTTTGACGCTGCCGAGCGTGAGCGGTTCTTTCTCTACCAGATTTTTCGGCAGGCGCGACGGCTTATCTTCATCGTCGCCCTCGTTGTCTTTGGTTGATTGCTTGGCCTCATACTCCAGTTGAACATCGTCGCCATACACTTTCAAGAAGCCTTCGAAAAGCACGACGCTGCCCGTCGCGCGAAACATAAATTTCGAGCCGCTGTCCAACACATCAACGCTCGTTTGCTCCAACTCCGCTTGCGACATCTGCGAAGCGACGAGGCGTTTCCAGATCAGTTCATATAACCTGAACTGATCGCGCGAAAGAAATCGCTCGACGGATTTCGGCGTGCGGTCGACGCTTGTCGGGCGGATGGCTTCGTGCGCGTCCTGAGCGTTCTCGGCGGTCTTGAACTGCGCGGCACTTTCGGGGACGAATGCTTTGCCGTACATCTTCTCAATGAAGCCACGCACTTCGGCCTGCGCGTCTTTGCTGATGCGTTTCGAATCGGTGCGCATATACGTAATCAAACCGGTTGTGCCGTCCGCGCCAAGTTCGATGCCTTCATAAAGTTGCTGCGCGATACGCATCGTGTTCTTCGCGCCGTAACCCAATTGGTTCGATGACGCTTGTTGCAAGAGTGATGTGGTGAATGGCGCAGGCGGATTGCGCTTCACCCGTCGCCGCTTGATTTCACTGATCGCAAAATACTTCGCTTTAATTTCTTCGGCGGCGGCGCGAGCCGATTCTTCGTTCGGCAGTTCGAACTCTTTGCCATCGATGCGAATGAGCTTGGCAAAAAACTTTTCACCTGATTCCGTAGTGAACTCCGCGACAATCGACCAATACTCTTTTGTCTGGAACTTCGAGATTTCTTCCTCGCGCTCGCACACCAACCGCAGCGCGACCGATTGCACGCGGCCTGCCGAAAGCCCGCGCAGCACCGTGTCCCACAGAAACGGACTGATGCGGTAGCCGACGATTTTATCCATCGCCTGCCGCGCCTGCTGCGACCGCACAAGTTGATAATCGATTTGCTTCGGATTGCCGATGGCTTCGCGCACGGCCTTCTGCGTGATTTCGTTGAAGAGCACGCGGCTGATCGGCTTGTGCGACGATTCGACTTCGTTGGCAATGTGCCATGCAATCGCTTCGCCCTCGCGGTCGGGATCGGTAGCGATCATAATCTCGCGCGATTCTTTGGCGAGTTTGCGCAGCTGGCTGACGATTTTTTCTTTGCCCGCGATGGTTTCGTAGCGCGGTTCGTAGTGATTATCGAAGTCGATGCCGATTTCTTTTTTCGGCAGTTCTTTGATGTGCCCGACGGACGCGACGACGGTAAAGTCGCTGCCGAGATATTTATTGATCGTCTTGGCCTTCGATGGCGATTCAACAATGACGAGCCGTTTGCCGGAAGAACTTGGAGTATCATACCCTTGAGCCGCGTCGTTAATGGCTTTGCGGGAGGGACGTTTCGCGGCGGTTCGCGCGGCGGAAGGCGAACTTTTTGGGGACGAAGATTTTTTCGGTGCAGAGGTTTTTTTCGGCGTGGCCATTTGATCAGGTGCGGTGAAGTTGCGGAGAGTGAAATTTTCTCCGGCTATGTGATAATCGTGCGCAGTCAAAATAGCGGCAGCACGCTGAAAAACAAATTGCTTTTATACGCCGCAACGTTCCGTCGGGTCGTTTTATCAGCGGCGGCATAAACCTTAAAACCACTACCTGCAAGAACGCACGCCCCAAAGCGGTGTTGTGGCGATGTTGTATTTTGCCGCCGAAAAAGTAAGGGTAACACAAAAAAGTTCAATGAAAAAAACATACTTGGAAATATCTATAGAGACCGGGCGGGAGCATTTCGAAACCTTCGCCGCACTGCTTGCTGATATTGGCTTCGAAAGTTTCTTGGAAGAAAACGATGTGCTTCGCGGCTACATCGAATCTGACAAGTGGACGGATGAACTCAAAAAATCGGTCGATGAGATTTCCGTGCAACTCACCGGCACGCCGCTACCCTTCACCGAAGAGCCGCTGGAGGAACGCAATTGGAATGAAGAATGGGAAAAAACCTTGCAGCCGATTGAAGTTTCAGAACGGCTTGCCATCGTGCAGCGCGGCAAGCCTTACGACAACGCTGCCGCACGCTTGCTCATCGAGATCAATCCGAAGATGTCGTTCGGCACAGGCTACCACGAGACGACGCGCTTGATGTTGCGCCTGTTGGAAATGGAATTGCAACCGGATGACAATGTGCTGGACGTCGGCACGGGCACGGGCGTCTTAGCCATTGCCGCGCGTAAACTTGGCAACCGGAATCCGATTCTGGCGATTGACAACGATGAATGGTCGATTGAAAACGCCATCGAGAACGTGAAGGAAAATCAGTGTGAAGCCATCGAGGTGAGACTTTCTGCGGCGGAAAAAGATTTGGAAAGCATTCTCGGTGCGGGTAAATTCAGCCTCGTTCTTGCAAACATTAACCTGAATACAATTGAGACATTGCTGCCTCAATTTTCCGCCTCACCCTATCAAATAAAGATTCTCTTTTCCGGTGTTCTTAAATACGACGAACCGCGTCTCGTCGAAAGCCTGAGCCGATACGGCTTTGGCGTTTGCCGAACGGCTGTCGAAGGCGAGTGGATTTGCGTCGTTGCCGCTAAGGCACAATGATTGGCACAGACGGTGATGTGCATGGCGTGCCGCACCGGTATTGTATTACACACCGATCTTCTGAATGGACTTCACTTGAAAACTTGCTAAACTTTTTTGGGCAACCGACATGGAAAGAATTGCCGTCATTGACATCGGGACGAACACTGCGCTGCTGCTCATCGCCGATCTGGATCACAAAACGAACCGCGTCGTGCCGGTGCTGGGGCGACAGGAAATCATCCGGCTCGGCAGGGGCGTGGATGAAAACCGAGTCATTCACAAAGTCGCACTGGAGCGATTGATGATTTGCTTGGAAAATTACCGCACGGTGATTTACGAACAGGGCGTCAGCCGCATCATTGCGACGGGCACGAGCGCGCTGCGGGATGCGGCAAACCGCGAGGAAATTTTGAACGAAGTCAAGCGCAACGCGGGCATCAACATTGAACTGCTCAGCGGCGAAGCGGAAGCGGAGTTGACGTTCAAAGGCGCAATTGCCGGTTTCTCAAACTTGCCGAGCCGGATGCTCGTGCTCGACATCGGCGGTGGCAGCACGGAAATCGTGCTCGGCAGCCCGACGCAAGTGATCGAGATGACGAGCATCGACATCGGGTCGGTTCGAATCAGCGAGCGGTTCTTCAAACACTCGCCGCCGACGGACGAAGAATTTGCCGCCGCAAAAGCCTTCTTGACGGTCGAGTTCGCCAACCAACTTTCACACTTCATCACCGCGCGTGAAAATGTATTCGCCGTTGCAGGCACCGCGACGACGGTAGCGCAATTGGTGCAAGGCCACCAAGTCTACTTGCCCGAAGCCATTCACGGATATGCGTTGCGCTATGAGAATACGCGTGCACTGCTCGAAATTTTGAAACAGTGCTCGGCAAGCGAGATCGAAGAAATGGGCGTCAATCACGGACGGGCGGATGTCATCACCGCAGGCGCATTGATCCTGCATCAGTTCATGCGCATCTTCGGATCAAAGCAAGTAACCGTCAGCGATCAAGGGTTGCGTTACGGCGTGGCGATGCGTGAATTAAGCAATGCCGCTCCGAAAGTTTTCCGTTCGCAAGTCGCAAGTTGACCGGAAGAGTTTTCGTGAAAATGAAAACGTCCGCTTGCATTTAATATGTGCAAGCGGACGCAATCGTTTTAAAGCCATGCCGAGGAAAAATTACCGCCAGTATCCTTTGTAATAAGAATAGCCGTCGCCATCACGATCCCAACGCGGCTCGACCCAAACGGCATTCGCACGCGGCGATTTGACCCAGCGTCCGGGCACCCACACGTAGTCGGCACGGCGGGGACGCCAATCATAATGACCCGCCACCCAAACCGCACCGGCGTACGGACGGGCAACGACGACTTCACGCCGTACCGGCGGCGGTGCAACGCGGACACGCACGCGGACTTGAGAAAACGCCGGGGTCGCCGCAAAAAGCAACATACCGAACAGCAACAATTTCATCCATGTTTTCATAATTCAATGCTCCAATTTTAGGTTAGGTGAAGTAGAAGACACCGGAATAAACGCTTCAGCCGTGTGAAGGCTTAATCACGACCGCAAATGAATTGACATGAATCACAAGGATATTATGCCGCCGCGAAACGGGTGAGGACGTTTTCCAACACTTGCGCCGCCCGACGTACTTCCGCTTCCGAAGTGAACTTGGAAAATGAAAACCGCACACTCGCCCGTGCTTCTGCCTCGCTCCGACCCAACGCCATCAATACATGCGATGGCTTGGCCGTACCCGACGTGCACGCGCTACCGCTTGAAACCGCCAGCCCGCCCGCATCGAGACCGAGCAGCAGCATGTCGCCATCAAGGTCTTTAACCGATTCGGCGAAAGAAAGATTGACGATATGCGGCAACTGATTTCCTGCATCGCCATTGAGGGCATAAGAAAGTCCGGCTTCAGCGAGGCACGTCAAAAAAAGTTCACGCGATCTTGCGACGTGAATTGTGGTGCTTTCAGATTCGGCAAGTGAAATCGTAAGTGCTTCGGCCAAACCGATTGCCGCAGCGTAATTCTCCGTACCCGCCCGCCGGTTGCGTTCGTGGTTGCCGCCATGAAACAAAGATTCGAAGGGCGTACCGGTTTGAACATAAAGCACGCCTACGCCTTTCGGTCCGTGAAATTTATGCGCGGCAAGCGAAAGTAAATCAACACCGAGTGCTTCGACATTGAAATGTAATTTGCCTGCTGTTTGAACCGCGTCGGTATGGAACAAGGCGCCGTGTTGTTTCGCAATCGCCGCGATCTCCGCGATGGGATTGAGGTTGCCGAGTTCGTTGTTCGCGTGCATCAGTGAAACCAGCGTTTGCTCTTGGCCTACCCCCTGATGCAACAAGGCTTGCAAGTGGTTCAAGTCAAATCGCCCGTTCGAGTCGTGCTGCACATAAAGCACTTTGATACCGAAAAAAGATTCCAACCACGCGAGACTTTCGAGCACGGCTTTATGCTCCAGCTGCGAACTGATGATGCGATGCGGACGATGCGCATATTTGGCCGCCCGGACCCACGCCATCGAAACGCCTTTGAGTGCAAGGTTATCGGACTCCGTGCCGCCGGATGTAAAAAAAATTTCCGACGGCAACGCGCCAAGCAATTTCGCCACGCGCTCGCGGGCATCTTCCAACGCATCTTTCGTTTGCTGGCCGAAAGAATGAATCGAAGAAGCATTGCCGAAGTTTTCCGTCAGGTACGGACGCATCCTTTCAAACACACGCGGGTCGAGCGGCGTGGTTGATGCGTTGTCTAAATAAATGCGGCCCAGATCAGGGTTCATGTTGAAACACTTTGGAGGAAGAAGGGAACTTCATTGCGGCTTCGTTCCCAAAGTTGCGGAGGATGATTAGTTGCCCGCGACGGCGAGCGAAGCAATCGTGATGTGCGATGCACCGGCGGCTTTGAGAGCCGCCGCGCACACCCGAAGCGTTGCGCCGGTCGTAAAGACGTCGTCAACAAGCACGAGCCGCTGGTTCGTGAGCGGCTTCGGACAGTGAAACGCACCGCTGATATTTTTCTCGCGGCCTGAAAGATCGAACCCCGTTTGCGACGATGTGTATCGCGTCCGTTTGGCCGTATCAACCAAAACCGGCACACCGAGAATACGACTGACGCCCTGCGCAAGTTTTTCGGCTTGGTTGTAACCGCGTTCGATGAACTTCAACTTGTGTAACGGCAACGGCACAATACCATCAAGCCTTGCATCAGGGCGTTCGGCTGAAAGATGCTTGCCTAACTGCTCGCCCAATTGCACCGCCACGCTTGGAAGCCCATCATACTTGAACGCATGAATTGCGTGCTGCAACAGTCCGTCTTTGTGAAAACGGTAAAGCGAAACCGCATCATCAACTTCAGTTTGACTTGGGAAATGTTCATTGAGGCTTGCCATCATTGCGTCAGCCGATTCGCCGGGCAGCATAAATCGGTCGAAGTCGCCAACGCACAAGCGGCAAAGATGATCTTCATCATCAGCGAGCAGCGACTTACACGCGATGCACACGTTCGGATAAACGAGGTGTAAGAGGTTTCGCAAAAGATGCGGGCTGAGTATCGGCATCGGCAATGCAAATTCATTAAAGGCTTGTAATAAATTTGCATTGCCGCAACCGAAAAGAAAAATGCCGGGTCAGGGTTGCTTTTGCTAAACGGTTAGCCACTGATTACCACCGCCCGGAGTGGATGCGCTTTCCTTGCTACCGCCAAAGGAAAGCGTCGATAGAAGCAATA